>NZ_NEGD01000011.1:0-154817 GCF_002135245.1 Acinetobacter sp. ANC 4218 | reverse complement strand
GTACGTAAAGTGATTTACCTGGCAATTGATGCAGCGTCTAAAAAGTGGAATATGCCTATTCGCGACTGGCGTTTAGCCATGAGCCGCTTTATTATTGAATTCGGTGACCGCTTAAGCAATCACCTTTAAATTTATGAAAAGCAATTACACAAAATTATTTACAGGCTCGCAGGTGGTCACAATTTTTATTATCACTGATTTCACCTATTATTAATCCAGTTCATACAAGACAACTTATTTTAACTTAGTCGGAAGCTTGATATAAAATTTTAACTTCTAATCCAACTCAAAACTACAAACGCACACCCATGATCATAATCAAAACAACTATGCCACACCGACCAGCCTGACTTTTTATTCCATGGCTCGGCAAATTTTATGCAGTGCTCAATGTAAAAGTGTTCTCATGTTTTCTTTTTTATTCCTTCCACCCATCTACAATATCAGCCCACTGTTGTAACATATCCCTGCGCTGGTTCATGTACTTAGCATGATTATAAGATGCTCTAACTTTGTTTTGCTCAGCATGAGCTAACTGCTTCTCAATCCAATTTTCATCAAAATCTAATTCATTTAATATTGTTGATGCGGTTGCCCGAAAATCATGTGCTGTTACTGCTTTTAATCCCATATTTTTAAGAGCTGCATTCAATGTGGCACCACCAATAGGATTGGAGTCACCACCACTATAGACAGCAGGAAATACATATTCCTTATTTCCAGATTCAATGTACTGTTGCTTCAATAAAGCATAAAGCTGCTCTGACATTGGCACCAGGTGGATTCTATTTTTCTTTGTTGTTCTCTCTTGCGAATTGTTTCTTGTGGAGATTGGGAAATTAATAACCCTGGATTCAAAGTCTATATAAGACCATTTCATGCGTCTTATTTCTACAGATCGCAGCATTGTATATGCCATTGTGAGTAACGCATTTCTAACTGTTGCAGATCCACGAAAACCATCCAATCCCTTTCTAAAGTGTGATTGTTCTTCTTTGGTTAATGGTCTTGCATGTTCAATATCAGGTCGAATTATTGATCCCCTGACTGCATAGGTTGGATCATTTTCAGCTCTTAAAGTGGCAATAGCGTAGCGCATGATAGCGCCGATAATTTTTATATTATTGAGTGCAGTAATTTCTCCTGTACCTCTTTTTCCTGTTGTTCTAACACGAGACACTGTAGATCTTGCAATATATAAAACCTCAGCAGCTGATACTTCAGAAACATTCTTAGAGCCTATGATTGGGTAAATATCAATTTCAAGGGATTTTGTTATCTTGTTCAGGTATCCACTGGATCTATTTTTTAGAATTTCAGTAATATATTCTTTCGCAACAAGCTCAAACGTGTTTGCATTCTGAATGCTGGCTTCGATTTTTTCAGTTTTCCTAATCTGAGCTGGATTTTTGCCATCACTCAATAAAGCTCTGGCTTCATCTCTAGCTTTACGTGCGTCTGATAAACTTACGGCTGGATACTCACCAAGACTCAGCATTGATGCTTTACCATCAAAGCGATATCTATAGCGCCATAATTTAGAACCGCTTTGTCTTATCTCAATACAAAGCCCATTGTGATCGGCTATACGGTAAGGCTTTTCTCTAGGCTTTAAGCTTCTGATTTTTGTGTCTGTTAGCATATGTGAGTAAGTGTCGATGAAGACATGAAATTTAGGTAATTACTCACCATATTACTCACTAATTTTGATTTTGCATATAAGGTTTAGATTCTGCTTAATTTGATAAGTCTTTAATTGATAAAAATATAATTTTTTTAAATTTGTTGTAATTTGTTTAGATTTTTAAAATATCGTTTTCCGATGACAAGAACTACTTTGTAGCAGTTTTACCAGTGAATCATCAATTAAATTTAAAGAAAGTGGCAGCGGCTGTGGGCTGTAAAAAATTACAGATGGCTGATCCTAAAAATGCTGAACGTTTAACGGGTTATCTGGTTGGGGGAATCAGCCCGGTTGGCCAGAAGAAACGCTTAAAAACAGTGATTGATGCTACGGCACAGCAATTGCCAAAAATATATGTTAGTGGTGGTAAAAGAGGTCTGGATATTGGCATAAAACCACAAGATTTAGCTCAGGTTTTAGGTGCACAATTCGTAGATATACTGGACTTATAAAAATTTATTTAAATGCTGCTAATCAGCCCTAAAGAAATTTAGGGCTTTTTTATGGAGATTTTAGTGATTGGCCGTACTGCCCTAAGATACGATTAAATATGGCTCGGTTTGTACTAACTAAAATAAAGGACTTACCACAATAGATGTGAATGCCAATATGAAAGTTAGTTTTAGTAACTTGTGATTGAGTGTTTATAAATCTGGAGGAATTATAAATCTGTGTATAGTCATGCTGTGGTTTGTATCAGTAGCATAAAAGTTATCCTTATTATTTTTTGCCGTGATTAATGCTGGGATTGATGCTCTGCTTTATATTAAAGTTATGGTTCAGAAAAAAAAGATCGTTAAATCATGATGATATAACAGGTAGCTAAAGATACATCAGGCTAATATCGAGGTGAGGGATACACAGGGCTATTGGGCTATAAAAATAACCGTTTGCATCAGGAATATGCTTGATGAACTGAATAAATTTCAGCATAGGCTGAATATTGTTAAGCCAATGCTTTATTCAATTGCATCGAATTCATGGTTAAATAAGGTGATTGAATTTAATGTGAATTTTACGTGTTTCTAAAGCCTTCAATGCCAGTTGTGCCCACGCTTGCACAGGACTATCCTGAGTGGCATAAGGGGCGCACGGATTATTCACTCTGGTATCTGGAAATCCAGTCGCCTGAATTGCTGCTCTATTTAGACCATTTACGTCAGCACTTTTCCGATCTACTGTACACGCCAAATACTCGCCAGTTTCATATCACCTTGTTTATTTGCGGATTTTTGACCACTCACCAGCAGGCTTGGGATGACGATTTTAGCCAGCAACGATTACAACAGCAAATTGAACTTTTAAAGCGAGAAAAAAAATCTTCATTTACACTAAGGTCCGGACGCTTAAATAGTTTTGAAAGTGCGCTTTTTATTGAAATTGATGATATTGAAGGAAGCCTGGCCGAGATTCGTCAACAGTTATATACCTGTTCAGCAGAAGTCGCACCATTGCAATATTGTCCTCATATCACTTTGGGTCTGTATAAAGACAAAATCAATAGTGATGCAGTGTTTGAGAGCATGCAAAATATTTCACAGCAGCAATTTGAATTTCAGATCCAGCAATTAACTTTTGGGACCTACAATGCCCAAACCTTGCAGGGTCCATTAACACCATACCATCAAGTTATTTTGGGTGATGCATGATCCAACTTATTTTAGGCGGCGCGCGTTCCGGTAAAAGTCGTCTTGCAGAACAAATCGCAAAAGATTCAAATCTTAAAGTGACATATATTGCAACGGCTCAGGCTTTAGATACAGAAATGCAGCAACGTATTCATCATCATCAAATGCAGCGTCCTGCCCATTGGCAGCTGATTGAAGAGCCTTTCTCACTGGCGGAGCGATTACAGCAAATTGACGTAGCAAATCAGCTGATTCTCGTCGATTGCCTGACGCTATGGATGACTAATCTGTTAATGCATGAAGATGAAAATCTGCAAGCCGTAGAATGTGAAAAATTACTGGATGTACTGCCAAGTTTGCAATCACAAATCATTTTGGTAAGCAATGAAACTGGATTGGGCGTAGTACCCATGGGCGAGATCAGCCGCAAGTTTGTGGATGAGTCTGGCCGATTGCATCAGCAGTTGGGACAGATTGCCGATAAAGTAATGTTTTGCGTCGCAGGTTTCCCAATGATTTTAAAAGGAGAGAAATAATGAGCTGGTGGTTAGATGCGTGTAAAAAGCCAAGTGCAGAAGCCCGACTACAGGCTGCGGAGCGTCAATTACAGCTCACCAAACCGACCGGTTCACTTTCCGAACTGGAAAATGTAGCGATTCAGTTGGCCTGTTTGCAAAACAATCAGCGCCCGAATATTGATAAACCGTGGATTACCATTTTTGCCGGTGACCATGGTGTGATGGAAGAAAACATTTCAGCCTATCCGCAAGCGGTAACTCGCCAAATGCTGCAAAATTTCACCAGCGGTGGAGCCTGTATTAGCGTAATTGCCAAGGAATACAATGCCAGACTGCAAGTGATTGACTGCGGTTCAGTCGGTGATGCCTATGAATATACAGGCGTTGAACGTTATTGCATTATCCCGGGTACGGCCAACTTTGCCAAACAAGTGGCCATGACTGAAGAACAATGTATAGAAGCTTTAAATCTTGGTCGTAAAAGTGTAGATGAGGCCATTGCCCATGGGGCTTCAATCTATGTGGCTGGGGAAATGGGTATTGGCAATACCTGTTCTGCTTCTGCTGTCGCCTGTTTTTTACTGAATGAGCCTGCTGAGCAACTGACCGGTGTAGGGACAGGGATCGGTGAAGAACAGCTCAACCATAAAAAAAATGTCATTAACCAGGCGATAGCATTACACACAGAATATGTAGGCAGTGATGCATTTAAAGCCTTGTGCGCCGTGGGTGGACTGGAAGTGGCTGCAATGGTCGGTGCTTATATTCGCTGTGCACAACTGGGTTTGCCTATGGTGGTCGATGGCTTTATCACGACCGCATCTGCATTGGTAGCGGTACGATTAAATCCGGCCGTACGTGAATGGATGCTGTTTGGTCACCAGTCTGCTGAATATGGTCATCAACGTTTATTGCAAGAACTGAATGCCAACCCTTTGCTCAAACTGAATTTACGCCTGGGAGAAGGCAGTGGTGCCGGTGCGGCTTTAGGAATCATCAAGTTAGCATGTAGCCTGCATAACAATATGGCGACTTTTGCTGAAGCCGCCGTGACAGGTGAAAAAGTTTAATCTGCCTAGATTTAAGGATGATTTAAGATGTACAGGATTGATTTGCTGCGTCATGGCGAGACCGAGCTGAGTCATACTTTGCGTGGTTCAACCGATGACGCCTTGACGGATTCAGGCTGGCAGAAAATGCACCAAACGGTAGATCAATTCTTAAAAAATAATTCACCTAACTCTTGGGATGTTGTATTTAGTTCGCCTTTGCAGCGCTGTGCTTTATTTGCAGATGAAATCGCCAACAATTTAAAGCTTGAACTCATTTTAGATCGCAATTTGCAAGAAATGCATTTTGGCGATTGGGAAGGCGTTTCTACTCAAGACATCTATGAAAAGCAGCCTGAATTGCTGGCGCAGTTCTGGGAAACTCCAACCCGATTTAGTCCACCCAATGCCGAAACCATGCAGCAGTTTCAGCAGCGTATTTTACATGCGTTGCAACAAATTCAGGGTTCCATGCAGCAAAATCAATTTGCACATGCAATGGTGGTCACGCATGGCGGGGTGATTAAACTGTTAAAATGTCTGGCATTCAATCAACACTTGGACAATATTTTAAAAATGTCTGCTGAACTGGGGCAATTTAATCATTTTATTCTGCATGACGATTTAAGCATTGAATATGTGGAGCAATCAGCATGACGCCATTTTTTATTGCGTTGCAGTTTTTAACGACATTTCCAGTTCAATTAAAACAGATGCCGAGCAAACAACAAAATGCTCAATCTTTGCTGTTTTATCCATTAGTTGGCTTGATTATTGGCCTGATTCTATTTGCACTTGCCCATCTTTTACAGGCGATCCCCGTCATTTTATTAAGCAGTGTGATTTTAGTACTGTGGATCTGGTTGACAGGCGGGTTGCATCTGGATGGTCTAGCTGATACAGCCGATGCTTGGGTCGGTGGTTTTGGCGACTCAGAACGCACTTTAACTATTATGAAAGACCCTAGCTGTGGACCAATTGGCGTGCTGAGTTTAATCATTCTGTGCCTGCTAAAATGGTCTGTGCTATATGTATTATTGCAAGAGCACTTATATTCAGCCCTGATTTTATTTCCGCTATTGGGTCGTTTAGCGCCGTTATTTTTATTTTTAACCACCCCTTATGTGCGCCAAAAAGGTTTAGGCACTTCAATTGCAGAATTTATTCCGAAAACTGCCGCCATTATTGTATGTGTATTAAGTTTACTTACATCAGTGTATTGGGGATGGGCTGGAATGCTGTGTGCTTTATCTATGCTCGGTACATTGCTTTATTTAAGATACAAATTTATCCAGCGTATTGGAGGAATTACCGGTGATACGGTAGGGGCGAGTATTGAAATTTGCGAGGCGGTGAGTCTTTTGAGCTTCATTGTAGCGAGTTTTTATTTAACCATTCCATGATTAAAAAGAGGAAGTGAGCAGCCTGATCACCTCAACAGCATCACTTCCGTATCATGGGCATTATCACTTATAAATAAGTGACGACCATGGAAATAATTGCAGGTCCCAGCAGCACCATAAATACCCCTGCAAGCACCATGGTCAAACAGGCCACTACACCTTCCTCACGATGGCGCATAAAGGCTTTACTGGTACCAAAACCATGTGCCGCATTCCCAAAAGAAGCGCCTTGAGCAAAGCGTGAATTGAGTTTGAGTGCAAGCAGGAGCATATCTCCCATCGCAACGCCAGCAATCCCGGTAATCATGGTAAATAAAATCACTAGTTCAACCGAACCACCTATATGGGAAGTGAGTTCCATGGCAAAGGGGGTAGAAATGGAACGGGCCATTAAACTATAAGAAGTGGCCTGGTCAAAATGGAATAATTTTGCCAGATAAAATGAACTGATCACACCGACAATCATGCCCACCACAATGCCTAAACCAATCGACAATGCATGTGCTGTAATGACTTTGCGATATTCATAAATTGGAATGGCAAAGGCAATGGTCGCAGGTCCCAACATCCAGATCAGCCATTGATTTTCCACCATATAGCTATCATAGGAAATATTGAACGCCAGCATCAATATCACCAGAATAAGAGGCACAAAAATACCGGGTGCCAACAGCATGTAGGGATATTTTTTATGCAGTTTTTTAGCCAGTACATAACAGATGAGTGTCCCGAGAAAACATATAAGCGCAGTCAGGTTCATATTATTTTCCCTGTTCTAACAGGTGTCGGGATTGTGATTTATGCTTTAAACGGGCTTCCAGTTTAAAACCGAAATATACGCTATAGGCTGTAGCCAGCATCACACAAAAAGTACCGATTACAACCGATAAAATCAGTTGCCAGCCTTGGGTCAAAAGCAGGTCTTTATATTTAATGATGCCGACTACACAGGGAATAAATAACAAGACCAGTTCACCGAGAATAAAATCTGAACCTGTTTTAATCCATTGCAGTTTAAACAGGCCACTCAGTAAAGCCATTAACACCAGTAACAGGCCAATAACCCCGGCAGAAACCGGTAAATTGAGCGCATGTTGTATCAGTGAGGAAACCCACCAGATGAAGATCAGCAGACTGAGCTGTAATACCACCTGAGCAATATAAATTGATGGAGCAGAATGTGAGGAAGTAGACATAATCAGAAAATATAAAAACTTGCAGGTATTTTAAATTTGACCATGTGTTCATATTATGAATAATAAAAAAAAGATTATGTATAAATGGAATGATAGGTGGATATTAAGAGTCTGAGCGTATTCGTTAAAATTGTCCAATTGCAAAGTTTTACCCGAACAGCAGAGGAGATATGTGTGACCCAGCCCACCATCAGTAAGACCATACATCACCTGGAACAGGAAATTGGTGTGGCTTTATTTCACAGGGGGGATGCCGGTCGTAAACGTGATGTTGCCTTAACCTATACTGGTGAACAAGTGTATCAACATGCTTTGGTCATACTGGAACAACAGCAACGTATTTTTGAAACAGTGGCTAAAATCCGGCAGCTGAAACAGGGAAAATTAACCCTGGGTTTACCGCCTTTGGGTTCAGTTTTACTTAGCAGTTTAATTGCCAAGTTTCACAAGCAATATCCACATATCGAATTAAGTTTTCTGGAAGTCGGTGCAGCTGCGATTGAAGATGCCATTTTGGCGAAAAAAGTCGATGTTGGCATTTTACTGGGACATTTAAAACCTGTACTGAGCGGTATTCCTATTATGGATTCACCTTTATGTTTGCTTTCTCGAAAAGATACCCAGTGGAAGAATCGACAAACCGTAAAATTGATTGAATTAAAAGAAGAGTCTTTTTTACTTTATGATGATTCCTTCACTTTAAACAATATGATTATTCAGGCAGCGAATTACGTCGGTTTTGAACCGCATGTGGTTTGTAAAAGTAGCCAATGGGACTTTATTGCCAAAATGGTCGAGTCGGATGTAGGGATTGCTTTGTTGCCAAAAATTTACTGTGAACAGCTGGATCAGGAGAAATTTAACATCAGCCTGCTGGAAAGCCCTTATCTGAACTGGACGCTGAGCATGGCCTGGAATACCACCGTTGCCATGAATCCGGCAACAAGGGCATGGTTAAAAATTATTGAGGAAAATCGGGATAAAATTCACTTTTAAAAAAACTTGGTTGGCAGCCGACTGTAAAAAACAGGGTTTGGATGCAGACTGAATCCCATTTTAATGTCTATGGCACATTGGGCAGATCAATGGATGAATGAAGATTTAGGACAGCCGATGCAATATACGCATAAAAGCTGTGGTCATAAAGTGATCCCGTGACGGGTATGTTCTGAGTGTCATGAAACGCTGCATGCTAGGCAGGTTAAAGCTGAATTGACGCAACATGATTATGCCTATCTGGAACAGCACAAAATATCATCCTGAATCTTTTCCTTCAGGATTTATAGACAATTCGGCGGTTTAGGAATGCCTGCTAGACGGCTTAAATGACGTGCCACCAGACCGGTCTTAAATTGCTCTTGCAAGACGGCATTATTGATATCGGCACTGACGGTTTTCATCAGGAATTTGATCAGTGGACGAGTGGCAGGTGAATGCCCAAACTGTCGATAGAACTGGCGTACTGCATGCAAAACTTCAAAATGCCACGCTGTAAGTTGCAGCTCCAGAGAGTTTGCCAACTCTTGAGCCACCGTTTCATTCCAAATGGTGTAATCGACTAAGTGACCGTCTTGATCGAGTTCTAAATTCATCATAAATCTCAAATTAGTTCAAACGAATACAGCGGCCATGGTTCAGGCAAATATTTGCAAATTCTGCATAAGAAATCAGCTGTAAATTTTCGGTTGTTTGTCCCGCCAGGATTTCCGCATCGTTGTCCAGTACATACACCTTATTCAATGGTTGCAGAAATGGATGCTGTAGTTGCAGGACCGATTCACCCATCAGTACAACTGTATCTTCAGGAGAGTAAACCTGTTGTAATTTGCTCAAAACATTCGGGGTTGCTGAAAAAGTACTTTGCACCAAATATAAGCTTTTATTCGACATAATCAGTTTACTCTTTAACTTTACCAGTACAGTACAAAATCAAAACTTTGAATGAAATCAGGATTTAACTCAACAAATTCAATATCCTGTTGAGCATTGGCCACAAAGTGTGAATGTTGATGTTTGTTTTCAATCAAAATCGGGCTAAGGTCATAAAATTCAAAGCTATCGACCATGTTGGATGCCACTTTAAAGGCATGTTTAAGCTGATCGAATGGCAGTTCGGCATTGAGTAAACTTAAGGCTGCATCTTGCAGTAAAACTTTCACTTCACAGCCAAAAGTTGCCAGTACCATCGTGGCAGACAGGCTTTCATGCACCTGCAGATTGGCCAGATTGGCTTGGGTCAGAATAACGAGTACAGATTTCACACAATTTACCTTTTAAAAGCAACAAATACCAAAAAAATATCGTCTTAGAATTGAATCAGACGTTGTGTTGACTGTACTGCATCGGCAAGTTCACCCAGACCAACCAGTTTAAAGCCTTGCGCAAGATTGTGTTGGCTAATTTGATGTCGTTTGGCATTTTCTTCATCGCTAATACCACGCGCCAACGCAGCACTCACACATACCGGCAAGCGAATCGCCAGTTTCTGCCATTCTTCCGTCAGGTTACGCTGATCGTCTGGAACCCATTGTAAGGCATTTGCTACAGCAACACCGTCCTGATAGAAGAACACGCGAAATGGCTGGTTTTTTGCGTGCAAGGCCTGAGCCAGACCCAAGGCATGCCAGGCGTAAATCGAGGTTGGAGCGGAGGTAATTAGTAATAAGGTACTCATCGAAATTCACTTGAAGAATGCCCAATCCAATATTGATGCATCCAAACTTCATAAGAAAAGGGTAGTATACAATGATTTTAGGTGGTATCTAAAGAATTCAGAACTTAATGTTAAAATTATTTCAAAAATAATTATTTAAAAACAATGTTTTATTTGGGTTTGTGAAAATTAAAAGTCATAAAACCTGCTTTTTTATCTGCATGAAATTCCCTATATTTCCTTCCTTTTTTCACATTATTGGTAAAATAAAAAGTAATCTGAACCAGATCTACACCAATGCTGGCCTTTTCAAAAGAAAACCCATCACTGGGATGGGCTGGGTAGCGTTACTTCATTATTACATGTCATGGTTTTCTTTGATTTTGGCTTGATAGTAAGGTAAGTGAACGTTGTAAAAATGATGATATCTTGATTTTAATCTTTGATTAATTTTGGGAATAGCTAGCAGATATATATTTAAATCTAATGAAATTAATGTCTTAATAGAAAAATAATTGTTATACTCTCGCCAATTTTGAGCACAGCCGTGCTTATTTATTTCTTTGAATTGTAAATACTTTTTATGAACCGTAAATTTTTTGCTGCTACTGCATTATTTTTTTGGCTAATCAATCCATTAGCCGCTATGCCATTCGATCCGTTAATTGGCACTTGGAAAGTTATTGATGATCGTACTGGTTATTATGTTTCAGACATCGTGATTCGCAAGAATTCTAAAACACAACAGTACAGTGCTGTCATTACTAAAAATCGATCTTTACCTGGTGTTGCAAGTTCTGAAGTATGTAGCAAATGCCAAGGTGAACTGAAGAATCAGCCAATTTTTGGAATGGAAGCTCTTAAAGGTCTGGTTGCTGATACTAGCAATAAACAATTTAACAAGGGTATTTGGATTAATACGCAGGATGGACGTGTATATGATATTGATGCCAGTTTAAATGCTGCTGGAGACCAAATGAAAGTCAATGGTAAAGCTAAAAGTGCCAATGTAACTAGCATCATGACTTGGAAAAAGCTCTAATATAATTCTCAAGTGATTATTTTTATTGGTAAATAAATTATAAGCAAGAATAGGCAAAAGAAACCCATCACAGGGATGGGTTTTGGGAATTAGTGCTACTTAGTTATTACAGGTCTTACCTTCGAATCCGACCTTGCCTATAAAATAGCGAAAGTTTATTTCAGAAATAAGAAACCCACCGAAGTGGGGCTGTGCGATCGAATACTATCCGTAGTATTTGATCATTAAAGTATGCTTAATATATGACTATTTTATTTAAGCTTGTTTAACAACTAAGCATATAGAATTTTTGTGGTGTTTCAAAAAGTATACTGGCGTTAAACAAACTCATTTTTAGTTCAATATAGAGAATGTGCTGTATGACTTTGGTTAGATCAATATACTAAAAATATGTTGAACTCATGCAGAATAGTATTATAGACCCAGTCTCAACAAAGAATTGAGATGCTGAATATTATAAAGTCTTGCGACTTACGCTTAAAATTAGAAATGGAAAAAAATTATGTCAAATAAATTCAATAATAAAGTGGCCTTAGTTACTGGAGCTGGTTCTGGTATTGGCAAAAGTACGGCTATGCTTTTGGCCCAACAGGGCGCAAGTGTGGTGGTTTCAGATATTAACCTGGAAACGGTTCATAAAGTTGCTAATGAGATCATATCTTTAGGTGGGAAAGCTGTAGCAAATAAAGCCAATATAGCTGAGCCTGAAGATATGAAAGCAGTGGTTGAATTTGCTGTCAGTACATATGGCGCACTGCATTTAGCATTCAATAATGCGGGAATTCTGGGGGAGCTTAACCCAACTGCAGAATTGAGCATTGATGGGTGGCATCGTGTGCTTGATGTTAATCTAAATGGGGTATTTTATAGTATGCGCTATGAGATTCCTGCAATATTGGCTGCTGGAGGTGGAGCGATTGTCAATACCTCTTCAATTGCAGGCTTAATCGGGTTTAAAAATATTCCTGGCTATGTGGCTGCAAAGCATGCTATTACCGGATTAACAAAAGCAGCGGCATTGGAATATGCGGATCAAGGTATTCGCATTAATTCGGTACATCCTGGGTATATTAAAACGCCTTTAAGTGCTGAGATTGATGAGGGAGAGATGGTGAAATTACATCCGATTGGTCGAGCCGGCTATCCGGAAGAAGTTGCTCAGGTCGTTGCCTTTCTGCTCTCTGATGGTGCTTCATTTGTGACAGGCAGTCAGTATGTGGTCGATGGTGCATATACTTCGCAATAAAAAACAACAAAGATGGTTATGTGTGTCTAGTTGTTTGGCTAGGATCATGTCTTATCGTGTGTTCTATGTAAAAGTATTCCCATGGTTTCATTTTTATTCCTCTTGATGAGTTTTACCATTCATTGAATAAGTTTTTTATTTTTTTCATAAACAATATACAGTTCATAGCCATAACTGCAACACATGCAATATTCCAAATCTTTAAGATGGTGTGATAGTGCTCTTGCAGATTAGCCGACTCAAGAGAATTTTGAGTCGGTTTTTTGCTTTTAATATCTGTGGATAAGTTGTTGTAAACACCAAGATTACACCAATAAGTTGCAAGGTACTGATTATTATAAGGAGTATCTATACAATGATTTTAGTGACGGGTGGTTTAGGCTTTATAGGCTCACATATTGCGTTAAGCCTGATGGCTCATGGACAAGAAGTCATCATTGTTGATAATTTATCCAATGCAACTTTACAAACCTTAGAACGACTTGAATACATTTCCGGCATGTATGTGCCTTTTGTCAAAATTGACATCCGAAATACACCCGCCTTAAACAAAGTTTTTGAACAATATTCTGTAGAAGCCGTCATTCACACCGCTGGTTTTAAATCGATAGAAGAATCTGCGCTTAAACCGTTGGAATATTATAACGATAATGTCAGTTGTATTATGAGTTTGCTGCGATCTATGCAGCGTACAGGCATTCGAACCTTAATTCACTTATCCAGTCTGGCGGTCTATGGTCAGTCCAGCTTAATTCTGAGCGAAGATACGCCATTTAATTATTCCTACCCCAATCCCTATATCAAATCGCAGCAGATGACGGAAGAAATTATCCGTGATACCGCACTGACCGACAACGAATGGAAAATTGCCATTTTAAGACTATGCAACATTGCCGGTGCTTTTGAACATGGCGTGCTTGGAGAATTTGTGGCGCCATTGCCGAAAAATATTATTCCACTGGCTTTACAGGTTGCAGCGAAAAAACGTGATTATATTGAACTGCGACAGCAAGCCCAAACCCTGGACCGTACCGTTGAGCGCAGCTTTTTGCATGTATTGGATTGCTGTGATGCCATTCTCGCGACTCTACAATGGTTAAGGACTCAGCCTTATACCTGTGATGCCTTTAATATTGCAGGGCAAAATATGTCTATCCGTGCCTTACTCAGTGAAGTTTCGAAAGTCACCCAGACTGAAATCAAAACCATGGATGCGCCGTTTTATACTTATGCAGAACTGGATCAGGTGGGAGCGACCTCAGGTAAAGCCCATGAAATTTTAAAATGGCAACCTAAGCGCAGCATTACCCAAATTATTGAAGATGCCTGGCGTTTTTATAAGCAAACTTTGAAAGGAAATTAAAACCATGCAGAGTTAAAAAAATGCAAATAATAATCATTTATAATTAAAATGCGTTTGATTAAGATTAGTAAATATGTCAAAACTATTGAATTAGTTTAAATCATAAAACGACATCGATATGAGGTGGAGAATGCAAACACGTATTGAACATGACACCATGGGCGAGGTAGAAGTTCCCAGTGAAGCAATGTGGGGTGCGCAAACACAGCGTAGTTTGCAAAACTTTAAAATCGGTCAAGAACGTTTACCGCGACCGATGATTCGGGCGATGGGCTTGGTCAAAAAAGCGGCCGCCATGACCAATGCCGAGTTAGGTCAAATTCCTCATGAATTGTCACATTATATTGTCAATGCTGCAGAAGAGGTGATTTCTGGAAAGTGGGATAGCCAGTTTCCATTGGTGGTGTGGCAAACTGGTTCAGGTACGCAAAGCAATATGAACTGTAATGAAGTCATTGCCAATATTGCCAACCAGAAACTGGGTAATCCTTTGGGTTCTCAAAAGCCGGTTCACCCCAATGACCATGTCAATCGTGCACAATCGACCAATGATTCTTTCCCGACAGCCATCCATGTGGCTGCAAGCCTGCAAATCAATGAATTGCTGATTCCTGCGGTACAACGTTTACGCGATACTCTAGAGGCTAAATCTCAGGCATTTTCCGATATTGTGAAAATTGGACGTACCCATTTACAGGATGCAACGCCCTTAACGCTCGGGCAAGAATTTAGTGGCTACGTGTCACAACTGGATCATGGCTTAAAACGTCTGCATTATGCTTTACTGGGTTTATATGAGTTGCCTTTGGGAGGTACAGCAGTTGGAACAGGTTTAAATGCACATCCGGAGTATGCAGTTAAAGCTGCAGCACAGTTGGCTAATTTAACCGGTTTGCCATTTGTAACGGCTCCGAATAAATTTGAAGCTTTAGCAGGGCGAGATGCTGCGGTATTTGCCTCTGGGGCTTTAAAAACGTTGGCAGTGAGTTTAAATAAAATTGCCAATGATATTCGCTGGTTGGCCAGTGGTCCGCGCTGCGGTTTTGGTGAAATCCGTATTCCTGAAAATGAGCCAGGTTCAAGCATTATGCCCGGCAAGGTTAATCCAACCCAAAGTGAAGCCATGACCATGGTGGTGGCGCAGGTGCTGGGGAATGATACGACCATTAACGTCGCCGGAGCTTCGGGCAACTTCGAGCTGAATGTGTTTATGCCGGTCATTGCATTTAACTTGTTGCAATCGATTCAACTGTTGGGCGATGCATGTAACAGCTTTAATGATCATTGTGCCGTTGGCATTGAGCCCAACCGCGAAAAAATTGATCATTTCCTGCATAATTCACTGATGTTAGTCACTGCTTTAAATCCGGTGATTGGTTATGAAAATGCTGCTAAAGTGGCAAAAACAGCATACAATGAAGGCAAAACCTTAAAACAGGTCGCGGTCGAATTGAACCTGGTCACTGCCGAACAGTTTGATGCCGTGGTAATTCCGGAAAATATGGTTTCACCTAATGTGAAATAGCCATCTAAAGGTTGGAACAGCTATCAATTGATCATCAGTGGTTTTTATCTGGGGCAGATATGCGTACAATAGTCCTAGAAATTAACTGCTGATGATTGATTATGCTTGACGTTTATTTAACATGTATGAAAAAATAAAATAAGTAACTGATTTATATGCAATCAATAGTATAAAAATAACCTAAAAATGCGGTAAAAATGGTGCATTTGGTAGTTATATAAAACAGTAACTTAGTATATGGTTTTAATAGGCAATTTGCCGTCAGAAGAGTCAAAAAAACCACTTATTAAAGTGGCTCTTAAATCAATTATTTTTAAACGGTAAATCAATCCCAATATCCGCATCATTCCAAATAATTTCATGTCCGGATGCATACATTTCTGTCATCTTCTCGGTTGCATGTCCAGCTAAGGTCTGTGCCGATTTACCTGCTTTTTTATGCAAGTGAATCGATAATGCACGGATCTCATGAAAGCTTGGCAACTGACGACCTTTTAATTCAGGATATGCTCCTGATTTTTGAATTGCTTTCAAAAATTCACGTGACACATACTGTGCTTCAAGCTGTGTCCAATGTTCCTTTGTTTGACCTTTATTTTTTGTTTTTCCTTTTGGCACACGATGGATAATAAAAGGACTAATCACATTATCTCTACACCGGTCCAAAACTTTCTGCAATTCATCATTAATCTTAATTCTCACATAGCCAGCACCTTCCAATAGTTCAAATTCATCCTCAGGGTCATCTGTGGTTTTTTCCTGTGCTACGTGCAAATAACCGTCTTTGATATCTGACCACTTCATATTGATGATATCGATTCGTCGCTGAGTTGTGAGCATTGCTAAATCAATCGCATTTTTCAGCCATTGAGGTGATGCATCACGAATCGTTGCTAAGCCTTCCAGTGTGTGTCGTTTACGTTGCTTGATTCTGAAACGCTTAATTGTTTGCGCTGCAGGATTCTCAGTGACCAAACCTTTACTGATTGCAAGGTCAAAGATTTGAATCAACAAACTTCGTGTTTCAATACTGGTTGATGCGGGCAAGTTCTCAAGCAGCTTATTGATCATAAATAGGGTAATGGACGATAATGGTTTATTATTCCATTCTGCACAGCGGTTAAGGCTGTGCGTATAAGTTCGAATAGAGTTAGGTGCAAGTGCCCGGCCATCTTTCCTGCGCTTTTCAGACAAGAATTTTTGAGAAAATTCACCAAACGTTACCTCACCCATGACAACAGATACGAGATCCGTTGTCGGTGTGAGAATGTCGTTTAGTTTGCGTGCTGCGGCAACCGCTTTTGCTTTATCAGCACCCATAGCATGCCATGCACCAGTAATCGGGTGTCTGTACTTCCAAGTACTTACACCGTTTCGGTACAGATTTGCTGGCAAATCTTTATTTCTCTTTGCGCGTGGTCTGGCCATGCTTTCAACTTCCCAAAACTTTATCTACAAGATCATCACCAGTTTGTTTTTGGTAGATGTTCCACTGGATGTACCAGAGTTTACCTTTCTGCTCAGCAGGCAATAATCCGAGGCGGCATTGTCGCACAATCGTTTGGCGGGCAGGTGGGGTAGAGCCCTGATCACCATACACGCGCTTAATAAATTCTGATACTTTGATTAGACAAGTCATTAAGAATTACCCTCCAATCTTTTGCCTGCTGCGATTTCTTCATCGGTGGCGTGTCGAATATGCTTTAACAGGATTAAGCCAACGTCACACAAACCAAAATCAACTCGGCAATAAGGATGTCCAGTGGCAAGCTTTATATGGTCTATAAAATCACCAATAGTCCCCGTAATTTCATAAACAACCCAATCGCCATTTTCAAATATATTGTGCTGGCGGCGGTATTGAAGAAGGGCTTTTCGAATATCCTCAATTCTAACCATTGCAGGTATTTGCTCTTGAATCTCTGGAATATATGAAAACTCCTCATTAACCCAGTGTCGACCATCATTTGACACATGTGTCATTTTCGGGTGCAAGGGGTCAAAAACAATCTCTTTCGCTTTTTCATAACCACCCAATTGCTCGATTAGATTCATGTAACCTCCCGCAAACTTTGCACAATCGAACCAAATAAAATCGGCTCATGATTAATTTCCAGAATCTCATCCATACTCACAAAAAATGGAACGCTATCGACAAGATCATTACCAACGATTGTTGATGGCCCATCAATGCGTCGAACAGTACCAGTCACCACAATCTCTTGACCCAGAAAGTTTTCAAATTTGGCTTTAATCGTATCGCCAATATTCAACACAGGTTTTTCAATCATGCAATCGCTCCAAATAAGTCATGTTGTTGAGCAGCTGGATTCATCCATAAACATTCAATACGTGTATCAGTACCGCGACCAGATGAAATGCGAGCTTTGGTATCAACCCGCTTCCAGTCTTTTAATACATCGGTATATAGATCACTTGGGTAGCCAGAAAGCATGACCATTCCTTCTAGCTCGAGTAAATTACTCAACAGTTCCAGGTGATCTTTATCATTCATTTCATGGCGATAAATACGACCAGTTTTAGCACCTGAATAACGTGTGTCATGGACATAAGGTGGATCTACATAATGCAAAGTAGTTGGTGCATCATGGTCCTTAAGAACCTGAATAGCAGGGCGGTTTTCAATTAAAACACCACTCAAGCGCTGGCCAATAAAACCCAAGTGTTCAGGGTAGTCAGCCCATAATGATTGAGCTGTACCATATTGACGTTTGGTATCGATACGAAAACCGGTAATACCTTTTGTTGCACCTGCAGAACCAAAACCCATTTGTGCCCGAATGATTGTTCGTCTTGCTTGTTCCACTTCAGTTGTGGCCACACTCCAAGCATTTTCAAATTCTTCGCGGCTATAAGGTGTTAAGACAAGTTGTTCAATTAACTGGTCGCGTTGCTCTGGATTTCGTAGAACCTTAAATAGATTTACAATATCGCCATCGAGGTCGTTATAAACTTCCGCGTACGCTCTTGGCTTCTGCAGAAGAACTCCAGATGCCCCACCAAATGCCTCGGTATAGCAAATATGATTTGGCATTTGAGCAATAACCCAGTGAGCTAAACGAAATTTTCCACCATGGTACCGGATCAATGGATGATTCATCACTTTTGCTCCTGACGTGTATTCCAAGCCTTCACAGCATGCGGTTCAATTTCTTCACAGGTTTGAAAAGAAGAATTAAATAGAATGCCGGGTTTAACCAAGCACGTACGGTTGCTACAGATAATGCGCACAGCCTTATTTGGTGAGTGCGTCATTTCTGTGTGGGACAATTTAGGAATTGACTGGCACCATGGACACGGCAACAATTCAGGGGTGTTAAATTCCATTACACGGCCTCACTTTTTTGTACGCCAATCATAAAGCTTGGTGGCTTAGGTAAGTCCTGACCTTCAGGTCGCCATAAATGCAGACAGTACGGGTGATTATTCACATATTCACTTTTTGCAGGATGGTACTGAATGACACAATCGTCCTCATCCCAAAACATAGATTTTACTTTGCACATTTCTTCCCAAGTTGGGCAGCGTGATGGAGTGGAAACACTTACGTGTTCCCAACCCATTTGATCACTGGCGATTGCAACAAATTGATTTTTACCAATTAGAAATGAGAAAGCACCATTATTGCCATAGTCTGCATTACTGCCCATTGGGCCATTCTTGATGCGGTTTTTTTCTGGAACTTTAAACATCACGCCACCACTTCATCTTCATCAGTCATCAACACACCAACCAGGTTTCCACCCTCAATGAACCAGTCCACTTTGCTTAACCCAAAAATATAGCTGAGTAATTCTGAAAGCTGGTCCTTTTCAAGTTTGAGCTTACTTTTACGGGTAACTACCGTTTGGATCCGTGACTTGTATTCATCCAAAAGTGTTGCTGGTGTATCAGTACTATCAGCTTTTACGCCCGGATTAATTTCAATGCCTAAAACATGAGTTAATGCTTCAGGTTGTTTTTGAACCATTTCTATAGTGGCGGATGCAGCAGATGGAGCCTCTATATCTTTACGAAATTCTAGGGATGGGATGCTTACCTTTTGAGTTTCTGGTTTAACAACGACCGGTTGCTCTTCTGGTAGTGTTTCCTGTACAGCATTATGAACAACAAGCTGGTAGTGCGATTCACCTGGTAAACCGGTTCGGTTGATATGGCATGTCTTTCTTAACATCCATAAAGTTTGGCTGAGCTGTTTGTCTGTGATACCCAAAGTGCTGACAATAACTTCACCTAACAAACCATCTTTATGCTCTTGAAGAAGCTTTAACAATTCTGCTTGGAGGTTACGTTTGGCATTAGATGGTAGAGCAGCTGCCGATTCAGATTGTTTCTGAATTACTTCTTTCTCAGATGAAGCAGCAACAGTAGGTTTAACAGCAGCTGGTTGCTCAACTACAGGAGCTGCTGCCTGAACTTCCGCAACAGGTTTTGGCTGATTTAATGTATAAACACCCAAGTTTTCCGTAATGTCTGTACGAGTAGAAATAACATTACGAACAGTTTTGATGCTTAAGCGACAGATCGTTGTAAGCTGGTTTCCAGATAAACCAAAAGGATTTTCTTTTAATGCAGCCAATACTTTTTGAGTATTTTTATGCAACTCACGTTCAGCTTTTTGAGCTTGAAGCTCTTTTTCAGTCGTCATTTCATTACCTCAATATGTAACTGGCCAATTTAAAGAATATTGTGACGTTTCAATTTTTCGCGAAACGTGCCCCGGTTAATTCCAAGCATTTCAGCTGCTTTAGTTTGATTACCCCGGCAGCGAATTAAAATTTCCGGTAGAAGGGCCTTTTCAATTTCATGAATAAGAGCGCTGTATACTTCACCTTCATTTGCATCAATTAATTTATTAACGTCAGCCGGGTGGATATTTAATGATGTCAGTTGTGTCGTTAGCATGGATTTTCTCTATTGTTAAGCTGCCGCGTTACGAACTAATTTGATCTGGTCGTTCAGATTTTCGATAAATTTTTTGCCATGCCGCAGATACATTTTGAGAAACACGGCATAGCGTTTTTGGGCCGTTGGACACATTTCACCACTAACATTAATGACCAGTTTTGGTCGGTCAGGATGATGAAAGATCATATCGCCAAAGCCTTTTTTGCCTGTGGTTTGAATTGGCAGGTTCATCATGAACAAACCAAAATGAACTTTTTCACAGTCGACCATGTACTGATCATTGAATAAAAAAGCACAAAATGCCCGACGCATATTTGCGTGAATAAACTCGCCACCAGCAGGTGCAATTTCTTTATATTTAAATGCGACAACTTCTACAGGTTGAGCGGGCATTTCCATTCATTCCTACTTTTAATGATGTAACGGTTGTTGATTGTTTGAGTTACCTTTAACCCAACCCTTTTGATCTGCACGGGCTTTGCAAGCATTTTCAATAGAACGTGCATACTTGGTTGATGCAAAAGCACCTAAGGCTGTATCCAGTAACTTCGGGTCGTTGGTGCTTTTAATCTGATTCAGGGCAGATTGATAACGCTCTTCAAGTGAACGTTTAGGTTTTTGACCTGCTGCCTGTTGCTGATTTTGCTGCTGGCCACGGTTCTGCTGAGTATTGTTTGAGCGTTGTTGCTGCTGGTTTTGCTGTGAACCTTGGCCATTCATACTTTCTTGGTATTCATCCGAGTCAGCATCTTTGGTATCGTCAATTAAGAACAAGCCATTAAGTGCATACTTGCGTGCGTAGGTGCTGGATGCACCAAAGGTCTGGGAAATATCCATGCCTTTTTTTGCTTCTACGCCAGCGTGTGCGGTTACTTCGGTGACATTACCCAAACTGTCCTTGAACACGACTTTTGCAGTAATCACTGCAATACCTGCAATATCGTGAACCTCATCAGTAATGACCATTTCACAGCCATGTTTTTTAAGCAGCGGCTTAACTGCTTCCAGGATGTCTTCGCAACTACGGTAGTGAAAATTACCGAATTTATTGAACTTACTTTTTGGTGCCTTCAGTTCAAGCTGGATTTCGCGCAATGCGCTATTGTTTTGTTCTGACATGTTCATTCTCCCCAGATGATCGAGTCTGATTAAGGTGGATGGTTATGCACCAACCCAACCCATACGTTTTTTGTATGCACGACGTTCGTGTAATGGAATGTGCGAACTTTGCAGACCAATCGCCAAAGCTTTACGACGTTGAAAAGCGCGTTCACGGTCAAAGTTTTCGCGAATCCACGGTTTAGAAACCAATTCTTCCAGGGTTACTTTCACAAGACCTTTAGCGGTTTCCTTGTAAATATCTTTGCCTTTCTCGACATAGATTGCAGCGAACTTGGTACCCAGACGAAGGCGCATATTACCTTGCTCATCGTTGCCCAGGTATTCAGAGAATTTTTTTGTAGAATCAGTCATGAGCGTGCACCTTCCTGAAATTTGATGGATTCAATAGTCTGGCGATCAACTTCTTCTGAACAGCTTTTCACTGTGAAAGGACCGGCTATAACAGCACCAATAAAGCCAATAATTAAAAAAGCGTCTTTTACACCAGCTTTAAACTTGTTGCGTTTATTTGACTTGGCCAACTGTTCTGCTGATGGCGGTTGCTGGTAAAGAATCCCTGTAGTTGGGATATGGCCAAACTGTGGCGTTTGACTGTGTGAAGGTATTTGAGTCATACTTTGCTCCGTAAGCTTGCAAGTGTTTACGTGAAGCCCTGATCCCGTCGAAAGTCTCAGGGCTTTTTTGTATTTATTTAGCGTCGAATGTGCCAATACGAACCGGGTTTTCAGGAAGTAGGGCAATTACTTTTTCTTTGAATTCCTGAACAATTTCATTGCACAAAAGTTCTTCTTTAACGATCTGTAAAGCGAAAGTTGGTTCACCTTCAGAGCTGTTCACCAGCAGGCGCAACTTAATCGTTTTTTCATCAAGGCCGACATAAGCCGTATCAGTGATTTCGAAATAACTCGGCAATTTACCTGCAGTGCTGGTCGCTTCAACTTGTTCAAATACTGAACGTGACTCTTTCATATTGTTCACGACTGAATCTTTAGTCGCAGTTGCATCGACCTTCATATTGCGGACAGCATTGATGGCTTCAGCAATATTGATTGATTCACCAGATTCATTGGTTGCAACGAATACACTTGCCCAGTCTTCAAGCAAGGTGGCGAAACGTTTTTGATTCAGTTTGTTGTCTTTAAGCTGGTTCAATTTGCTCCATACAACTGTCGATTCAAGTTGCAGTACTGCCTGGTGGTCACAATGACCCTGAACAAATCCGTCTTGCGAGTAGTTCAAAATTGCCACAGCCAAAATATTTTTATGATTAACAAATACGGGTGCTGGACCAGATTCTGAAGCATCTAAAACATAACTTTTAAAATCGTCAAATGACGGTGTTTTTAATGTGCCACGTGAACGATTACGACCCGCCTGGAATCCTTCCAAGTCTTCGATTTTGTAATCTTCGTTTAAAGCAATAAGTCCACCGCGTGCCAAATCCATAACTGGATTTGATAATTCAACAATTGCTTTAGCTTCAGTATTTTCCATTGTTACTACCTTATGGTTGGGTTTAAAAAACTGGTTAAAAAGACTGTGAGGGATTAAGCATCCACTTCGAATAACTGACTGGTATGGTTAGCGAACAAAGTTACGTCGCCACCAGCGTTTAAATGCATTGGGGTTTTTGAGGTTGTGTCTTCGGCACGTTTACCCTTTGCTGTAGGTTCAACAAAGGCAAGGGTATGAGCGACTTCGACCTGGCTTGAATCGCCGATTCGGGCAATTTCTAAAGTGATTTGGATTTTGCCTTTTTTATTATTTGCGACAGCGCCTTGAGCAACCATGCTGATTGCTGTACCTAATTGGTTGGCGAAGGTTCCCGCCCCAAGATCGGCAACGAACTGTTGTGCGTTAGTTGGTTTATTAGCCATGTTTTTTATCTCACATTGGGTTATGTTGTGAGATAAATATAAGAAAACTTAGTTTTATAGTCAAGGTTATTTATAAGAAAACTTATTTTATTTTTTAGAAATCTTATTTCCTATGCTTTAATAGACAAAAGAAAACCCACCGCTGGGGTGGGTTGGAAGGAGTCTTAATATGATTGGAATAACTAAAAAAGGTGAATTGATGATACTTGATGATAATTCATCAATTACAGGGCATCAGTTTATTGGTGTAATTATTACTGATCCGACCCAGCTGAATGGAAGTGCTGACAACATCTCTAATCACTTTTATAGCAAAGATCCCCAACAGCTTCGTAAGTTAGTCCTAGATGTCTTACATACAAATCAGCACCGCCACCATTTGTTGAATGAGCAACCATAACAACTTCAAAAACTGTACTTTCTCCGGATGCATCAATATCAATCCATTCGCCAATACGTGGTAAGTACTCGAATTGTCTAGCATATAGTGGTTGTGGCTTTGGTCCAGAAACATCAATAACTGATAATTCAATCATATTTTCTCCACCCGATCTGTTCTAAAGGACTGCGTCGGGTTCACAGTTTTTTAATATCCCGTATCTTTTTTGTAGTGGTCTAGCATTTCAATCACCTGAGATGCTGTTCCTTTATCTAAAGTATATTCGTAGGATTCTTTAATATAATCAGGTTGTTTACTTAACCAGCTATTAAATGAAGGCCTTTCTATAACTTCCATGGCATCAGGGTGCTTTGCCAGAATAGTTGAATAATGAGCTTGTTTGGCTTCTTCTAATGATACTTGTTTCTCAACAGGCTGGTTAAATTGGTATGTTTTTGTTGGCTTTATAGGTGTTTCAATCGGCTCTTGATATTGATAGGTTTGTGGAACATTTTGTTCTATATTCTCGTAATTCTGAGGAGCGTTGGGAATAGAACTAAGAATCACATCAGAATTTTCTTCTTGTTCCTCTTGAGGTTGATTCTGTATTGGCTGATCATTAACAGATATTTGTGTAGAGGGATATTCAACTGGGCTCGATGTTTTTGCTGGGTTACTCGGATCTATTATTAAAAATGCAATAACAGCAATTGTAATAACCCCAACAAACAACCAAATAAAATTGGATAATGGATCACTCTGATTTGGTTCGTTACCAACAAGGGGATTGGCCTTTGTTGTTTGAAGTATTATTAGTTCATTTTTTAATTGCCGTAGTTGATCAAGATTAAAAGGTAAATTCTGGTATTTAAAATATTTGTCCTGGATACGCTGTCTTTCAATCTGACTTGCAAACAATGGCGTTTCTTTTTTAATTTGTATGCTTACTTGCTGTTTAATTTCTTTAATTAATCTTTTGCATTCAAACTCACGAGCTTCTCGCTGCTGTTTTTCTATTCTAGCTCGCTCAGCACGTTCATATTCTAGTTGTCTTTGCTTTTCTGCAATTTCTGCGGCACGCTTCGGTGATTCACCACCCATATTAAGGAACAGACTAATTTTTTCAGCGACGTGTTCAATAGACTGTCCTTTAAACTCGAAATGTTCATTGCGGGGTGATATACGAAACTGCTTGAAATGATTGTGAATTAGTATCTCCATTGCATCACAATCATCAACAATCCATTGATGCCCAACCTCCCATTCACCTGGGGTACCAGTTTCTCGGCTTAACTCTCTAGCTCGGTGTTTTGGGGTTCGCGTGGTTTTACCGATCTTATATACAAATGGACAGTATTTGTTATAAAGAATATAAACATATTGGTCAGGCTGTTGACTCATTTTAACTTCTTCTTACGCGTTTTGGTCGTGATCCACCTAACGGTCTAAATGCATCTACCACAATACCAACCAATTCCATGCCTTCCTCAAACTCAATAATATTAGGCTGAAAATTAGGATTAAGTGCTTGTAAATACTTGCGCTCATCACTTTCAATAACTAATTTTTTAAAAGTTGCATCTGTGTTATTTCGCACAACAATAAGGTCTTCAGATAGAAGATCAGAAACACAGAAATGAGGATTAACTAGAATGTAATCACCCTCCATGTAAGCAGGGTAGTTACTAATTCCTACAACTCTTAAATAAAAACAGTCGCATGGATCGTCAGTGCTTAAAGGGGGGAGCCATTCATTAATTTCTGAAGGATTTATTGATTCAACTGAGGTCATTGTTCCGGCTTGAACCCAAGATAATACAGGTAATAATTTAGATGTTACGGGCGCAACATTCGATAAAGATCCAGTCGCATCACCCTTGCCAGTCAAAATGTACTCAGTTGTGACCCCGAATTCATTTGCCATTGCTTCAAGTGAAGCAGCTTTAGGTAAATATCCATCTTTTTCCCACTCAGTAACTGCTGGCGAACTAACGCCTGCAATCTTAGCTAATTGCACCTGAGTTAATTTTTTCGAGCGTCTAAGCGCACGTATGCGCTGACCAATAGTTTGATTATCCATATAAGTTATCTTACATATTGCTTTTATAAGTTATCTTTGTTTAAATAATAAGAAATCTTACTTTTTAGGTGTTGGAGATGACCAGACAAGAAGCTTTTGAGCTACTTGGGGTTAATGGAGTTGAGTTAGCTGAAATGCTAGGAATCAAGCCATCTGCCGTTTATCAATGGCCAGAAAACAAAATCCCGTTAGCTCGCGAATACCAGGTTCGCGATTTAGCAAATGGAAAAAAGCCGCTGCGCCCAAAAACATCAAAAGGTGTCGCGGTGTGATTAAGAAATTATTTTTAAAAAAGGTGATGCAGATGCTCGAGAAGAATCGAGAAAAGAAAAATATTTGTATGCCAACCCATATTACAGAAAGCGAAGCAATATATGTTGCTGAGCAGGCAAATGAGCGGGATTGGTCTAATAGCGCATACATAAGGCACCTCATAAGACAGGATCGAAAGCGATATCTTGATGCTTTATATCTTATGGATGAGGTATCTGGGGAGTCGAGCGAACGATTCGAATTAAACGGACAAAGCGAACGAATTAAAAAAAACCCAGTGGGTGCAACCACTGAGCTTGATGCTCAATATGGGGGTTAACCAAAATGAACATGCAAATGTTACCACAAACAATCCGAGTTGCTGATAAGCAAACATCGCTTATTCAGTACAAATCCGTTCCAGTGATGACCACCGAGCAATTAGCTGAATTCTATGGAACCGATGTAGACAATATTCGGAAAAATTTTTCAAACAATTCTGGTCGCTTTGTTGGTGAAAAACACTACTTCAAGGTTGAGGGTGCTGAATTAAATAAGCTTCGTTTGTGCGTGAACAATATTCACGTGCAAATTTCAGGCAAAGCTCGTTCCCTTACTTTATGGACTGAAAAAGGTGCAGCACGACATGCCAAGATTCTCGACACAGATCAGGCATGGGATATTTTCGAGCAGCTTGAGGAAGTTTATTTCTCAGTAAAGGAAAAATCACATCTTCCTATGTTACCAAACTTCACTGATCCGGCCGAAGCAGCTCGCGCCTGGGCACAGGAATTTGAAGCAAAACAGATTGCGGAAAAACAAGTTGCTGAGTTGGCACCAAAGGCTGAAGCACTGGAAACCATTGCAGATACGTCGAATACCTATTGCCTGCGTGAATGCGCCAAAACGATTGGCATAAAAGAATCGGAACTGATTCAGCTGTTGATTGATAAAAAATGGATTTACCGCGATGCAGATCGAAAGCTGCAACCGCATGCGCAGTTCGTCATTAACGGTGTATTCAACAACCGTACATCACCAGTCATTAAAAACCAGTACGACGGTAAAGAACGTGTGTTCTTACACATGCGTGTCACCGCTTTTGGTCTTACCCGTATCACTGGACTCGTCAATAAAACCAGAAAGGAGAAAAAAGTAGCATGAGCGATTTACACCCATGCCAGGGGAAATGTTCGGAATTTAAAAATGAGCAGTGTCATACCTGCCTGATTCAGGACATTGAAAAGCGGGAATTTGAACTGGGGGTAGCACCTGAGGATGCCTATGTAAAAGGCGGACAGGGCGATGTAACTGTCATTGATGAGGCGTTCAAGTCGATGATCGATGAAAGCTTCATAGAAGTGTTTGGTGTTTCAACACTCCCTTAAAAAGTAAACCCCGATGAATCATATCGGGGCCACTAATTCAAAACGGGCTTAAGCATTATGAATATGAAAACAAATTTAGCACATGAGCCACCGATTCTACAACATGTGGCTGAAGTGGTTCAGTTTCCCAAAGGAAAAAAAGTGGTAGATAAATTTGAGAAAGGCTACATCATGTCTAGCCGCCTCTATCACGATGAGGTTCGTCCATTTTTAAGTCCTGCTGCAAAAGATATTTATGAAGAGCTAAACGCTCGTATATCTGGGTTCAACAAGGAATCAGATTTTGTAAGCTATTCACAGCTACAAGGTGGAAAATTAGAAGGTTCTCATAAGTTAAGTCCAGCAACTGTGCGAAAAGGACTTAAAGAGCTTATTGATTTTGGTGTCATCACTGTCGTTAGCGAAAATATCAAAAAGGGCAATGAATACCGAATTAATGAGGTGTCATTAGTTGAGCACTTCAAAAACAAAAGTACCACTTCAAAAAGTGAAGTGCTAAATAAAGATAAGCACTTCAATAACAAAAGTACTTCAAAAAGTGAAGTACTTCAAAAAGTGAAGTGCTACCACTTCAAAAACGATAGTGCTAGTACTTCAAAAAGTGAAGACACAATAGATATTCTTTATAGATATATTTATATAGATATTATTAAGTCGCTTCGCTCCCAAAAACCTTTGGAAAAAAATTATCTGGTTTTTCAGGAATTGAAAAAACAGCAGCAGCTGGAACAGGAAAAACTTGAAGCTGCTAAAAAATTAAAAGCCGAAGCTGAACGCAAAGAAAAATCACGGAAGTTATCTTTTGATGAAGTCATGAAACTGACTTCTGAAAAATTTCAGTCTTTGTGTGATTTGGATCTATGGGAACAATACGTTTCTGCCCGTTCCCAACTCTCAAAAACAAAACTTACCAAAAATGCGCTGAATACGATTTACAAGGATTTTACGGCTTGGGGTTTTGCTGGTGCCACTCAATCCTTGAAAACATCGATTACTGGTAATTACCAAGGCTTATTTGAACCGAAAATTACGGATAGCTCTTATCAGTACGGTAATTCTCACAGCAACGATTTCCAATTTGGTGACCTGGCTTATGAAGCCATGCAGCAAGGAGGGTATCGTGATGTCTGAGTTGCAGATTTATCAAGCCAGCATTGAACGCAATATGCTTGAACCAGCTCAAGCAGACTTGGTGCTCACCATGATGCAGCAGCAATATGGCGCTGAGTTCAACCACAAGCATGAAAAGAATACCAAAGCGCAATTACGTGCTACGGCTTCCCGGATACTTGCTGGTTTGAGTGAAGCAAACATTGTGCTTGGCCTACAACGTATGCGCCATGAGCAACGCTGTCCGTCTTTGTCGGCATTTCGTGAATTGTGTGAATACTGGAAAGGCCCGAATGAAGCCTGGGCAGATGCCATCACATACACGAAAAACAAAAAGCACCCGATCACTGAACTGACCAAGCAAGCATTGGACAGAGTTAAGGACATGCTGATTGATACCGATGATAACCGTGATGCTGTACGCATGCAGCAATCGGCTGGTTTCGCATTCCGTGAAATTTACGAAGGCTTGGTTGAGCAGGCGAAATTGGCGAATGACATAGAACGTCCATATGTACCGCAAAAAACTGAAGCTTCAGGACATATAGCGATTGAACTTCAGATCATTCCTGAAAAATCAGTCTATGAAAAATTGACAGATGAACAACGCGCCATTGTCGATATGCAAAAGCGGTTAGTTGCACAGGGCATGGACCATCGCACTGCATTGAACAAGGCACGTAAAGAACTCGGCAATCAAAAGTTAAACAAGCTGGACAATCCAGAATTACAGGCGAAGGTTAAAAAACAGCCTAAGCAGAAATTTGATACACCATTTCAAAAGCTCGTTGCCCAAGGCATGAATGTGAAAGATGCGTTTAAACAATGCAAGTTAGAGGGGGCTAACAAGTGAATGCACAAGTAAAAATCGAAAAACAATTTAAAAAAGTAGTTCCAAATGGCCGTGCACAAGTCGCGCATTTTATTAGTGTTCTCGACATTTTGCTTTACGCATGCCACGCCACGCAAGCATTTACGGTAGATGACATTCACCAGAATGTTTCCAACAAAAGCCGTCGGACCGTTTATTTAACGATGATTTCATTGGTTGCTGAAGGATTACTCGAGCGCGTGCCGAACTCGGTGCATTACTACCTACCAACAGAATTTGCCAAAGACTTACTCAATACACATGGGGAGATTGTGAAGTGAGCAGAATGTCGTACGAAGATTTGGTGCAAGAGAATGAATCACAAAAAATGGCTCGCTATATCACCGCTCCACAAAAGCATAAATTGCGTGAAGAACTGGAAAAAGAGCTCAAAAAATATAAAGGCCACGTTACCGTATTACCAGGTGTGATGCATAAACCACGTCAGCCATTACCAGTCCGTGATACCAGTAATGATTATTGCGGAAATTTAAAAGCGTTCCGTGTTCGCCAGTGGATTGCTGGTCCGGGTTACAACAACGGTCGCCGTCAGCGTCTGGCAGAAGTGACAGACATTAGCTTAAGACGAATCAATGATATTGCCTGTGATCAATCCGGTTGCATTTTAACGAATGCTGAATATGTGCAGATCAAAGCTGCAATGCCAGAAATTGAAGCGATGGAGACTGAAGTAGCAATGTCTCAGCAGGTGGCATCATGACCCGCGGATTCCAGCTTAATCATTTTGTGGTGCTAAAAGGCCAGAAGCCAGTATTTAAGATCATTAAATTTTTTGAAGTGACCAGTCGTAAAAAGACCAGTCACCGTGTACGCCTACAAAATTTAAAAACAGGTTCAGAAATGGCGAAGCAAGTGAAAGACATTGAACGTCTGGCTTTGCAGGTTGAAGTGGAAACTAAACAACGTGGAGGGCAGGCGGCATGAACATGTCTTTTTTACCACACGAATTGATCATTGATAATTTTGCCGGCGGTGGCGGCACATCGACTGGTCTTGAGCAGGCTTTTAAACGTCCTGTTGATGTTGCGATTAATCACGATCCGAAAGCATTGGCCATGCATCGAATCAATCACCCGGATACAAAGCATTATTGTGAAAGTGTTTGGGACATTGATCCAATCGAGGCAACTGGAAATCAACCAGTAGGTTTGGTTTGGTTATCGCCGGACTGCAAGCATTTTAGCAAAGCTAAAGGCGGTAAACCGGTTGAAAAGAAAATCCGTGGATTGGCTTGGGTAGCATTGCGCTGGGCGGCAAAGACACGTCCTCGAGTAATCATGCTTGAGAATGTTGAAGAGTTTAAAACCTGGGGAACATTAGGGCGGGATGGTAAACCTTGTCCTAGGGGTAAAGGACGTACCTTCAAAAGCTTTGTGAACGCATTAAACCGTCAAGGCTATAAAGTTGAATGGCGTGAACTGCGTGCCTGTGACTATGGTTCACCCACTATTCGCAAGCGTTTCTTTTTAATTGCTCGTCGTGATGGATTACCCATTCAATGGCCTACACCAACACACGGTCACCCGGATAGCATCCAAGTACAAAAAGGAAATTTAAAACCATGGCGCACTGCAGCTGAGTGCATTGACTGGACAATTGAATGCCCAAGTATATTCACACGTACACGCCCACTTGCTACAGCAACGCTCGAACGTATTGCGAAAGGGTTGGATAGATTTGTTTTAAATTCAGGTGACCCATTTATTGTCAAAGTAAATCACACATCAAGTTCTGGTGAAGTGCATTTTAGAGGGCAATCATTAAAGCAACCTATTCAGACAATTACAGGAAAAAATGGGAGCGGAATTGTAGCGCCAGTATTAACCGAATGCGCTAATGCTTCGAGCCCAAGATCAATGCCTATAAATGAGCCGCTAAGAACGATCTGCGCACAGGTTAAAGGTGGCCATCATGCAGTAATTGCTGCGCATATTGCAAAAAATTACTCAGGTGTGATTGGTAGTGATATTCAAGAGCCAGTTCATACAATTACAGCAAAAGACCACAATTCGCTGGTGGTAAGCCATTTATCAAAAATGAAAAACAATTGTGTGGGCCAAGACTTGAGTGAGCCGATGCACACCATGACCACAATTAACCAGTTTGCTGAAGTACGGGCATTTTTAACAGCTTTTTATGGCAATGAAAAAGATGGGAACTCTGTGCAGGAGCCTTTACGCACCATCCCAACTCGTGACCGTTTTGGATTGGTAAAAGTCGAAGGTGTTGATTATCAAATTTCAGATATTGGTTTTCGCATGCTGCAACCAGGTGAGCTTTTTAAAGCACAGGGATTCCCTGATTCATATGTGCATGATCGTGGCCTAGATGAAAATGGCAATGAAATTCGCTTAACTAAGACCGAGCAAACTCGAATGGTTGGCAATTCAGTTTGCCCTCAATTATCACGCGCTTTGGTTGAAGCAAACTTCAAACATGAAGAAAAATTTAAGGGGCAAGCAGCATGAAAAAGCCACGTACTAAAAAGAAACATAACCCAAACAAGCTGCTTCCACATCAAGTCCAGGAACTACAGCAAGCAGCTGCAGCTCGCCGTAGTGAAGCTGAATTTATGGCGCGGTGTGAACTGGAATGCCAAGACACCTATGAAATGGAAATGACGTTTTTCAGTCGCAATGTGTACAAATACATTGAAGAACAAAAGGTGAAACAAGCAGAACTGATCAACATGATTGAGGATCCAACTGTTATCCCTTATCACATCATCATCGGTGCATATGATTATCAGGACTTGGCAATTGCCTTAACACTGGAAAGCATTCACACGCCAGAAGTTTGGAATATTGCAGCAGAAGGCTATTTCATTGATGTAGAAAATCCAGATGCTGAAATGGTCAGTCATGACTATCACATTACTTTGCCGTCCATGACTCAAATGGAAGTCTGGAAAGGCAAAGATAAATGCGCAGTACCTTTAGGTGATGGCTTAAAGGTTGTACGTAAGTGGGAAGGCTTACAGCAGGAGCTGATTAAGCATTTTGCTGAAAAGATAGAACAGGATGGGCTGTTAGATACCTATTCACTAGAAACAATTCAGGTGCATTTTGCTGTTGATGCCAAGTTTAAAAATGCAAATCACTATGCCGAATTCTTGACGATCAGTGAGTGGGTTGAAAATGGTATTGCTGAAAAACGCCTGTACAAATTATGGGTGGCTGAGCAATTAAAAATTAAGGAACTGCAAGCCAACAAGAATAAGGAGTGTGCAGCTTGAAGGAATTAAACAAGGTGTTTTTATTCGTGTTTATGGCAATTGGTGCGGCAGTTGTTAAAGCGTGGGGTGTAGCGTGAGTAATTTTAACCGTGGTGATCTGATTGTAAAAAAATCAACTGCAGATAAACGTATTCGTTATGTCATGCATATGCATAAGTCCAAAGTACAAATTGCTGAACTCAACAAGGATGGAACCCCCAACCTTACGACCTTGCAAGCACCTTATGCTGATTTATTCCGTTTGGCCAACCAGCATGAACGTTTATGTAGATTTCGTATTGATGATTTGATTAGTCATCTGGGCTTAAAAGATGCCCGGGACATTTTGAATGGATCTAAGCCATCGGATGTATGCAAAGTTGAATTACAACGTCAGTGGGATGCCTGGCACCAAAATGAAATGGATTCCAAGAAAGAAGATGAACGGAATTATGTGGAGTATGGGCGATGAGTGATTTTGAAAAGGCATTTAATCAATTAAGCAAAGTTAGTCTGGAAAATCACACAGAATTATGGGGTGAGCCAAAAACAGAACGAGCTTTCTTTGAAGCAGGCCAAGCGTCAAAACAGGCTGAGATAGATGGGTTGAAAACCCAACTCAATAACATGGAGGCTTGTTATATCCAGGCAAAGAAGGATCTTGAGGATGCAATTTACTTGAAAGATGAGCATCGCAAACGTCGATGTCAATTAGCGAAGCAACTTACTCAGAAATCATTGCGCCTAACTGAAGCTGAATTTGAATACAAGAGGATTAAGAGGCTTCAAGCAAAAGACTGCCTTCAAATTATGCGTTTAACAGCAAGAAATGAAAAATTGAGCGATGAGCTTAAAGCCCTGCGAGGTGAGCATGAATAAGCACATCGAAACATTAACTGGCTTTAAAAATGGAACCAAGAAGATTTTCAAAGATTGTTTTTATGATCTTTGGGATGCATGGGATGAGCTTTTAAGTGCATTCAAGAAAATTGGTTTTGTGATTTTTGTGTTTGTTGTTTGGTTATTCAGCCTTGCCTTGATCTGTATTTTGCCATTGGCAACTTGGTTGCGTTTGAAGTGGGAGCGCGATGCTGAGGAGAAAAGAAAAAAGGCTATCCAGGAGTGCATGGATCGCATGACCTGTTTGCACAACAAGCGAGGTGAAAGTGACCAGCATCTCACTCGCTGAATACATAACTACTGTCTTAAAAACATACCAACAATCGGAATCATATAGAGGAAAATAAACATGAAAACTAAACATTTATTGCAGGCCATGGCTGCTGCTGGAATGTACGTCAACTATGAACGCAGAGTGATGGCTTTTTATGAAAAGACCGCAGGACGCAACATTACTGGAATCTGACGGTACTTTTTGGAAATGTGTAGATTACCAGTATTACTGGTGGCGTAACGGCTGGGGGTGGCAGCCTTACGTGGGGAAGGTCACACAAGAATTTGAAAACAAATTTTTGCTTGTGAGTAATTATGACCTTACAGATGAAGGAAAGAGATTTGCGAAGGCTGGGGCTCGGACATTTACTCCAGCCATCGCAAGAAAAAGGTAAAAAAACGAATAAGTTTAATGCCGAAAAAGTCGTTGAAGAAAATAAGACGTTTGATTCAAAGCATGAAAAACGTCGGTACGATGCGTTGCTACAAATGCAGCGCATTGGCTTAATTCAGGACCTTAAGACACAAGTGAAATTTGATCTTGTGCCTAAGGTCCGTTACCCAGTGGCAGGAAAAACCAGCCGTGGACGTACATACATAGCTGACTTTACTTATATGAAAGACGGGGAACTGGTGGTTGAAGACGCAAAATCCAAGATTACGGCACAAGACAGTACATACAGTCTTAAAAAACATTTGATGATGCATATACATGGCATCGAAATCATTGAAGTCTGAGGGAATGCGAATGAAAACATTGGAAGAACCTACTAAAACATCAAGTCCTGAAAAAACCTCAACTCAATTCGTGCTTGAAGCTGCAATTGATTTGCATAACCAGGAACAGATTATTACCCGTGAAACCTTGTCACAGATTTTGCCTGATTTGCCGATGGGTAAGATTGATGACCGCTTGGGCTTTCTAGTCGATACGGGAAAATTACAGCGTGTACAGCGCGGTGTATATGTGCCGGTAATACGTCATGCACCATCACGGCCAATTACTAAATATATTTTGCCGGATGGCACAGTTAAGATTGATATTGGGGATGATATTGTCCTGACTTTAACCCCGCGTGAAGCGCGTTATTTAGGGAATGTCATGGTTGCTGAGGCAATGCAGTTTTCTAATATTGAGCTTGGCCATCACATGGCTGCTATTTCGGGGCAAATGGGAACGCAGATCCGCAAACTATCCAACCAGATTGAGAAGTTGGCCATAGGTAAGCAGGAAGATTTATTTGGAGCAGAATAAAAATCTATATTGAAGTTTTGGATAAATAATTTAATAACAGTTTGGAGTGGGCTTTTCTAAAAAGGTATTTGCTATGATGTGTCATTTCATATTTGTTTCTGTTTAGTGAAATGACACAAATTTTGAATACTAACTTCAAGTATGTTTAGGAGACATGACTGAGAGCTTTTTGTGCTAAGTCAAGAACTGTACCGATAGCTGGGGTTGTAAATGTTCCGATTGTGATAGCTGCTGATAATTGATCAATAATATCCTTGAAAGACGGAGAACTTTGGTAGTAATTTTCAATATCTTTGTTAAAGAAAGCATGAGAGTAAAAAGTAGTTATCGCTTCTTTGGCAAACTCATTTCCTAAAATTTCGAAATTTTTTAAACAATATATAAGCCTGTCAATTTCACTTATTAATACTCTTTTTAGATCACGACTTATATTTTTATTTTGTAGAATATCGTCTTTTTCTGATTGAAGTTTACTAATTAATTCAAAGATTTTTTCGTGATCTAATGAAGATTGTATTGCATATCCATGATTCCAATTTTTGATATTAGACTGAATAATTTTTAAAGTATATTTATGGATACCATCTATATTATTGGAAAAGTTACCTTCTAGACTCAATCCTTTAAGTACTTCTAAAATCCAGTCTTTATCAGAATCTGAAATACCATCATCTATTTCATTCTCTAATTTTAGATGGCTATGTAAATTAATAGTTATTGAGACTAATTCATTTATTCTTTGATGTAATTCTATGCCATCTAAACCAGTGGCTTGTACCCACCCAGATTTAGCAGAAAGACTTGCATGATTGTCCCTAATTTCTTTTGCACTCATCAAATGATTTAGCAATACTCGAATTTGGTTCACTAAAAATTTCCCCCCATATTTAAAATTAGACTGTTTTGTACTATATATCATTTTTACATTGATTTTATTTAATTTTTTTTCAAAAAAACTACATTTTGTTTAATAGGCTGCGTAGCCCTATTAGCAGAATTATTATTTCGTGGAACATCTAAATTGCAGTACGCAATGTGCACCCCTGTAAGGTTTTACAGGTACGCATAGTACGCATGATCATTAACTCACTGATGAAAGGTGAAGTAATGACTGCGGAAAAAAAATCCTATGATTGGGAACGAATCGAGTGTGAATACAGAGCTGGTGTTAAGTCTGTACGTCAGATAGCACAAGAGTTTGGGCCATCTGAAGGTGCTATCCGTAAGCGTGCAAAAAAAGAAGAATGGGAACGCGATTTAAATGGAAAAATTGAAGCAAAAGCAGAAGCGATAGTACGCAAAGAAGCAGTACGCAATGAAGTACGCAATTCACCAAAATTCCAGGCAACCGAAAAAGAAACCATCGAAGCGAATGCCAACCTAGTTGCATCCGTCCGTATTACTCACCGTAAAGATATAGAAAAAGCCCGAACAATGACCATGGCTCTATTCGATGAATTAGAGCACATGATCGGTACTGAGCAAGCTGACTTACTCGCCAAGCTTGGCGAGCTCATGTATGAGCCGAACGAAAAGGGTGTAGACCGGTTGAATGACCTGTACATGAAGATCATTCAAATGCCGAACCGGGTCAGTTCACTTAAGCAATTGACCGATTCACTTAAAACCGTCGTTGGCCTAGAGCGTGAAGCATTCAACCTGAATAAAGAAGAAGCCAAGGTTGAAGATGCATTCACGACCATGCTTCATCGGATCTCCCAAGGAAACAGTTCTACCTTCCAACCCGTCGCACAGGACTCTGAGTATGAGAATTAACTGTGTGTACGTGAATGGAACGGCTAATGACCCTGCTCAAAATATTCTCATGCGCGTAGACGCGATATTATTGCACCATGTTTGTGCAAAAGGCGGTGAAAGTTGATATACAACACCGCTTTAGCTGAACTACCCTCAAATAAAGAAGAACTGGAACGCTGTCTTGCTGACCCGAAATGGCGGATATTCTCCGGGTGTTTGTATAAGATCAAAATTAAGGGTGATGACTTTGTAAATGAGTTCGGGATCATGGAAGCAGCCCCGACCTTTGAATTGCCATTTAAACCCAATGATGCACAGATAAAATTTCTTGATCGACTTTGGTACCGCAACATCATTTTAAAAGCACGTCAGCTTGGTTTTACAACCCTGATCTGTGTGCTTTGGTTGGACCATGCGCTTTTTAATGCCAATCAGAACTGCGGTATTATTGCGCAGGATTTGAATATTGCTGGTGAAATCTTTCGAGATAAAGTCCGGTTCACTTATGACAACCTCCCACCAGAGATAAAAGAACGATTTCCACTAGAAGTAGATAATAACGATACGCTTGAGTTTGCTCATAACCGTTCATCAATCGCTGTACGTACCTCATTCCGTGGTGGCGTATTGCATCGTTTACACGTTTCTGAGTATGGGAAAATCTGTGCGAAATTTCCACTTAAGGCTACTGAAGTCAGAACAGGTTCATTACCTGCGGTACCAACAAACGGTATTTTGGTCATTGAATCTACGGCTGAAGGTCGAGGCGGTGATTTCTTTGAAAAGACTCAGATTGCACAAAAGAACTTTGCCTCACGTAAAAAGCTCAGTCCCAAAGATTATAGATTCCATTTTTATGCCTGGTGGCAAGAACCCAAGTATCGTGTAGATTCCAGTGAAGTCATTATCACTGAAAAGGATCACAAATACTTTGATCGTGTAGAAACGCTTGTACGGGAAAAGATGAATATCAAGATGCGGATCGATCCCGATCAGCGTGCTTGGTATGTATCAACTCGTATTAATGACCTTTCAAATGACCACGCCAAAATGTGGCAGGAATACCCATCATTTCCTGACGAAGCTTTTCAAGTTTCAACGGATGGTAATTATTATGCCAATGACATGCTGGATCTGCGTAAACGTGGCGGGATTACTCAAGTTGAAGTACTGGATGTTCCAGTACTTACATTCTGGGATATTGGGAACCATGATGGCTGCGCGATTTGGTACCACCAAGTATTAAACAGCCAAGACCGCTTCATTGATTATGATGAAGCACACGGTATGGACCTGAATTACTACGCCAAACTTATCAAAAGTAAACCTTACTTATATGGTACCCACTTCCTTCCGCATGATGCTGGCCATCGTAGACTTGGTGACAGTAATAAATCAGTACAGGAAATGCTGCAGGAACTTTTACCTGGTCAAGAGTTCATTGTATTGCCACGAATCACACTATTAACAACAGGTATCCAGCAGACACGGCGTTTATTAAAGAACTCATGGTTTGATGAAACCCGATGTGAAGAAGGTATTAAGCGTATTGAAGGCTATAAAAAGAAATATAACCAGCAGATGCAAATGTATATCGATGAGCCTGACAAAGCCAATGGATGCTCTGAAGGTGCCGATGCATTGCGTCAATGTGCTCAGGCAAAAGAAGCAGGGTTACTAGGTGACTATACCAATCTTGTCAGCCGTGTAGGGTTGGCTGAAGAAGAACAAACGACTGAAGATAGTCGCTATGAAGATGAGCCATACGACTGGCGATTAATGTAGGATTTTGCAGATGCCCAACACTGACTATGCTGTAGATGAGCCAGTAGTAGACCATTTAGCTTTGACTGGCGATGAATTAAAAGAAATCCATTTAGAGATCGATGAACAACCGAAGTGGCGTAATACTGCTGATATGGAAATGGATTATGCAGACGGCAAGCAGCTTGATAGTGACTTGCTGAAACGTATGCAGCAAATTGGTATTCCCCCGGCAATTGAGAATCTTATTGGCCCAGCTTTACGCGCAATTGAAGGTTATGAGCTCGAAACACGTACGGATTGGCGTGTAACACCTAACGGCGAACCTGGTGGACAGGAAGTTGCTGATGCACTGAACTATAAATTAAACCAGGCAGAACGATTATCTAAAGCAGATCGAGCATGTAGTGAAGCATTTCGCCCTCAGATCGGCTGTGGCCTTGGTTGGGTTGAGGTCAAACGCGAACAAGATCCATTGAAATATCCGTATCGTTGCATTGCAGTGAACCGTAACGAGATCCATTGGGACATGAAAGCGCAAGAATCTGACTTGTCCGATGCTCGATGGCTGCGCCGTATGCGCTGGATTCACCCACAACGTCTTAAATTAGCATTTCCTGATCATAAAGAGCTGATTGAAACGATTGGTCGTCATGGTACATCGTGGTGGCAAGATGATCACTATCTGGATGGCGGTAAAACAACAGGCTTAAATAGTGCCTGGGGTGAAGCTCAAACGTGGACATTGTCAGAACGGTTTTGGTTCGATACTTCATCCAAAGAGATCAATCTAGCAGAAGTATGGTACCGCCGTTGGGTAGAGCAGGTGATGCTGCGTTATAAAGATGGCCGTGTGGTTGAGTTTGATGAAAATAATCCAGCACATATTTTTGCATTGACCCAAGGCTATGCACTTCCAGAGCGTGCCCAGGTTGCTAAAGTTCGCCGTAGTTACTGGATGGGACCGCACTGTTTATTTGATGGTCCTACACCTTATGCACACCATTATTTCCCGTATGTACCTTTCTTCGGCTTTAAGGAAGATAACACCGGCATTCCGTATGGCTTCGTACGTGATATGAAGTACTGCCAGGATCTAGTGAACTCAACGCAGGCTAAATTACGTTGGGGTATGAGTTCAGTCCGTGTCACGGCAACAAGAGGTGCTACACCAATGACACGTGCACAGGTGTTACAGCAGATTGCACGGCCAGATGCTTATATTGAATTGAACCGTAGTCATATGTCTCAGACTGGTTCTCGATTCGAGGTTGAGCGTGACTTTGAATTGAATCAATACCAGTTCCAGCTGCTCAATGATTCACGTCAAGCGATTGAGCGTAGTAGTGCCATCACTTCAGGATTCCAGGGCAAACAAGGTACAGCAACTTCAGGGCGACAAGAGCAGCTGCAGATTGATCAGTCTAACCAGGCACTGCGTAAAATCGTGGACAATTTCAAAGAAGGTCGGACATTAGTTGGTGAAATGTTGGTGTCTATGATTGTTGAGGATCTTGGTAGTCAGGAAGAAGTTGTCATCATTGAAGGGGATGCGATTACTGAGGAGCGTCGAGTTCATATCAATAAGCCTGAAACGGATGAATTAGGCTATACGTATTTATCTAATGATGTACAGCGCACACGCATTAAAGTCATTCTTGAAGATGTTCCAAGCACAAGCGGCTTCCGTGCACAGCAATTAGCTGCCTTGTCTGAAGTTACTAAGTCATTGCCAGCTAATATCCAGCAACCAATCCTTCCATATCTTATTGCGCTTACTGATACCCCATTCAAGCGCGATATTATTCAAGCGATTCGTGATGCAGCAAATATGCCGACTGAGGAAGAAATTGCTCAACGTGTTAAAGATGCAGTGAAACAGGCATTGATTGATGCTGGTCATGAGTTGAAAGTCAAAGAGCTTGAACTGAAAGAGCGTAAGGCTGAAAGCGAAATTAAGAATATTGATGCCAAGTCAGTTCAAACAGGTGTACAAGCTTCTTACTCTGCAATGCAAGCAGGTGCCCAGATTGCACAAATGCCGCAGATTGCACCGATTGCAGACCAGATTATGCAAGGTGCTGGTTATCAGCGACCTAATCCAGGTGGTGATGATCCGAACTTTATTACACCGGAACAAGCGGCTGCACGTGACATTAGCTCCCCATATATTGAGGGGCAAAGCACACAGATCGGCAGTGGAGATGTAGCAGAAATGCAGGTACAGCAGAATACCAGTCCGATGAATCCACCAGTACCACAACATGATAATTCACCGATGCAAGGTATTGAAACAGCACGTATCAGTGACAACACACCCCTGTAAGGCAAGAGTAATTTTCATTGTTCACAGATACTAAGGCAGTCAAATCGACTGTCTTTTTTATTGAAACAAACTAGCCTTACTTAATGGAATTTCAAATGAGCAAAATACTATTAGCGCATGCACTTACAGCATATATCGGTACAAAGTCTGTTTTAGCTACAGCCATGACCCGTGGTGAATATAATGAATACCGTGGATGGAAAATCCCTGAAAATGAAGATCCAAAAGAACAAGGTTATTTGGTTGAATATGTAGATGGAGGCAAGCCTTGTGACGAGCGCCATGCTGGCTATATTTCTTGGTCACCAGCATGTGTATTTAAGGATGCTTATCGACCTAATGGTAATTTAACTTTTGGTGATGCACTTACTGCTTTGAAACTAGGCAAAAAAGTTTCTCGGTCTGGATGGAATGATTTGCAATATGTGGTTGCTCAAGCTCAATCCACAAATACCGAAGCGTCAAAAATTTGGAATCCATATAATAAGGCTCATGCTGAAAAGTTAGGTGGTAGCATTGATGTTGCGCCATATTGCACCTTAAAAACAGTACAAGACACTTTGGCAATGGGTTGGACACCATCAACAGGTGATCTATTTGCAAATGATTGGACAGTTATTGATACTTGATTAATAAACATACTTAGAATCTGATGCACTGCACTGACAATAAAAGGATGAATTGAATATTCATCCTTTTTTTATGGAGATTAGAAATTGAACAATAACTCAATGACTCTTGAATTAGATCCAAGCACAGATACAACAGGAAATGCTGAGCAGGTCGCTAATTTTATTGGTGCATCTGCATGGCGTATTTCTGGTGATTATTTGATTGTCGAAAATCCTGTTCTAGATTATCGCGTAACAGATAATGAAACCTATAGTACTAAGTTAGATAAAATCCCAAACGGTGCAACAATTATTCTGCTTGAAGAAGAACAAAATAACCACGTAGAACTTAAAGCTGGTGATGAAGTAACCGAACAAGAACTTCAAGAAAAAGCTGTTGCACCAAAAGTCACACCTGAGCGAATTAAGGAATTATTGGCTCATGTGCAATTACATTTTACTTTTGGTGAAACGCCAACTAAATACGTTCGTGCAGATGCTTGGCTTGATGGATCCTTTCATCTAGCAACAGCAATGTCAAAAGCAGTAAATCCTAAAAATTTTAGCAAAGAGCTTGGTATTGAATACTCAACAAAAGATGTTTTAGCTATTGCCGAAAATAAACTCTGGGAACTGGAAGGTTATTCGCTATATCAGAAGTTACGAATTAAGCAACACTGGCAGACTGAGTATGAGCGTGAGCAGAATAACCAAGCAGGGATTAAAGTTGGTATTGATCATGGAGTTGAAAATTAATGACTCATCAAGAACAAGCATGGAATTTAATCCCAACTCACCAGATCCTGCCGTTTATCACAGGAACTCATTTTGATTATGACGCAGAGAATCAAAAGTATTTATGTGTCATCAAACTGACCGATGAATCAACAGTGATTATGCCTGCGGATGATGTGGAAGAATCCCATAGCAAAGCCATCCGTGTGATTAAAGAAATGGCTCATAAGAATGGGTGGGTACTTGGTTGAGTAAATATACAGAACTCAAAACACTGATCGATGAGGCATTGTCCATCGGTCAGCAGGCCGCGGATAAGACCGATGATGTTGGTACTGCGAACTTAGACAAGGTAGTTATCTGTGGGCTGAAAGGCGTAAGAGAATCAACTTTGAAAAATGCTGGCATCAATTGTTATAAGCACTGGTCGTATGCTGGTGCTTTCATTATAAGTCGTTCATATGGTCAGGGTGATAAAAATACAGTCGGTATTGAAGCCGCCAAGGATTATTTAAAATCTAAGGGTGTGGATTGTTATGTACATTCTCGGATGGACTAAGCAAGGAACCAATCAATGAATTTATCCAAATTAACACTGGCCATCGGACTGGTAATGACAAACCCAGAACAGTATTACCCAGAGCGTAAAGAATGGCAGGATGTTGAACAAGGCCAGGTGAGTCGTGACTTTGCCGATTTTGTTGAAGCATGGATACCAGGTCAAACAGCATTTACATCTGAATGTGAGATTACTGAAAACTCAGAAACCTACAAAATGAAAGCAGATGATGTGCCATTCACATTCAAACGTATAGATGACAGTTATTCACTGATCTATAACGGATGTGCAGAAGAAATTCAGGAATCTACGTTTAACCAGTTTGTAGACAGTTTATGTGCAGAATTTTCGCTTAGTCATTCAAGCGTATGATTTTCATACTAGCTTTCTGAATCACTGCATTTATATTTAATTCCATCAAGCGAAGCTGCAAGGTTGCAGGTAGCAAATAACTATTAGATCAATTGGTATTGCAAGGCTGATTGATCTTTTGCAGGTAGTTCTCCCCAACTTCCAATAGTCCAGGTTTAACCGGCCTGTCGTTTGATATACCCATCTGATGAGCTTGTGAGATTCAAGCGAAACCTTTTAGGTCATGGGACAGCGCACCGCAATATGAATCGAAAGACATTGTGAGGACTATCAACGAATGTGCGCAAGTAGTTGGACGGCATAGCACGTTATTGGTCGAAAAGTTTTTCAGTTTGAAATGAACCATAAAAGCCGCTATGGGCATAAGTACCTAACTGATGACAGCTGGAAAGACAGTACCGCAAGTCCTTAAAGTTGAGATGTTGGGGATAAGCAAAGTCGGTTTGATCTATTTCCCCGACTTAAAATCAAAATGAGATAGGGTGCGTTGCTATCACCTTAAACTACTGCCGGTTCCCCTCGATGTTATTCGTAACATCTTGTGGGAACGAATCCTTGGTCGCAGTCGGTGCGCGTACTTTTACCCTCAAGTACGGATGGGTTCGAATCCCACACTCAGGGCCATTATATTTGAGAGTGATTGAATCCGCAGTCGATGCGGTGAGCGATGTAAGTAGCAACTGGCGAACCTCCGCAGGGAAAGCAAAGCAACAAGAAATCGAGTAGTCCAAAAGATGAACGTGCGCTTGTTAATCACTCTCAAATGTAATGCCTTAAAACGTGGCGTTTGCTCAGTCCTGACTTGCCAATAGTGGGAAGGGATGGCCTAAAGTGATTTAGGAACTGGAAGATATCAATCCTTGGATATCATTTATAAAAGTACAGGGCAAATAGGCATTTTGCAGTTTCCGCCAAGAAGTTCTGCAATAAATAACGTTTAGGTAGGGTTGGATGTCCCCTGACAGCAGTTTACCTGACTGTGCCGATTCAGGTAGCGATTTCTTTAAACCAGCGCTGTGGTTTTTTCTAACCCGTTCTTTCCCCAAGGAACGGGTCTTTTTTTGCCTATACCTTTTAGGTGAGCCAACCAATATGGTCATACCCGTGTAGGGTTTCTACTTTCCCCATGCCTCCTTGCAAAATCAATCCTAGTTGAGCAATCGACAGCAAGCGACTGTAACAAGTCTGCACTTCACTATTTTGCGGCTACTGCGATAAGTAGCAGGAAAGGCATGAGTAATACAGAAATCTTGAATAGCATTGAAGCGAATGATGGGCAAGTCACTCCTGAACAGGGCGCAGCGTTACTGAATGCTGCACTATATGGCGATACCGCTCCGGCGGAAAAAGTTAGTGTGCCAGCCACTAACCCAGAACAAGAGACTAATACACCAGCAGACGTAGGGAAAACAGCAGAACCAGCTGTTAATACAGAACAACAACCTGATCCTGAACCAGCGAAGGCTCCAGGTGAAGATGAGCAGAATGCGGACAACACTGTAGTTCTGGCAAAAGATGGTAAACACACCATTCCTTTTGAAAGTTTACAAAGTGCCCGCGACCAAGCCAAGTTGCTCAGACAGCAGCTTGATGAAGCAAACGCAAAACTCGCAGCACAGCAAGCTCCTGACCAGAGCCAACAGGCACAGCAAAATGCAGCAACCGCAGAAGCCTTAATTCAGGCGAGTGGTAATGATGCAGATGTGATTGCTTTGTTTGGTGACTTCTCTGAAGAAGCAGTTGTGAAAGGTGTAAATGCTCTATTAGATCTACGTGTTTCAACTCAGGTTGAAGCCGCAGTACAACAGGCACTTGCGCCAATTCAGCAACAGCAGCAGCAAATGCAGCAGCTCAGTGCTGAACAACAACACTTTGCAACGATTGAATCTGCTCACCCGGATTATGAATCAGTAGCAGAGTCTAGCGAGTTTGCAACTTGGATGGATTCACAGCCTAGTATCATTCGTAATGCGTATAACAACGTATTGCAGGGTGGAAATGCTCAGGATGTGAATGAACTGCTTAGTCTGTATAAATCCCAAAACAATGTTAACCAAGCGGCACCGGCAGCCAATCCCACAGCGGAAATGATTGCCCAAGCCAAGCAAGCTGTACAGAACGCTCCTAAACAAATACCTATCAGCGTGTCAGATCTTCCAGCAGGTGCACCAGCAGCACTTTCTGCAGAAGAACGCTTGTCTACATTGTCCGGCCCTGAACTGCTTTTAGAAATGCAGAACTGGTCGGGTGACAAGGTAGATGAATTTCTGGCACGTCGTGGATAATCTTTTGGAGAATTCTAATGACAGATAAAACCCATGCTGCATATGGTGATAAAACCAATGCGGTACAACAGTCGGTAGGACTGTTCGCAAAAAGCCTAAAGCGTAATTCGATCATCAATAAGATGGTTGGCACTATGCAGAAAGGTGAAGGCAGTGCAGAAGCACAAATTAAAAACCAGTCATCTACACACATGCCAATTTTACGTGTCATGGACCTTGGCAAGCAAAAGGGTGATGAAGTTACCTTTAACCTGGTACAGCCTGTAAATGCTTATCCAATCATGGGTAGCGAATATGCAGAAGGTCGTGGCGTTGGTATGTCCATCGTTGAAGATCGTTTGCGTGTAGATCAGGCTCGTTTCCCTGTTGATTTGGGTAACGTGATGACTTCCATTCGTTCTCCTGTAGATTTCCGCCGTTTGGGTCGTCCGATCGCACAGGACTTACTTGATCGTTACAGCGACTTATCAACACTGGTGCATTTGTGTGGTGCCCGTGGTTTCCAGAATAACGCTGAGTGGGCGATTCCGCTTGCTACACATGCGAAATTCAAAAAAATCATGGTCAATGATGTAAAAGCACCGACTAAAAACCGTCACTACTTGGCAGATGGTGCTGGTGTACAGGCATTCACCGTGAATGCAGGTGAAGTCGATATTACATCTACTGACTTGTTTCTGCCGGATACCGTGGATTCTATGCGTTCAGTAGTAGATGACATGGTTTTACCGCCACCTTGTATTAAGGTTGAAGGTGATAACGGCTCGGATGATTCGCCGTTGCGCTTATGGTTGGTGTCTCCGACTCAGTATAACTGGTTCGCTAAACAACCGGGCTTCCGTACTTTGCAATCTGAGGCAATTGCCCGTGCATCGAATGCCAATCAACATCCATTGTTCCGCGGTGAAGTTGGCCTATGGAATAACTTCCTAATCCGCAAAATGTCACATCCGATTCGCTTCCGCGCCGGTGATCCAATCCGTTACTCAACTTCATATACCAGTGAGGCTGAAGATAACGCATTTGTTCCTGCATCGTTTGGTACTACTCATGCGATTGACCGTTCAATCATCCTGGGTGGACAAGCACTTGCTGAAGCATTTGCGGCACATAAAGGAACAGGTATTTCATACTTCTGGTCTGAGAAAGAGCTGGATCATGGCGATAAAGCGGAACTTCTGGTTGGTGCAATCCGTGGCGTGAAGAAGATTCGCTTCAATGTGGACGTGAATGGTGATGGTAGTGAAATGCAATATACCGATCACGGTGTGATTACCGTTGATACCGTCGTGAAACTTCAAGGCTAAGTTTCAGGGCAGGGCCGAGTAATCGGCCTTCCTTTAATCAATTTGGAGTAATGAACTCATGGCGACAATTAAATGCAAACGCACACCAGGTCAGTTTGGTGGTGCAGTTCCATACGGTAATACCACTGTACTGGCTTTTGCTTTGGCAACCAATGCAACAGGTGCAGTGATTGATTCAAATTCAACTGCAGCAGTGGCTTCTGGTGATGTGATTGAACTCGGCAGCCTACCTGAAGGTTTCCGTTTAGATGATGCCCAGGTCATTGTGATTACTGCGATGACAGCAGCTGTAACCGGTTCGCTTGGCTTTAAGTATGTGGATGGCGTGGATTCTACAGATGTACCGCAGGATGCAGCATATTTCATTAGTGGTGGTGCTTTGAATGCAGCTGGGCGTTTACGCGCTACAGGTACAAAGTTGGTCACGCTGCCTAAGCCAGCAGTACTTACGCTCACCACAGGTGGCGCAGCCAATGCGAAGGCATCGGATATCAAAGTACTGGTATCGGGTGAATTGCTAGGCCCACGCTAATCTGCAGCGAATAACGATAACTAGGTGAAAGTTTTGGGGTATTAGAGGTTGGTAGACGCTAATACCTCTTTTTTTATCCAAGAGGAATAACAATGAAACTCACAACGATTGCAATGCTATGCCACTCTATTAATGCTGCATTTTGTTTGTCACAAGGCGATGAGTCGCATTTACCTTGGGAACAGACACCAGATGAACTGAAGAAAAGTATCGAATATGGTGTGAAGCTGCATTTAGAAAATCCAGATACCACACCCGAGCAGTCGCATGAATCCTGGCTTAAGGAAAAAGAAGCTCAAGGGTGGACCTATGGTGAGGTCAAAGACTTTGAAGCAAAAACACATCCATGCTTTAAACCTTATGCTGAATTACCGGCTGAGCAAAAGGCCAAAGACTATCTATTTAAAGCAGTGGTCAATCTTGCCCGTGATCTTCCTGATCCATCAGATGTACAGGACTTGAGTGCTGAAATCGTGAAATTGCAGCAGCAATTACAAAATGCCAAGTCTCAACCTGCAGTACAAGCGACAGCGCAAGTCGCTCCGGCAGTTGGCGTGACAATTTGCTATAAGGCAAACCGTGATACCTGGACCGATAACCTTTATGGCACACAATTGGTATTCAAGCGTGGTGTACCACGTACGGTACCAAGCAATCTTGCACAAAAGTTCCTGTCTCATCCTGAGTTTGAACGTGTTGAAGGTGGAGCTTTGACAGAGCAGGCCTCTACACAAGATGACACGCAACAAATTCTGGATGAACAGGCTAAAAAGAAGCAGCAGGCTGATGAAGTTGAAGAACTTAAGAGCGCAGAAATTCAAGCAGTTAATGGATTCCGCACAAAAGATGCTGTGATTAAGTATGTTGCAGAGCGTTATAAGGAAGAATTGGATTCAGACTTAAAGCTGGATCAGTTAAAGCAAATTGCTACGGATAAAATTCATCAATTCGGGGTTGTTTAATGAAATTGAGTGAGCTGCTTTCACGCTTTCGTACCGAATCAAACGATAAGGTGCAGCCTTATTTTAATGAAGATACGGAGGTAATTGACTGGTTGAATGATGCAGTAGAGGAAGCATGCTTACGTGCACGTCTACTGCATGAACATGCAAATCCTGATATTTGCAGAATTGCCGTGGTCGCTGGCAGCTCACAATATCCTTTGCATGACAGCCTTTATGAATTAACACATATTCGGTTTGATCCAGATAGTGGCCGTTGCGGTCGTGGCATTGAGTTGTCCTCAGAAGAAATGCTGAGTAAGACCTATTATGCTGACTGGCGTACACGACAGGGAACACCAGTACATGCAATTCAGTCTGATAATGGTTTACGTCTGGTTCCCACCCCGGATGAAAATGGCACTTTAATTCTTGAAGGCTATCGTTTGCCATTGGTGGCAATGGCAAATTTGGATGATGTGCCAGAGATTAATAAGTCTCATCATGTTCATTTAGTTCAATGGGCATTGCATAAGGCATTCAGTATTCCTGATACAGAATTTTTTGATGCAAACCGTGCCCAAATTGCTGAATTGAAGTTTACCGATTACTTCGGTGATCGTCCTGATGCTGATTTACGTCGTATGACACGTGAAGATTTTCAGCATTACATTTTGCCTACTTTGATTTAGTCGCACCCTGTAGGGTTGGTCAAATCTAACCCTACTTTCTCATCATAAAGCCATGTTTTTATTATTTGGATAATTATCATGGCGAATACCCTCTATGACAAAGCGCGTCAACGTTTCTTGGAAGGCCAATTTAACTGGCTAACTGATGTTGTCAAAGTTTTGCTGGTCAGCACAGCTTCCTATACGGTCAATACCGGCACACATGAATTCTTATCTGATATTTCCGGATCTGCGCGTATTGCCGGACCTGTCACGCTCACCGGTAAAAGTACGCTCGGTGGTGCGGCAGATGCGTCCGATGCCACCTTTCAAACTGTCACCGGTGGCGCGATTGGTGCCATTGTGATTTATGTGGATAGCGGATCTGAATCTACCAGCCCTTTACTTGCCTACATTGACACCGCAACTGGCTTACCAATCACACCCAATGGCGGTGACATTATTGTGACCTGGGATAACGGTACAAATAAGATCTTTAAGGTTTAACACCTTATTTTTTTTACAAGCTCTGTGTTGCATGGGGCTTAATCTATTAAGGGGGTTTTATGCCGACTAAGAGCAATGAAGCTATATCTCAGGACAGTACAGCTGCTTTAGAGCAGAGCAAGACTACTGATATCGCATCAGAACAGATAGTAGAAAAGCCGGCACCTATGGTGATTGGTGCGTCTGGCTTTCAGGGCGATGTGTATGGAAATAATCCAAATGAAGAACGTATTGACTGGAATTGCTTGGCCGCATTCCCACCATTTCAGATGTTTGCTTGTGAAAAGACTGGTAACGCTACCGATTCAATTGAATTTTGGATCTTGGGATTTATTAATGAATCCGTAATCAAGCAAGGTGAAAAACCGTTATTCAATGCCTACTGCGCTTGGCATGAAAATAAAGGCTACTGGAAAAATGAAACCGTGTACGGTGATTTAAAAGGAATTTAATATGGCATCAGTAATTGTTTCTGAGGACGGTGTTGGCCCATGGTATTTTGGTTTAGGTTTGAAGCCAGGTGCAACTATTGGAACTTTGGTTGGGATTGATGACTCTTTAATTGATCAGTTATTTAAATATCAGACCTTTTTGAAAAAGTGTGAAGATGCATTAATTGCCAATAACCTAGACGTATTAAAACCAATCACGACGATTTCCAATACATATACTTCACGTTATACACCGACTGACCGCGATGCGTTTAAACAAATTCCGATGACTGAGTTCACAACTACAACCTCGAATTGGGGTCTGGAGTTTACTACCATCTGGCAGCGTTTTTACGAATACACTTCGTCTACAGGCGAGAAATTATATTTTCGTTTGGATTTTGGTATTTCGGCAAAACCGGGTACATCAGGCACATACGAATTTTATGAAACCACCGCTTATTGTGTAACTGTAGGCACATCATTGGGTTCTGAGAATGTTGAGCATATTATTGGGCAGCGATATTTTCCACATGTACCGGATCGCGCATCGTTGAATCAAATACACTCAAAATTCACTACTACGACAGATTTTTATTTTGCGGCGAATGAAGACACAGTATTTTTCAGTTTTGGCGGCTACCGTGCTGCACGTTACGGAGCACTAGATGGTAGATTGGCTTTAGCCATATACCCTGGCACCCTACCTTCGGGTCCGGTTTTCACCCTTTTTGATCGATACAGTGCTGATGTACCGAAGATAACGGAAGCTGGGGTTTATTTTCCACCACGCTTAGCTACTTCCGCTGATACCAGTAATTTTATAACAGTGGCTACACCAAGTTCTGTGTCGGGATCTGGGACAGCTAGTTTGGCTAAAGTGGTCCTGCAGAATGGGGTATTTGAAACAGCTAATACAGGGTGTTTATGTACAGAAGTCCGAGCGGGTGCTTCGGTGGGTCGTATATATGGGATGCCATTTACTATGGCAATATCGTCCGGCATGTTAGTTGCTAAAGATTTAATGTTGCTTACCGATCCCGATATATCCTCGTTTAATATTCAGGACTATCCGTTTTATGTCGGTGAAAATAAAAAGACAGTGGTGCGTTTGCCTTGCATGGGCCAAACTGCTGTAGGGCACTCCAAAGTATCGTCTTTAATTTCTTTTAGCGATGGTCATCCAGATACTTTCCGAGCAATGGCACAAACGGTTCTAGGAGTGCTGCTAGATGAATCGCCTGTATTCTATTAATTTCAATATGCAAGACGGATGCAGCAATTCTTTCTTATCGTTTGTCGATGATGAGAACAGTCGATACTCATTGAAGCGCGGTAATATTTTTGCCGCACTATATTCTCACATACTTGAGTCGGCAGGTACTTTGGAGTTAAGTTCTGACGGCCTGCTAGGTGTAGTAGCTGACGACGCACCTGCAGCAGAAAGCACCGTGGTTTTATTTCAGGAGATTTCTGGCGTATATGTGGAAGTGGGTCGCCAGAAAAGTAGCGACGGCTCATGGGGGTTTAGCACACTCGGACAAGGGCCTACACTTGCTGTAGCACTAAAGCAAGGCTATAACGCAGGTATTGTCAGCGGATTGCTTCCAGGTGTAGCCGATGAGTGATGAACAAGGATATACACCACCGGCTTACAATAGGGTAAGCATCACACTACAACCAGAACAAAACCAGGTCTGGAACAGGGTATCGATCAATCTCACGCCTGATAGCTCAGGTGGTGGCGGTGGTGCACAGTATGTTGGTGGTGATGGCTTTGGTATCGATTCGCAACAGTTTGGCCAAGCCAATATTCGTTTATCGTTTGAATATCTACGGCCTACCGGGATTGCATCATCATTCAAGTTCGGAACTGCATCGATCCGACGTGCTGCGGAATTTATCAAGCCTAATGGCTTAAATGCTTTATCCATCGGTATTGCGAAGGTTGATAACTTTCATCGCCGCATATCGCTTGTGGGGATATTTAGCCAGGTCTTTGGTACAGCGAAAGTCTATAACCTGAAATCCTATATTCAGGTCAATAGTATCAATCCTCCGATATACGACTATAAGTATTTACCAAAAGTTGAGCTTGCAGATCGCACAATTAGTGTGACAGGTATTGCGCCACCTATCCCGGTTAAAGATCCGGGCAAGGACAATAAGCACCTGATTGCTTTTGGTGTGCGCTATATGCCGATGAAAGGCTATGAAGCCACTTTATTTGGTAAAGCAGGGATCTACTATAATCCGCGGTATCTGGAGCCGCGTGGCATCTTTGATCAGTACAATGCTGAACATAAAGTCAGTCCTAAAATCATTATCTATCCAGAAGGTTTTGTTGCAACTCGATTCGGTAGTCGTATCATCCCGGAAAGCCAGTCCATTTATCCGTTTGGCTTTGCTGAACAGTTTGGTCAACAGGAAGTACATAACTATACACAATACGTTATTCCTAAAGGCTTTCTGACTCCTGGTATCTTGCCAGAATATCGTTGGGGCAATACTTATGCCTATAACCTGAAACAGATTATCATCCAGGAAGAAGCGTCGGATTCGGGTTTGTTTCCACCGGCATCAGGTCAACCGGGCATTATTAACCGTAACCGCAGAATCACTACACATGGCCATGAATCACAGCGGTTTGGCTATCAGGTTTTTGAAAACGGTGCACGTGTGCTTGGACCTGCCGGAATTGCTTCACCAATTGAGGTTGAGCCGACCAGGACATTTATCGCAGACCGTATTCGCTCGGTACGCACGCAATCTGTAGAACCTCCGTTAGCATCACGATGGCATCATGTATTGAATGCCGCAAGCCAGATCAAAGGCCAAGGCTTTAATGCTGCATTGTTTGGATCTGCACACCTGCAGAATACCCGACGTTATTTCCGGTTTATCTCGGGTGGTGAGATGACGAAATTTGGCAAGCCGATGATCAGTGATGCGATTCGTCAGGTTGAAGCCGATCCGTTTTATGCAATCCAAGCACCAGTAGTGCCGATGCCAAAAGTGTTTTTAAGCAGACAGTATCTTGAGCCAGTACCTTTTGAATCACTCGTGTTTGGATGGCAAGAGAGCTATATTCGTTGGAATAAGATCTTTCCTCGATTTAACCGAACCAGTGTGGTTGGTGAGCCAATTGTAAAAAATAAGAACTTTCACCCGAATGTACGTGGCTTTGAGAGCCAAGAGTTTGGTATAGCTAAATTTGAAAACGTCATCCGAACCATTCAGCAGCATTCTGTGATTGCAACACTCATGGGTCGTCCGACCATTGGCGACAGTAAGCGTTATCTTGAGGTTAGTTCAATCAAGCCGCCTGAACTGTCACGCTTTGCTGAAGTCTATGAAATCGGCACAGGTCACTATCCGGTTAAGCGTATATTGCCGACAGGTATTGAACTTAAGAGCTTTATGGGCGTACCAAAGGTACTACAGAACAATATCATTATAGAAAATGAAGGGCCGTTTACCCGTTTCGGTACTGCAAATGTGCGTTTCATTGGTGCGCGTGTTGAACCTGGTATATGGGAAATGAATTGGGGTGTGCCACGTGTCGAATATAAGACACGCAGAATTTACCCGGAAGGTAAGGACTTCATGGCGTTTTTCCCGGAACGTCAAACCGTGATGTTTATTTCTGCACATACCATCTATGCAGCGACTAAAACTGTGCCGAACCAAGCAGTACGAAATCACGAAGAACCGCGATTACCTCTACACCATATTGATGGTTACGATGTGATGACTGCCAGGGAAAGATTGCCAGGGGCTATTTTTGGTACTGCCAAAATTAATCACTATCACCGTTTCTTAAATCCAGGATCGATTCAGGCTATAAAAATGACAGATCCTGAGATCCGCAATACCTACCACCTGATTGCGCCAAAAGGATTGAATGCCTTGCGTATGGGGATGATTTCACCACTTGGCGATCAAACTATTTTAATTCGTAGTGGTATCGCATCAAGCAATACCTTTGGCCGACCCGTGGTTAGAAATAATTTGGTGACACCGGATCAGATCAAGCCAAACGGATTAAATGCCTTGCTCTTTGGTGCCAATAAAATTGAACATCTGAATCGAACCTTGAGATTGACCGGCTTTAATAGTCTGCAGATGGGTTATTCGCGTCAGAATGATACGCCTTTTATGTGGCAGAGTTTGCATGTTGGACCACCAGTGCCGATGAATGTCGGTGGTGATGATCATCAGCTATTTGGTAATACCTGGATTTCACACTATGTACGTGAAGTGGTTACAGCCGGCAGTGATTTTGCTGTCGTGAATGAATACGATGTGACTACATTTGCACACCGCATGAAAGTCTGGAATGCCGAGAAATATGAACCGCCACGCCAGACGATCAATCCAATAGGCTTTGATAACCTGAAAATGAAAGTGTCCAATATTCGCCACCAGGCGCATTACATCCGTCCAGATGGCAACAGTGAAACATTCAGGAAAAGCAATCCATCAGGAGAGAAGAAATGACCGGACCTAAGCCATACGGACTGCATAGCTATGGCGATCAACTCACTGAGAGCGATTTAAGTTTTATTGATCACCAAGCAAAGAAGGTATCCAATTTAAAGGTTGTGCACCAACTGGAAAGCATTAAGTACACCAGAGAGCTACCTAATGGTGGCTTTGTTATTCTTACTGATATGGGGGGTGTATTTCGTGCGATCACCTACAAGCAGCCCATCTTAGAGCCATTAGAGCGTGATCTTGATGGTATGGCCCACATGCAGATCCCCATGCTGTTTTCTGGCGTGTTTAAAAAACATGACTGGCTTAGAAATGGGGAGGGTGCTGAACTTCGCCTGACGCAGCAATGTGCCAGACGTTTAGGTGGTTATGTAGAAGAAGTGGGCCGCGATCATAAGTTGCAGAAATTCCGGGTGCCTTACAGTCCATACTTCCAGGAACTCAAGCCCGATATAGCCAAATATTCCGACGATGATACGCTAATGTTTACCCAATATGGCAAACACGCTTCGACCTGGTATAGCGGTGCCATGGCCGAAGTGATGCAGATCGTGGCCGGGTATGGTCGCCAAGATCGTGATCAATTGCCACAAGATAACCTCATTGAACAGGCTGTCTTTAAGATTCCTGCCGGTATAGCTGAACAAATTGAATCGGAACTTGATGGTTATACCTTGCCTGGCTATATGGGCGTACCTCCCGAAGATGGTTGTTTTCAGTTTAACTATAGTTTTCACAATACTGACCTTGTGGCATTCGATAGAAATCTTGAGCCTTGGTTAATTAAGGTCAATTCATCGGGTGTGTGGGCCATGCCATTACCCGTGATCCCTGCCTCCACTTCTGAATTATTCCAGGCGTATGTGGCTGAGAATGGTGATGAAGAACTGTTAAAGATCCTGGACAAGTTTAAGGGGATTCCAAGCGGTGAAGGCTTTCCAATGGCCCCAAGTGAGTTTTACGATTGGGTACGTGCCGGAGTGATTATCAAGGTCTGCGATACTGCTGATTTTTACCAACACTCCCCTTATACCAGTGCGTGTGGTTGGAGCTGCAACACGGATGGTACACACTTGGTCAATACCTGTTATGACTATCTCAATAATCTGTGTCATGGCTTTTTTTATCAGATCAAACTTAACTTAGGTACCGCAAAAAACAGGGGATGGATTGAAAAGAAAAATCTCGGCGGATTGAGTAATTCCAATGCGGCGCAAGTCAGCCGCTACATTGGGGAGCTGAATCAGTATATTGGTAGTACCGGGCATCTGGCTTCGCTACTTCGTTATAAGTTAAGACGTGTTGATGTATCAGAAATACTGAGCCGTTCACATCGATCTACTGATGATGGTGAAGTGGACTACTGGCGTAACTATGAGCTAGATCCTATAGCTTCACATAGCGGAAATACCAATATTGCCAGTCGTGGCTATCTATATGGCGGTACACCGGTGAAATTGCCGGAGCCTTTTATTAAAGGTTGCATGAGCCTGGTGTTTTTACCTGAAGACCAAAGAATACCTATTGTTGAATTTCCGAGAATCGATACGGTTGTATTCGCCTACTTCATCGGGGATGACCTAAAAGTGATCAAGAACTTCCATGATGAGCGAAGGTTTTACAGGGAAGTGCAAGGTAACTTTGAGGATGTGATGTATGTGGGTGCATGGGATGAAACAGAAACCTTTGGCTTAACAGGTTTATCTGGAACCTACTACACCACTGATTTTGATGACCGCAGGGAAGTTTCAGAAGGGACTAAGCATACTAAGATCGTGGGCAAAGACCTGGGCTATAGCTCACCGAAGTTCATCTGGCCAAATATTTTCTGGATGGATGGGAATATCGTGCGGCTACGCTATGTTGAAAGAACATATTTTATTACTACCAATAACTATGACCGTGGATTGGAGGTAGCAACTATTGTTCCATATTTAAATCGAAATGCCTTGCTGTATGCGAAAAAGGATTATGTGAACGGCTCATCAAATCATTATGAAGAATATAACGTGCGGATAAGTATTGTTGATCCGAACTGGTATTCGATGTGGACCTATAGTCCTGTCAAATGGTTCTCAGGTGGTATGTCGGTAGAGTGGTACGGCACCAAATGGAGAAGCAACAAGCCTTATCCGGTGGATGGAAATCCTATCTGGGTGGAAAAACTAATTTATCAGGGCTTAACGCCTCATAATGAATTTGCTGATGAGGGTGATTGGCTTGCAGGTGGAAGTTTTCCAATGGATGTATATGGACTATCCAGAATGCCTGAAACCGAACCAAATATTGCCAGTTACTATAATGAAATCAAAAATCCAGAAGCCGAACCTGAGTATCAATTATGGGGTTCAATCCTGCCGGTTGTGTTCAAGATTAGTGACAAGCCGCATAATCAATTGTATTACGAGCCTTCACCACACCCGGATCATGGCAACGTAGTGTATGAGGATGCCTGTAAGGTTATGTTTGGTACGATGCAGTATGCGAATATGTCCTATGGGATTACAGACAGAAAAGCCTTTGGCCACACTTCACTTGCAGACCGAACCAAGTGTGACGTGTTCTTTGGCGTAATTAACGAATAGGTGCGCAATGGCTGTCAAAAAAATACCAGCATTCCTTGGAATCAATAACGTCAAGGAAGATGCTGCACTTGAGATAAGAGGGGATTCACCTGGCTTATTTGTCCGTGATGCGGTGAATATCAATTTTTCCGATTCAGGCCGGGCAGAATTGGCCCAGGGAATGCAGCTGCAAAGCAGCAAGGCTATCCGTGATTTATGGCAATCCCCTTTACACAAAGAATGCTTTGCCGCATTGGATGGTCAATGGGTCAAGGTTAATCTTGATACCTGGGATACCGAGCCATTGATTGAATGTGGAAATGGTCCATTATTTCATATCGTACTGAATAATCTTGTCTGTATGGCCTGTGATAATGGCCTTTTTATCTATGATGGCCAGACTGCAAAACGCCTGACTATTGATACACCAGCCAGACCACAAGCCAATGTGAAATCTGGCTATAGCCTAGATCAAGGTGATTATAGTTTTGCTATTTCTTGGTTGGCCAATGGCCTTGAGTCAGCATTATCAGAAATTGAAAAAGTACAGCTACTGGATAAAAGCGGTGTGCAACTGCAATTGCCGATGTGTCTGGACAGCCATGTGACGCATGTACGGATCTATATGTCTGATCCGGGTGGTAGCGAATTACGTCAGGCGTTTGAATTGCCGATTGACACCATGAGTGTTGATATTCCGGCTTTACCTGAATTGGGCCGGGCTGCGACTTTCCAGTACCTATCTCCAATGAAAAGTGGTGATTTCCTGCGTTTATGGCGTGGTCGTTTGTGGGTGGTTCGATCTAATGTGCTGTATTTTTCCGAAGCCATGACCTATCACTTGACTGATGAGCGTTACAACTTTATCCAGTTTCCTCAGCGCATTCGTTTTATTGAGCCGGTAGATGGTGGTATTTGGGTAGGTCAGGCTGATCATGTCGTGTTCTTACGTGGGCAGGACATGCGTAACATGGTGATCGAGCACAAAGCATCACGTGCACCAGTCTATGCAAGCAGTGCCTTGCTGCATAGTGATATGGTTAAGTCACTTTCTCAGGGCGGTACATGGTGTGCCGTATGGCTGGCTGAGAATGGTTTTGTAGTAGGGACAGCAGATGGGCAGTTAGTTGAACTGCAGTCTGAATCAATCAAAGGGATTAGTGCGCAATCCTCTCAGCTTGTAGGGTTCGCTGATCGATTAGTGGCAGTTGTAAATTAGGTTTTATTTACAATATAGGCCATAACCATGGATGCAAAACTACAGCGCGTCTTGATGAAAGATGCACTCAATGAGAATTTTGACGAAACTGAAGAAGGTATTTTCTTCCCAAAGCACGGCTTTATGCTTTCAGGTGAATATATGGATCGGATCAACGGTGGTGAAGCGACCTTTACCAAAAACCTGATTCCGAAAGAAGCACTGATTCACGTTTTAAACGTGGCCATTGGCTCTAAAGCAAAACCGGCAGGATCTTACCTGGCGTTGTTTAATGGTGCTACTGCACCTGCAGATAACTGGACAGCTGCAAACTTTGCTGCAACAGCTGGTGAAATCGTTTCACTGACTGAGGGTTATACCAACGCAACACGTCCTCAATTCATCCCTTCGGATTCTACCGATCAAAAATATATTGATAACTTTAGCAACGTGGCCAGTGTGACTATTGCTACCACTTCACAGGTCAACGTGACAGGTGTGGCACTCCTAACCAATAACCAACGTGGTGGAGCAACCGGTGTGTTGCTTTCAGCGACAAAGTATCCTGCAGCACGTGTATTCCAGAACGGTGACGTGTTTGAAATCGGTTATCGCATTACTGCAACAGCATAAAATCTAAAGCACTGGTGTATCGTCATCGGTGCTTGTTAGGGAGCCTAGCATGGCGATATATCGTGACGATGCACTAGAAAACATCTTCTTATTAGATAGCAGTTGGTTGCGGTTAAGGGCTATCGCAGAAGATCGAATTGTTTTTGCGGATACTGCCGCAATGACACTCAAAGTTTTTTCCGAAGATTCTTTTAGTCTATCCGATGAACTGAGCCAGTCCGGTGCCATTTCAATCGCTCTGGATGGTTTTAATTTATCCGACCAGATCACCGGGCAGCGCATTGTACGCAGTCTGGTGTCTGACCAGGTGAAGCTGTTTGATACAGCTTATCGTTTTCTCTCTGAGAATATTGAAGATCAGCTCACGCTTAATGATTTCACCCTGTCTACCACATTGGCATTGAGCAATGATTCCATTCACTTTGTGGAGTCTATTTCTGGTCAGCGATATTCAAGAATCCTGAGCAATGATCAATTTAAATTGGTGGATCTAGCCAATACCGTTGCATCTGAACAGGTTATCGACAGCATTCTTCTAGGTGACTTCACCCAGGATAAGCTACGCGCACAAAGCTATTTAATCGATTCAATTAGCTTTGCTGATCAGGATCTATCTAGTGTGCAGCTGCACAGCCATGCTATCGATATGCTGCAGCTTGGCGACAGCACACAATCCAAGTTGACGGCACGAACACACAGCAATGATTACTTCTCTATTTATGATGAATTAAAAGACAGCAAGGTTTACGGCCAGGCATGGACTGCGAATACAAACACTTGGGCCATGAGCCGCTATATGCCTTACAACTTTGATGGTCTTTCCGTGATTAATGGAAAACTATACGGCTGGAATGATCAGGGTGTGTACCTGATGGATCAGGCAAGCCACTTAATTCATGGCTTGATCGAAACTGGTAAGCTGGATTTTGGTGATAGCCTGGTGCATCCAACAGCAGCTTATCTTGAATATGAAATGAGTGGTCATAGCAAGCAGTTGAGTCTTGCTGTTACTTCTACCCAAAGCGGAAAACCTGCAACTTATACCTATATGTTGCCGGATGAGGAATCGGAACATTTGACCAATGGTCGTGTGATGTTTGGCCGTGGGCTAAGAGGTCGCCATTTCTCCTTTGCTATTTCCATTGCCGCAACTTCTGCAAAAATTAATGCCTTGTCTGTGGACTTCACCAGAACCACTAGGAGAATATAATGAGTTTAGATTCAAAAGTTGCACCTGACGGTATTATGGATGCAGCCGTGACAACTGTTATGGATCAGATGGATAAATTAGATAGTGTATCTTCTCGCTATCGTAATGAATTATCTCAAGCACTTGCTGGTATTAAAGAAGTTACAGTCACACATATTGAACCGCCGACACGAATGCCAGTACTTGAAACACCAGTGCCAACCATTGATTTGTCTACATCACCAAAATTTACAGCAATAAAGTTAGACAAGCCGACATTGCCTGAATTTCAAAGCATTGAAAACTTACTCAGTGAACTGAACTTAGATGATCTGAATATGCCGGATACACCGGTCATGCCGACAATTGAGCTACCAAGTGCACCAGGTATAACCAATATCGAAGTACCGGTACGTCCATTTATTGATACAGATGTTCATATTCCAGATGCACCTGTTTTAGATATGCCTGAAATGGATGAACTAAAACAGATTGAGATACCAGTATTTCAATTCCCTGAATTGCCGGACTTTGATGGGGTGCCACCGTCGATAAGTGGTGTCACTGTACCTAATGTATTTATCGAATGGAAGGAGCCGAAATATCAGTCAGAGTTATTAGATGAACTTTCAGCATATATCCGTGAAGGAATGCAAGGTGGCACTGGATTACCTGCACCGATTGAAGAAGCCTTATTCAATCGTTCTCGTACAAGAGAAAGCCGAGAAACATCACGCGCTGTACAGGAGGCTGTTAATGATTGGTCTACGCGCAACTTTTCAATGCCACCTGGTATGTTGGTCAAGCAAGTGGCGAGTATTCGTGAACAGGGGCAGCTCAAAGCAAGTGAACTGAATCGGGATATTTTAATTGAAGCATCGAAAATGGAGATTGAGCAGATCCGTTTCTTGGTTCAGCAAGGTATGTCACTTGAGCAGCTAACTATTAATATCTTTAACAACTTTGCCAATCGCTTATTTGAAGTAGCCAAGTTTAATGCTGAAAGCCAAATCAGTGTTTTTAATGCACAGATTGCTTTCTTTAATGCACAGAATGAAGCATTCAACGTGTTATCAGGTGTGTACAAAACTAAGCTCGATGGTGCATTAGCCAAACTGAGCGCATATAAAACTGCAGTGGATGCACAGGTAGCCATTGGTCAAGTGAACGAACAATATGTTCAGGTATTCAAGGCCAAAATGGATGCGGTACTTTCCAATGTGGAAGTATATAAAGCATTGGTACAAGGCGCGTCAGTACGTGCCGATGTGATTAAAAACCAGTTTGATTCATATCGCTCAGATGTTCAAGCCTACAGTGAACAGATCAATGCAGAGAAGGTCAAAGTCGATGCCTATGAAGCTCAGGTCAGAGGTGAAACAACTAAGGCTAGTTTATTTGATACTCAGGCACGTGCGTATGCTTCGACGATTCAGGGGGTACAAGCAAAAGCTGATGTGAAAGGCAAGCAGATCCAGTTAAAAATGGAAGCTGCCCGGGTCTGGATTAGTAAATACCAGTCTGATCTTGAAGCTTACAAGGCCGAACTGCAAGCCAATCTATCTGAGGTTCAGCAAAATACAGCAGCCTTTAGCGCAGAGGTAGATGCATGGCGAGCCACTGCAGGCATGGAAGTCAGCCAAGCTGAAATGCAATCGCGTTATGCTGATACGAACACCCGGACAAATATTGCCTATGCTGAAATGCAACTTAAGGAATATGAATCCAAAATGACCAAAGCGATTCAGGAGGCTAATATCGCGCTTGAATCCGCTAAAGCCATGGGTCAATACACGGCACAATTGGCAGCCGGTGCTATGAGTGCAGCGCATGTTTCAGCCAGTATCAGCGGTAGTGGTACAACTTCCATTGGCTATAGTTCAAGTGAATCTGAGACCACAAGCAAGAACTATAATTATGAAAGATAGTCCGCCTTATAGGGTTCGCCCTGGTCTTATTTGATAAGTAACATTTGGCTCATCAAATAAGATTTAGGGCTTTTTTATGAGCTACGGAATTAAAAGAGGCGGCAAGGTTAAAGGTAAAGGTACCGGTACATCCGATGATGTTAAAAAAAACGTACCATCAGGTAGTTATATTATGCCTGCGGATTCAACCAAACAGATTGGTGCTGAAAATCTGGAAGAAATGGGCGAATCTAAAGAAAAGGACCGTACTGAAACGGTAGAGGGTATGGGTGAGCCCAGAGAAGTTAATCTCAGTAACGGTGAATTCCAGCTCACGCCTGACCAGGTACATCAGGTGGGTGTGCAAGCCTTGGACCAGATGAAGAACCAAACACATACACCAGTTGATCAACCACAAATTCAGGGTGGATTTGGTATTCACAAAAAACCTGAACTGTTTTTTGTCAATGGTGGTGAAATACCAGGTTATTTAAAACGTCGTGAGCAAAATCAAAATCCGTTAATGAGTCAAGGTATACAAAACACTTTAAATAATGGTTTCGGAAAAGAGTCACCTTCACTTGGTTCACCACCAAAACCTCAAGATCAAACAACTGTACCTCAGAAATCTAATGCCAATTTTGGTCTTGGTAAGGTTGATTTGGGTTTTGAAATGCCTAAAGTCAACTGGGGGCAGATGAATCCTGTCAATACTTTCAGTAGTGCTTTTCCTACAACAAATGAGAATAAGCTAGCATCATCAGAAAAACCTGCGCCGACCGCACTAAAACCTAAACCTCAAGCCACTACACCTCTACCTGTAAGTGCAACGCAAACATCAACAGCAGCCAAAGTTGCTACGCCTGCACCACAGCCATCCATTACGCCTGCACCACAGCCATCCATTCAAGATCGAATGAATAGTGCAATGTGGGGTGGTGAACAAAACACTCAAGCAACACAACCAGCATCAACCAATACCAATCCTTATGCCATTCAACAAAAAGGCAATAGCTTTAGTTATACCAATCCAGCAGCTGCCAGCCAAGCACGTTCAGCAGGTATACCAGAGTTACAGAGTAGTGGCTTTGCCGGCGGCATTCGTCGCACGAATGATCCAAAAGGTGTTGCAAACTTTATGGCGAATACCCGTGAAATGGGGCCAACACAAGATATGATTGATAAGGCTGTAGCGCAACGTGAATTAAATATAGGTTTGCAGGGGTATGGAGGAATTGCCAGACAACCTCAAGCACCACAAAGCACTCCTGAACAAGATGAAGCAATTAGAGTAGCTCTAAAAGCTGCAAGCACACCATACAAAGATATGAATGGTGAGTTGACCAACAAGCAAATTAGTAACTTATTTGGCTTCAGAAAAAATGAAGCAGACAGAGAATCTTCTCGCTATGCCACTGATGCCAATAATGCAACGAGTCAGGCAAATACTGCGGTAAATAATACGGCAGCTCTACAGCGTGAAGCCCTAGGGCAGGAAGGGCAAAATTACCGTGCCGAATTGGGTGAAAACGGCCAGAATAATCGGTATGGTTTAGGGCTTCAACAGGACCGTGAAAAGTTTAATGCAGAATATGGATTAAAAAATCGTGAGATGAATTTGACTGAGGCCAAAGAAGGTTTTGGTATTCGTAAATCACAGCGTATCGAAAAACTAAATGAAATGTATGATCACGCGCAAACCAACGAGCAACGTCAAAGTATTCAGGCGCGGCATGACCGTTTGGTTGGCGCAGATACCACTAAAAAGAATCCGTATATGACTGTAGGTGGTGGGCAAGAGTGGAATGAAAAGGCGGGAAGCATGGTGAACCGACCACAGCAGCTATTTAATTATGAAACAGGGCAGTTTATTGATGCACCTTCACAGCAACAATCACAGCAAGTACCACAGGCTGGTCAAGTGATTAATGGTTTTAGATTTAAAGGTGGTGATTTTAATAACCAAAGTTCTTGGGAAAAAGTTTAAAAAACAAAGCCACCCTAGGGTGGCTTTTTAGTTATAGAGCGTTAATTACTTTTTATATTCAAGAGCCATACGATCTGTGCTGCTTAAATGCCATTGGAAATATTCCATGAACTCTTTTTGCTTTTTCAGTTCATCCTTATTAATGAAATGATAAGCAAATAATGCGCCATCAATAAACCGATCATGAATAGCAGCAGACATGTTTGGGCTTAATACTCTAATAGAGTCACCAAAATTAAGCCACCATTCATGTATCCAAAGCATATGCATTGCCAACCCCTGTACAGATCGATGGTAATTCTGACTGACTTCAATCATTTGGGGTTTAGTTACTGTAGTAATTTTTGATTTCAACTCCATGGTTTCCAGATAATGAACAGCTTCCGGGAAATGAATTGCCAAAAGCTGGCTGTACTTAGCAATCTTGAAGTGTCGGTTATGACGTGCCCACATTTCAGCAAAGATTTTACGTTCACCGCCTGAACGTCGAGCAACAATTTCATGCAGTAAGGCTTGCTGCTCTGGTGAGATGGATTGGCGGTCGTTAATTTTCCATTGGGTCACTAACATTTTATATGCGCGAATCACAATTAGATGGAATTTTGCAGAAATCCACATCGCGTATGAGTAAACCAAGTCTTCTACAACATAAGTACCCTGATCTTTTCCCCTTCCGCGAATTACATTAACTGCATCTGAATTATGATTCTCAGATTTGAGCATCATAGTGTTTTGTTCAATTTCCTGAATTAAATCTTTGGTCTGTTCGCTTCGCAAGAAATTAGAAGGCTTGTGTTTATCCAGTCCACCACCAGCTTTATGCAAATCGTTAATGCAATAACGACCATCTTTATCTTGGCGAATCGAAAATTCACCAATAACTAACGGTTGATTGTTTGGGTTTGCGAAATTTTGTGTTAAATTACTCATAGTTAACTTTCTCGTGTTGTTGACTACAATCAAGCCCGACCGACCAAAGTTCAGGGCTTTTTTGTTGTCTGTTGATCTCATGCTTTCGCACTCTCTTGTTTAAGTAAAAGTTCAACTGCTTTATTCATCAAATAATTCATTGAACGTTGCTCTTTTTTCGCCATATCTTTTAATGGCTCGTGCAATTCATTTGCTAAGCGAAATCGCACATCGGTTGAGATTTTACTTTTCTCTTTCACTTGTTTCTCCTATGTCCCCACATTGGGTACGTGGTGATAGTACCCATAATGGGGTTATTGGTCAATACCCATAATGGGGTTATTATTCATTTTATTTTGATAGCTATTCGATGAGTGAAGATCAAAACAATATTGTTACCCTCAAGGTTCGTGTGAACTCTGAGTTTCGAGAGAAAATTGTTGCTACTGCAAAAGAAAATAACCGCTCAATGAATGCGGAAATTGTTGCTCGCCTTGAAAAAAGTTTTGAAGATGAAAAACCGCCAACTCAATATGTCGATATTTCAAAAGCATTAGGAATGATTTTTGAAGAAATTCAGGATTTGAAAAAAAATAAAGAAAAGTAAGTCAGCGCTGACTAAAAAGCCGACTTAATGTCGGCTTTGTTTTAATGAATTATATTGTTTTTATAGTCATTGAGTAATTCAATTACTTGATCCGCATTACCTGTGTCTGTAACATCATTATAATATTTCCTCCACTCGGGCGACTGGCTGTCGATCCATGCTTGAAAGCTTGGCTGTTTTACTATTTGTAGAGCATCTGGGTGTACTTTCAAAATCGCATCATAGTGTTCTTGTTCAGCACTTTGTGTTGAATTGTTTGTATTTAGATCTGTTTTATAGTTAGGGGCAGAAACAGGTTTTTCTTCTTTTGATGTTTTTTCATCAAATTGATCAAAATAATTTTGTTGGTTGTGTGTTTGATTTTTATTATCTTTCCAATCCATTTCCCAGGGTTTGTTTTTTTTATAATCGCACATTTCACCATCAAAAGATGGTTCTTCGTATAAACATGAGCAAGCGATATTTATATTGATTGAGGCATTTTTATTAATCGTATTTTTATTTTTTTCAATGACACATTCATCTCTGTTTTTAAAATCAGCACCAAATCCTAAATTACTTCCTTTCTTTATGGTGTAGTCCATTTCAGGAAAATTTGTACGACAGTTTCTATGTACAGCACTTCTTGCGGATTCATTACTAACACCAGGCATATCTTTTAATATACATTCAGCCCAGTTTTTAGGTTCCTTTTGAGAACAACCAGCAATAACTACAATACTAAGCATACATAATATAGCTCGCATCAACGCCCCACCAAAAAAATTAATAATTATCTGAAATCACGATAGTTTAATTTTACAACAGTATCAATACCCCTGTAGGGTTTCTGCCCTTCGTGTGACTCGGTTCATAGTTTCTGGTGCAGGCTAGACCGTACATCGAAAGCAAGGCGTATTCTTACCTCGTCCGCCTTGCTGCCTGTCTAATTTTTTTAGACGAGAGAGGTATTTCTAAATGAATATTGAAAATAATCCTGTTCAATTCTCGAATATAACGCTTGGTGATGAGCAGCAGCTTGGTGTTAATGCTCGTGATGTGCATGCAGCACTTGAAGTTAAAACTGACTTCACTGACTGGATTAAACGTCGCATCAAGCAGTGTAAATTCGAAGAAAATTTCGATTATGTGGTTATCCTCAAAAAAGAGGAAAACCTAAAAGGTGGGCGACCAACCACTGAATACATCATTTCATTAGATATGGCTAAACATCTAGGCATGATGGAAAAGAATGAAAAAGGTCATGAAATCCGAAAGTACTTCATTGAGCAGGAAAAGATTGCTCGCAATGTGACTCAAAACCTGCAAATTGAAATTGGTAAAGCAATGCAATATCTTGAGCAGTTTACCAACTCTCTTTTGGATGCTGGTCGGTTGCTCTGTGTTGGGGGCAAACAAATTAAGCCAAAATTAATGAAAGAATTGGACGGTATGATTCAAAAAGTACAACTCGGTCTTGATTTTGATGATGACAAATAATTTTGACGATCTATTGATTTTACAAAACGAAATTTTGCGCTTTGCTTTTAAATTAGTAAGTTGATGCTGCCACCTTCGGGTGGCTTTTTAATAGTGCTGTAGGGTTCGACCTGTTTCACACTAATGACAATCATATATGACATGCCAATAGGAGTATGTCATGTCTGAACAAAAGCCATGGGAAATGAACTGGTCACAACCAGCTCAAACGCAACCAAATAATGCAAATAAAAAGCCATGGGAAATGGATTGGGGCCAACCAGAACCACAAAAAGAACAAGACGGAGCTTTAACCCGCGGCTGGACCAAAGCAAAAAATAGTATGGCGATATCTGCTGATCTTGCTACTGGTAATACAGCATCAGCAGCGCAAAAGGTCAAAGAAGCTGACGACTACTCCAAAGCGAATCCCGGATCAAAAGAAGGTAAAGTTCTTATGGATGCCTGGGATCGTGGCGATGGCATTACTGGTGGTATTTCAGAAGTCGTTGGGCAGATTAAAAAAAATGCTGAAAAGTCTGATGGGGTTATTGGTGGCGTTCGCTCTGTAGGTAAAGATTTACAAGCAATGGGTTCGGGTTTGCTTGAGCAGACACCTAATATGATTGCACCCATGACAGGTATGGCTGCTGGTGCAAAAGCCGGTTCTATGGCTGGTGGTGCAATCGGTGCTGCTTTTGGTGGTGTTGGGGCAGCACCAGGTGCAGCGATCGGTGGTGTTGTAGGAAGTGTCGCTGGTGGTGCTGCGGGTAATACTGCAATCGAGGGTGGATATCACTTACTTGATTCTGTTCAAAAAGCTGGAATTAATCCACAGGATACTAAAGCTGTTCAGGCATTTATTGAAAAAAATGGTGATAAAGTTTTCGATGAAGCGGCTACAAAAGGCCTGATACTTGGTGCAGTGGATGCGGCAACGTGGAGGATGGGGCGTTTCTTTTTAGATGCACCAGCAAAGGCTGCCACCTCACGCGCATTAACAGAGATGGGTGTTGATGCGGCTGATAAAGCTGCGGTTAAAACAGCAATGCAGTCTAATGACTTTGCACAACGTATTGCTGCTGATACTGCTTATCAGACCTCATTAAAAGGTGCTGAAAATGTAGCTCGAAATACGGCAGCATTTGCAACTGAGCCAGCAGGCGAGTTTGCGGGTGAATATTTCGGTTCAGGTATAGGCTATGGGGATTGGGATACCAAGAATGCTGCCCTTGAGGCGATGAGTTCACTGGGTCAATCTGGTGTGATGTATGGTGGACAAAAAGCATTTCAGTATTTAACAAAACCTAAAAGCGCAGTAAATGCCGAGCAACAAGCAGCTAATACTCAGGGTGAGCAAGCCAAAGAAACTCAAGCAATACGTGATGTGCAGTCACAGTTATTTGGTGGAGATGTACCGAATCCATTCCTTGACCCAAGTAAATTAAATCCTTTTAGTGACAATGCTCCACCGGCAAGCCCAATTATTGATATGGCGCGTTTAGAGCCTGCCGATGGAAATCCACGCTATGATAACGGTATTAATTTCCAAGCACCGAATATTGAAACACCATTATCTCTGGTAGAGCAGCAGCAAACACAGGCAGACAATGGCATTGACTTTGAGCGACCTGAGCAAGGCCCAACTGATTTAGAGCGTCAGATTCAATTTAATAATACGTTTGGTTTAGAAACACCTAATCCGGTAGTTGATTATAATAGCATCAGCCCGTTTGATAGTAATCCTCAGCAGCCAGTCATTGACCTAGCTAAGGTAGACCCAACACTATCTCAAAGATTAGGGATCAATCCAAATGATGGGCCATTATCGTCAGCAGCAGCTTTGGCCGTGGATACAGGTATATCCTCAGAAATGCAGCAATCGGCAGCAGTCGTAGCGGCACAGGATGAAAATAATAATGCACCTTTAAGCACAGCAGCGGGTCTATTTAATGCACCAACAGAAAACACTAACGCAGGTCAGCCTGGACTTGATCAATCAGCACAAGACAATAAATCAGGCATTATCGACGGTATCACCGGAAAACCGGGAGAAGATCTTAGCGGATCACAAACGAATGATTCAACGCTTCAAAATGCGACAAACGCAAATCGAAATGCTGAACGAGTTGATGATAACCGATCTAACACCCAACAGATTACACAACAACAGTTAGCAAATGTAGATACCCAAATTGCAGGGATTGAACAGCAGCTCTCCACTGAAAAAAGTATGCCTAAAAAACTGCAGATGCGTAAACAGCTTAAAGATTTAAATGCTGAACGTGCGACGATTACTAAAAATAATGAATCAGCTATGAAACCGGAATCATTATTACGTGAAGGTGCACGAAATGATTCAGTTACTACAAGCAGCTTTCAGACGCAGCCTTTAGATCATGGCGCGCTGAATGTTCCACTATCTAAGCGTGGAAATATTGATGCACAATTGGATCAATATAAAAAAGAACAGACTGCTTTAGAAAATGGTAAGCGTGAAATTCAAAAGGGTAATCATGCGGATGCACAAGCTATTGCAAAGCCAATGTTTGATACCTTGTCTACAGAACAAATCAAGACATATGCAAATAAGGCAGGCATCAAACCAAGTGAAGCCAAAAAAGAATTAAAAAGTATGGCTCATTGGCAGCCACAAAAGGCAGTTAAGGTTTTTGAGGCATTGAAGGCAGTTGGAACTAAGCTGGATAAACCAGTTACCCCACCTACCTTACCTAACCTAGGTGGGGTAGAGCAAATACAAGCACTTGAACAACAATTGGCAGTTGAAAAGAGCGTACCGAAAAAGGCACGGATCCGTAAACAGATTGCCGAACTTCAGAAGCATAGCCCAATTGATCAAGCTGCACACCAAGCCGCAACCAGTGTTCAGAATGATTTACCTGAACCGACCCAGGCGCAAATAGAAGCTGGCAACTATAAGAAAGGGCACATCAAAGTACATGGTCTGGATATTGCCATTGAAAATCCACGTGGTTCAGAACGTCGTGGTAAAGATCCTGATGGTAATGAATGGGCACATACCATGAGCGATCATTACGGTTATTTTAAACGCACGATTGGATCCGACAAAGAGAATATTGATACCTATGTAGGCCGTAACCCTGAATCAGAACAGGTCTTCATTGTTGATCAACTAGATCAGCAGACAGATGGCTTTGATGAGCATAAGGTCATGCTTGGGTTTAATTCGCAAGATGAAGCTGTTAAAGCCTATTCATCAAATTTTGATAAAGGTTGGAAGGTAGGCCCTGTTCATACCATGACTAAGGATGAATTTAAAACATGGTTGAAAGAAGGTGATACGACGAAACCTGCAGGTGAAAGTATTCAGCAATCCAAAATATTTGCCCAGATTCAGTCTGATTCACGTCTAACCCATAGCATCCCAATCAAGTTGATGGATCAAGTACATGAGCTTGGTAGTATTGTGAATGACCTGACGAGCATAAAAACGGAAGGTGTAAAAACCAATGTACTGTATGGAAAGCAATTACTGGCTAAAATTGCGAAGCTGAATCCTGATGTGCAGATTCATATTATTTCTGATTTAAACAATATTCAGGATAAAACAATCCGCGCAGGTCTGGTTGATGGTGGCTATTATGTTCCAGCACAGAACACGAGTTATATTTACCCAAAGTCAAAGGCATGGCAGAGTTCAGCTTTAGAATTGGTGAATCATGAGTTGGTGCACTCAGTTTCAGAACAGATCATTTTCGATAGCTTACTTCCTCAAGAATATGATCAAAAGCTAAATAAAATGATTGCGAAAATAGGTGATTATCTATTTGAAAATAGTGAATTATTGTCAGAAAATGTGACTAACCGACTAAGTTATGCATTCAATACCAATCCACAGCATGAAGTACTTGCTGTTGGCATAGCTGAATTAGAAGTTCGTGAAAGCTTGAAAAACATATTAGGCAATACAGGTTTACTCGAGCTGGATGGTATATTCACAGCAATCACAGAACAATATGGAAATTCAAATGAGCAACGCAAGCAAAGAAGCGATACTGGAAATGGCGAAAAAATCCTGCATGGAACAGTACCAGGCACTGACACAGGAACAGCAGATAGATTACAAGACGTTCCCGCAGGAACTGAAAGCGGTAAAAAACATAAAAGAAGCATACGCACTGACCAAACCGATTTATCTGCTGGTGAAAAACAGCAAGGCATAACTGATAAGAAACGTTTTAGCCGTGCTGAAAACCGCATTGCATCATCAACTGTGGAACAGATCCGTGATGCCTTAGTCAGCCGTTTTGGCGAAAAAACCATTGCTGACCTAGAAGCACAGGGAATTCTCAATATTGTTCAGGATCAGCAAGAAAGCATGACCGGAAATGTTGAAGGCTGGTATGAGAATGGAAAAGTTACACTGGTAGCATCCAATTTAGACGCAGATAGCGCAGTTGCAACCTTCCTGCATGAATTAGGTGGGCATGGCGGTTTCCAGAATCTGATGAACAAGGATGCTTACGCTGATTTAATGCGTCAGTTTGAGCGTATGGTGGCACAAGGTAATCCGGTAGCTCTTGAAGCCAAACGTCTTGCAGAACGTGAGTTGAACCGTGAAGTGCAGTTGGATGAATACCTCCCATACATGATTACTCTGGCATCACAGATGCAGACTAAGAACATTTTACAAAAAGGTGCGATTAAGCGCTTTATGGATCAGATGATTTCAGCAGTCAAAGCATGGTTGTATGACAAAGGAATCAAACTGAACCTGAATGAAAAGGATATATTGGCTTTAGCCGAACGCATGGTTGCAGCACAAAGCAGTGTTGCATCGAATAATGAAGATAGTTCTAGTGTTCAGAATGATGACATTCGATTTAGTCGCAGTTCCAATTATAGCGACATCACTAACCGCATCATGAATGGTTTTAAAAGCTTACCTAAGGTTGCAGACAATAAAGGCAAGGATTGGTTAAAAATAGGATTACAAGCTTTAACCCGTCGTCAGTTGACAGAAATTTACAGCAAGATTTTGCCACCATTAAATAAATACAATGATCTTGCAGCGCAAATGGATGCGGATAAAAACGATGCTGGTGCTGAAGCTGATAACATTGTGCGCGAATGGTCGAAGCTGAAAGATGAAAACCAGCTTGCAGGCCTGATGCATGATGCAACGCTGGCAAAAATTGATCCGGCGAAACCGCATGTCGCAGGCGATAGCATTATTAAATATCAGCAGCTGCGTAATGACTTCAATACGTTAAGTCCTGAAGCTCAAGCCATGTACATAAAAGCGAGGGATGCCTACAAAAAACATTATGCAAATATTCATCAGGCAATCAAAGAGCGTATTTTACGATCGGAGCTTTCTAGTCAGAAAAAGGCCGATTTACTCAAGAAAATGGATGATAATTTCTTCAATGGATACATTAAAGGAGTGTATTTCCCATTAGCTCGCTTTGGTGAATACGTTATTGTAGTGCGTAATAAAAATAATCAGGTAGAGAGTGTCAGCCGGGCCGAAACGATGGGCGAGGCAGAATCTGTACGTTCTGAGTTGATGAAGAAATACCCTCTATTTATAGTTGATCCCATAAAACTGGACAAAGAATTTAATGCTTCTCGTGATAGTGTTGGCCGTGGCTTTATGTCCAGCTTATTTGACGAGGTTGATAATCTTGGCTTAGCTGCGAAAGAACAGGCTGAGTTTGAAGATACCTTAAGTCAATTGTATTTATCCTCCATGCCGGATATATCTTGGGCGAAGCATGGGATTCACCGTAAAGGGACCGCAGGTTTTAGCCAGGATGCACGCCGTGCCTTTGCCCAGAATATGTTTAGTGGGGCAAATTACCTTGCCAAGTTGCGTTATGGCGATCAGTTGGTTGAGCAGCTGGATAAAATGCAAAAGCATGCCGATGAACAGTTTAAGAATGATGTTCACTATGACCAGCGATCTGCGCAACGTGTTATCGGTGAAATGAACAAACGCCATGATAATTTAATGAATCCCCAAGGGAATCCTTTATCCAGTTTTCTGACTAGTGTGGGCTTTATGTATTACATGGGCTTGTCACCTGCGGCTGCAATGGTGAACTTGTCACAAACCGCATTAATAGCCTATCCATTAATGGGGGCGAAGTGGAACTATGATAAAGCGGGTAAGGAGCTACTTAAAGCATCTAGGGATTTTGCTAAAGGCGTAGAGTTTAATGTACCTGATTTTTCAAGCCTAGAAAATTTTAAAAATAGTATTGGTGATGTTTATAGCCCCAATATTGATAAGGTGATAAATGGACTCGAGTTAGATGCTTATAATCAGGCTGTATCGCGTGGCGTAATTGATGTTACACAAGCACATGACTTGGCAGGTATTGCACAAGGTGAAGATAGCAAGGTGATGTGGTATTTCCGACCTGCAATGCGTTTAGCAAGCGGTTTGTTCCATCATGCAGAACGCTTTAACCGTGAAGTCACTTTTATTGCTGCTTATCGTTTAGCCACTAAAGCTGGGGCTAGCCATACCGAAGCATTTGATCAGGCTATGGATATGGTTTACCGAGGACATTTTGATTATTCGGCAGGAAATAGAGCGCGTTTCATGCAGAGCAATATTGCCAAGGTGGTTTTATTGTTTAAGCAATATGCACAAAATATGCTGTACACTTTGTTACGCAATGCTCATCAATCAATTTACGCACTTGATCCTAAAGATCAAAGAGAGGCACGTCGGGCTTTGGCTGGTATTTTAGGAATGCATGCTTTAGCAGCTGGTGCAATTGGCTTGCCTATTACAGGTATGCTTGCTACGGCATCTATTTTAATTGCCAAAAAAAGTAAATTGGGTGCTGCTGCATTTGGTATAGCTGCTATGGCTGCACTTGCATCTGGTGGTGGTGATGATGATCCGTATGAGTTGGAAAATGTGATTCGAAATTGGTTATCGGATATTCATCCTATGTTTGCAGATCTAGTCTTTGGTGGTGTGCCAAGAGCATTCTCCCCGGTAGATTTATCTGGGCGTGTGGGCTTAAATAATTTAATTATTCCAGATGTGCAGGATGGCCTTGAAGGTGCAGACTGGGCGAAGGCAATGCAATCGGCATTACTTGGTCCTGTCGTTGGGATTAGTACAAACCTCGTAAAAGGTTTTCAGGAAATAAATGATGGGGATTATGGTCGTGGTATAGAAACCATGTTGCCAGTAGTGCTTAAAAATGCCATGAAATCAGTTCGTTTTGGTAGAGAAGGAGTTTTAACAAAGAACAATGATGTGATTCAGGATGAAGTTGGTGGAGTGGGATTATTTTCACAGGCTATCGGTTTTTCTCCTTCGGATGTTCGCACATCAATGGAAGGGCGATCTGCAATTTATCAATATAAAACCAGATTAGAAAATCATCGTAAGGAATTGATGCATAAATGGGTTATTGCTAAGCGTGATGATGATAGCGAAGGTATGGAAAAAGCTTGGGCTGAAATTCAGGAATTTAATGAAAAAGTCAGTGAGAAAAATCCACGTATGCGGATTAACCGCATCAATTTAATGCAAAGCTATAAAACTAATGAACGTAGAGCAAAAGAAACGGGTGATGGTGGTGTATACCTGACTAAACGCCAAAAAGGTGCAGAGGAGCAAGGGCGTTTTGCTTTTGGTGAGTAGGGGTTGTAGGGTTCGCTTAAATCCTTAAAAAAAATAAGACTGTTCACATGAGCAGTCTTTTTTTTCAGGTGAATGAAAATGCAGGAAAATACGATCCCTTGGATCATCAAAATAATCCCAGCCATTGTTGGGGCAATTCTTGCGCTAGTGTTAAGTGGGGACATTGATAAAAGCGGAAAGATTCAAGTTTCACTGAGTGTTATTGGTAAATTTGTTGCCAGTGTCACTGTGAGTCTTTATGGCGGTTCAGCATTTATTGAACATTTTGGACTGTTAACAAAGTCAACTATGTTCCAGGGATTCATCATGCTGATGTTTGCCGTATTTGGCCTGATGGCCATTGGTATTCTTTATCAATCGATTGCCCTCATGAAAGGCAAACCCTTACCTGAAGTCATCTTTGAGATTAAGTCTGCATTTGCTGCGATTTGGGGAAGTCGGAAGGGAGGATCAGGCGATGAGTAATCAAAGCCCAGAATTATCCTGGATGCAAGAAGCTTATAAACACAATGGTTTAAAAGAAAATACCAGTAAAACGCAACATAACCCAACAGTTCTGAATTGGCTAAAAGAGCTAAAGGCATGGTGGTCAGAAGATGAGACTCCATGGTGTGGTGTATTCGTTGCTATTTGTTTAAAGCGTGCTGGTATTGAATATCCTCCTACATTCTATCGTGCACTGGCATATCGTAACGATAAGAAAAAATTAGCCAAGCCGGCCTATGGTTGTATTGCTACCAAAACTCGACAAGGCGGTGGTCATGTATTTTTTGTAGTCGGCAAAACATCATCTGGAAAAATTGTAGGTTATGGGGGGAATCAAAATAACTCGGTGAGCTATGCACTATTCGACCCATCCGATCTTGAATACTACTGGTATGGCAAAACCAATGCACCGGCAGCATTACGTTATAACTTGCCATTAATTAAAAACGTTTCAGCAACGAAGGTGACAGAAGCATGAATGTAATTGATGCATTTCTTGCTCCATTTTATAAATGGATCATCCTAGCTTTACTGGTCTTTATTTTAGGTTATATCTGGTATGCCAATGGCCTTGCTGGTGATTTACGTAAAGCGCAAAGCGACTGTGATGCGCGCGTAGAAAAAGTACTTAAACCTTATAAAGATGCTGAAAAAGTAGCTCAAGCCAATGCAAATAAAGTGAGTGAACAACATGAGGAAGCAAAACAAGCTGAGCGTGTGCGCACAGAGATTATTAATACTCAAGTCGAAAAAATCATTGAGCGTCCTGTGTATAGTGACGTGTGCCTTGATGCTGACGGCATGTCAGTGGTCAACGAAGCCGCAACCACAGGCATTACAGATTCCAGCTAATTTAAAGCAAGAGTGTCCTGAATTGAGAAAACTTGAATCAGGCACCGGGGCAGAAGTACTACGTGTGATGGTCGATGATCGACGTAAATATGTAGAATGTGCTCAAGGTAAAAAGGCATTGATTGATGCTGTAGAAAAGCCATCTAAATGATGGCTTTTTAATTATATGAAGTAAGAATCGGAACATTTGTTTCTCATTTTTGAGTAAATTATAGAAACAAGTGAGTTTGACTCTCTTTAAGCAAGTTCAAATCAAGCAAATCATAAGTTTAAATGTCTGAAAAAATGTTAAAGCATTTCATTTGTTTATCAAAAACTTAAATCTTAAATAAGTTGAATTGTGTTAATCATTATGTCGAACTAAGAAAGATTTCTTCTTAGTTAAGCAAGCAACAATCAAGCATTTCGATATATTGCTCGACATGGTACCTTTATTTGTGAGGGCACCATCAGCATATTTTAATTATGGTGAGATAGGCTTTATTTAATTCGATCTAAATAACGACTATATGTGATCCATTTACACTTTTCACATTGCCACTGACTACGAACATCTAGGCAATTGATCTGATCATCATGAATAGTTCGAATCAATTTGTAATCATGCTTGCAAAAAATAGATCTAATAATTTTCTTAATCATATCCCACCACTTTTTAACTGAACTCTTTAAACCCAACTCACATCCCATACCTATATACAGCAACGGTGCAGAGTGGAATTAAGTAAGGTATACAGCTTTCCCCAATATAAAAAAAAGCCCACTACAGGAAAGACAGCGTGGGCTTATAAACAATAGCCATGGAGTAGGCAATTGAGAAACTACAGCTAGTTTCTGTTGGCTATTTTGTACACTATTCAAATAATATTCAGTGGCGGAATATACCAAAAATTAAAATAATGCTAATCAAATCAAATTATTAGCTTATCTTAATTAATGGTGTAAGATAATATTTAAAATTTAAATGAAAATTATGTGAATAAGATAATGATTTTATATAAATATTATGGATTTAGTTCTGGGAAATGTGCTTTAGAAAGTGAAAGAGTCGGTTTTAGGACACCCACTTACTTCAATGATCCATTTGAAGCGAGTGTTATAGAAGGAAAAGCTTTTACCAAAGATCGCATTCAAAAAACTTTAAATAATGTAGCTATTTTAAGTCTAACAAGAACCCCCTTAAATTCTTTAATGTGGGCTCATTATGGGGAAGAGCATAAAGGTTTTGTAATTGGTTATGATGTAGAAACTCCTTTTTTTAAAAGTGAAGATAGCAATTTAATTCCAGTACACAAAGGGAATGTCATATATACAAAAACTAAGCCATTTTTAAAGGCCTCTACAAAACTAACCACCAATTTATGTAATGCAATAGATGGTTTATATGATAAGAAAGATCACAAATCTAGAGAATTAATAGATCATCTATTTCTAAATAAAGATACGATATGGAGCTATGAGGAAGAAGTTCGTATTGTAAAACGTGTTGCTTCTATAGCTATGGAGATGCAAGAATACTGGGAAAACCCATATAATAGATATTCAATCCCTTCTGAAGAGAACAAGCCTGGTTATAGCAAAGTAAAAATTGCTGGTCTAAAAATTTATGATCATCAAATTAAAATTAAAGAAGTATACTTGGGTGCTAGAAATCCTTACTTTAAAAATCAAGATGAAAATGTCATAGAGCTTTTAAATAAAATTCAGGAAAAAGGGGGAAAGGTCTATTCTGTTTCTGTTGACACCAAGTCATGGAACTTAACTAAAAAATTGATTAAGATACTGTGATTTTTAAGATGTTCAGACTACTCTAAATGAATATAATACCATCTTATAAAAATTATTATCTTAAATGTTGTTAAAAATCCCAATCAGACATGATTAGGATTTTTAATAAAAGTTTATGAATATCTATTAATCCAGCTTTTTACACGTTTAAAAAGATTTAAGTCAGCATAAAAAAATGGAAATAAATCACCATAGTAAGGAAATCTGACAGGTCCATTTAAATCTGAATTTGATCCATTATTACAGTTGAATGATATTTCATCTAGCATTCTATAGATAGGTCTTAGCGTTTGTATTAAATCATTAAGTATATAGGGCTTAGATTTTTTTATTATGTATTGATACATGAGTAGATCAACGCTTAGCAATGGGTGTCCACTAAAGTCCAGATAATAAGTGAATCCAGTAGCATTTGGATACTTATTATAATGTTTCAATAACTCTGATTCTATTTTTTCGCTTTTTACATACTTTCTTAAGTAGCTTTCAGATATATCTGCCCAACTATGTATTGGGTGTTTTTCATATTTTTCATATTTATTGGTTAATTTGTCCAGATTTTGGTAACGTGTCTTTGTGGCATATGAACTTAAAAAATTAAATAAGTCATAAGCCTGATGTTTATTATCTAGTGGCTTGATTGGTATATTGTACTTTTTTACTATTTCAGCACAGCTATTAAAAAGTTTTATAAGATTATGACTCTTGTCTTTCAAAAAACTAACTTCTGGTTTTTGAAAATTATTTGTATACATGTACTCTGATAGTAAGGCTATTTTTAAAAATCGCTCTATCCCGATACTTAAATTAAAAAAAGAAGAATAGAATAAACCATCTTTATTGTCATAAATATTTGCTTTTGTAAGAAACTCTATTCCAGATAACATAGAAGACTGAGTTAAATAGCACTCTTGAAGAAGATCATTAAAATCGCTGTTACCATACAGAAAAGTCATCATCTAAAATTTTGTCCTTATTCATCATTCTATGTTTTAGTCTATGTTACCCAATACCGGAACCATTCTCGGTCCAGCTAAACGTGCTTTTCCTACAATCTCAACTAACTCATCATAGGTTAAATTGAATGAGTCCTCGCTATCAAAAATATATTCAACATTTTTACCTTCGAGTTCTGGTGGTTTTGGCGGAATGAATCTTTCAGGGATTAATTTTTGAGTGAGCTCTTTATCAGTTGGATTTTTATATTTCATATCGTTTCCATATAGCAATAAATAGTTGATCAAAAGACAGATCAGATACTTTCCATATAGCAATAAATAGTTGATCAAAAGACAGATCAGATACTTTCCATATAGCAATAAATAGTTGATCAAAAGACAGATCAGATACTTTCATATTAGGCCTATTGATGTGGATTACGCCCCAATTTTAGGGTTTTGTAAAGCTCAATTTAGCGTTGAATAAATTGTCATAATTGCTAAAATACGCAACACTTCAAAATACTGTTTTTCTAAAGTTTTGATAGAATTTTGATAGGCTATTTTTAAACTTATTGAATACAGTAACTTACATGCGGAAATTTTCAATGCTCGATATTTATTTAACAGATGTTCAGAAAAAGGTGCAATTTAAGGATTATCCAGGTGAGCATCCTGTTAAATTTATTTTGAATTTTAAAAAGATTTTTCCGAGTGTGATGGAATTATTGCTTCCGGTTCTGCCTGGCGATGAAAATCTGGATGAAATGACCTGGGAATCGACCACTGAAGATTTTGAATTGTTCAAATTATTACTCAGCGGCTGGGGCGTGATTGAATTACGTTTAAATGCGATTTCTCAATTTAAAAATAAAAGCTATGCGGATCAGCTAGTTAAAACTGCGCAGCAAAAGCGGAAAGAGTTTGCGAAAAACAACCATAAATTGAAAACTGTAGAACTCGATTATCTGTTTATGCACGAAATTCATGCACTGATTGATGCAGAACTGGTTGAAATTGGTGAAAAATTCTATTTGCCTACACTGCGTGATCTGTGGAAGCATAAAGTTCCGCAAAATGTGTTAAATGCTAAATTTTAGAGTAGTCTAAAAAGCGATCATAATCCTCCAAATATTGGGGGATTTTTTATGAGTGTTTTATATGTAAAAAGACAGACTTAAACGAGCTATCCGCTTCTATATAAAAAATTAAAGATTTAATTATCAATAAAATGTACTAGAAATTGGAATTATTATTGCATATGGTAAGACAGCAACACATTTACCTGAATATTGTTATAAAAGTAGATATTTCACATTTTATTAACAGTGAGGGTAGATTGTTTCAAATTTTCGCGAAGAAATATCACAGGATTTCATTCAATGTCGAATCAGTTTTTAGATTTAATTAAGAAACGCCGTACCATTTATGCAGTCGGTAAAAATGTAGAGCAAAGCCCAGAGTATTTAACTGATTTGATTAAGCATGCGATCAAACAGAGTCCATCCTCTTTTAATTCGCAGTCTTCACGTGCCGTGATTTTGTTTAATGCCGAGCACGAAAAATTTTGGAATTTTGTGAAAGAAAAACTCAAGTCTTATGCCAAAGATGAAGAAAGTGCAGCAAAAACCAGTGCCAAAATGGACAGTTTTGCCGCAGGTGTGGGTACCGTTTTATTCTTTGAAGATATGGATGTGATTAAAGGTCTGCAAGAGCAGTTCCCGTCTTACGCAGAGAATTTCCCGATCTGGGCAGAGCACTCAACAGCCATTGCCCAGTTCGCAACCTGGACCGCCTTACATACTGAAGGTTTAGGCGCTTCACTTCAGCACTATAACCCGATCGTGGATGAACAGGTACATGCGGAATGGGAAATTCCAGCCTCCTGGAAACTGCGTGCCCAGCTGGTCTTTGGTTCAGTAGAAGGTGAAGCCAAAGATAAAGCTTATATAGATGATGCAACGCGTTTTAAGGTATTTAAGTAATTCATAATTTTTCGAAATCCCCTTTATAAAAGGGGATTTCATATATTTTAGCCAATGGTTTTAATTTTTCCTGGCGGTATTGGAAAATGATTAAGCAGCTTTAACGGCTTTACTTTTCACTCTATGTCCATGTAATACATAGTAGAAACCAATACAGATCAAAGCTGCAATCGCGCTATACATATACAGCTGCGCGTAATTGATATAATCCAGCGTCATACCAATAAAGTAGGGACCAAAACCAAGACCTGCATCGAGGAAAATGAAGAATGTCGAGGTAGCAAAGCCCATACGGTCCAGTGTGGTACTTTTCACAGCAACAGTCTGACAAACTGACTGAATGTTGCCATAGCCCAGACCGAGCAAACCTGCACAAAGCAACAAGGTCATCGGACTATGTGCCTGACTAAGCAAATGCAAGGCCAATGCCATAATGATAAATGCGGGATACATAATGATATTTTCACCTTTACGATCCATCAGTGGGCCGGTAAATGGACGTGAAAATAAAATCGCAATCGCATACATCAAGAAGAAGAAAGAAGCTGTTTCAACCAGATCAATTTCTTTGGCATAGAAATTAATAAAGGATAAAACCCCAGAATAACAAATCGATGTAAATAACATGATGATCGAGATCGGCAAAGCTTTCATTTCAATAAATTGGGAAATGAAACTTGGCTTTTGCACACTGACCTGAGTTTCAACAGTTTTAGTATGTTGTGGCAAGTTAGGTACTTCAATCAGCAAAGCCACGATTAAACAGCTCATAGCGACCATGCTAGATAAGGCAAAAATCGCAGTATAGCCGACGTGCAACATCATCCAGATGGCCAGGAACGGGCCAATCGCAGTACCTAATGTACTGCTCATGCTGTAGTAACCAATCCCTTCACCGCGACGGGTCGGCGGTAAAATCTGCGCGATGATGGTGCCCAATACAGTCGATGCCATACCCATCATAAAACCATGCATGAAACGCACACCCAGCAAGGCAGCGACATTCATGGGAATAAAATAGAATCCGGAAAAAATCAAAAATCCAATTAAACCCACAATCATGGTGATTTTGTGACCAAAACGTTCCAGAAACTGACCGACAAATAAACGACCAATCAGCGTACCGACGATAAACAGACCCGAGACCAAACCCGCTTGTGCCGTAGTTGCACCAAGCTCAGCAATTGCGTAGCCGACAATAACCACCACTAGCAGATAAAAGGTCAGAACCAGCTGAAAGTTAATCGAGCTGACAAGAATAAAATTTCTTGTCCATAAGGGCGTATGTTCACTCATGACTGACCACCTTTCATTTCTTGCAGATGATCCATAAGTTTATGTAGCGTGTTTAAGGTACTATTTTGCGCAGCCTGATCTAAAGGCAATAGCAGCCGTTGTTCAAACAGGTTCAGTTTTTCAGAGCACGCGGCAAAAAGTTGTTGACCTTTAATGCTTAGAATCAGTTTTTTTTGCCGTTTATCTTCAGTGTCGACCTGATCCAAAACCTCCAATTGTATTAATGCATGAATACGTTTTGCAATCGAAGGTTTGGAAACATTCAGGTATTCAGCAATGTCGATAGAGGTACAGCCTTGCTTAAGCTGTATGACATACAGCACCTGCCACAATGAATAATTCAGCTGATGTGGAAGCAAAATGGTATTGATTTCATCACTCATTAAACGCGCACAGCGCAGTAATGAAGCACGAAAGTTAAGTCGATTTGGCATAATAGTTAGCCAGGGTAACTAAATTGAGATAACTTTACGCCTGTTGAGTTGATTGTTCAAGTATTAGTCAGAGAGCAAGAATGATTTATTCTGAAAATGACAGAATCAAGGCACTTCAATTCTCAGTAATAAGTTGCATTTCAAAATTATTTATACCGGTTTGTATTACTGGGTGTTCCGCGACCAAGTGCGCATTGGTGATGAAGGCTATCATTAAGGAGTAAATATGAAACTTTCACAGATGCAGTGGTTTATTGTGTTGTGGCTAGGTGGATTTTTTGCATTAGCATTGGTTGCTGGAGCATTCCGACTGCTTGTTCAACTGGATTATTATCTTTAATTGTTGATAATAAATTTTAAAGTGGTTTGTTTTAAACAAGCCACTTTATTATTTAACCCGCAAGTTTGATCCATGAGATCACACCCAAATCTATATTTGAAGATAATGATTTATCTGTTCTGAAATTCTATTTATTTCGCTTACGATAAACACTAGGGCGTACCGGATGCGAATTTTTCCATAAGCCTTTTTTCTGCTTCTTGGCCTGAAGTTGTAGAGCTAACCATTTCTGTTTTTGCGTCGGGTTTTTAATATATTCCTCATACACCCATGCCGCGCCGCGTTTGACCAGTTCCTGATTGATATTTCGTCTAAAACGGTAAATGACGCCAACGTAGCGCCCATAGCGATCGACATCGGTAATCTCGACACGAACCAGTTTGTAATACACCATTTTTTTAACCAGACGCTGAGATTCCTTGCCATAGGTTTGTGTTGATTCGGGAGCATCAATATAGGCAAAACGTAGTTTGGTTTCTGAGCGACGCAAGTTATAGCGCGTACAGGTGATGGTATCGCCATCACTCACCGCAATGACTTTGCACCAGTATTTTTTTCCTTTTTTAAACGGTTTAAATACATCGGTAAGGAAAGCGTGAATTTTGCGGAAGATAAAAAACAGCACTGCACAAAGCAGCATGCCCAAGATAATGAGCCAAACAGGGGAGAGATTTGCCAACATAGATAAAATTTGTGGAATTTGACTTGAAAATACCAGTCCAGATTCAACAATAAAAAGATAAAAAATGAGCTACTATATTAATAGAAATTCTCAAAAATAATGGCTTGAGAAATAGTCAAATAGCATTAAAAGCCTTGCCAGTTCAGCATTTCGGTTATTTATTCAGTAAAAGGTGATATCTGCATAAAAAATCATTCAGATCCATAATAAATACTCAAAATAGCCTAAGCATTTATCTTTTACTATGCAAAAAATTAGTCATAAAACGCTTCCTTTCTGAGATGAAAGCTGTTGATTGTACTTATAAATAGCCTAAGCAGAATAATAGATCCATTAAAATAGCCTAAGTAAAAATTTTGGTTATTTCACTGCGCAAAAATTGATGACGCGAATTTTCTTCCAAATCTTTATGCCAATACATCCCCAAAGTAATTAGCGGCAAGTCCACAGGCACTGCAAAAATATTTAATGTAGTAGAAACTTGTAAATAACTAAGCAAATTTTGAGGAATAGTTAAAACGAACTGCGGGTTTTGTAGCAAAATTTGTAAAGCGGTTAAATAATGCTGACAACGTAAAAAAATCTGTCGTGACAGTTGTTTGCGGTTTAAATAAATATCTTCAACCAAAACTCCAGTTCGGCGTGATGAAACTCCAATATGTGGAGCAGCGAGATAAAGCTGTTCTGTCATTTCAGGTTGCTGCGTACATACCACAAATTGATCTTGTACCAGTTTCTGAAATTGAATTTTCTCACCGAAGTTTTGTTCCAGATCAATGACAAAGTCTATTTGCTGGGTGGCGAGATCTGTGACAAGCGTTTTACGGTCTAATTTGCTACTGAAAAATTGAATTTCTAAATTTAGACCTTGAAAGTGCTGCACCAGTTTGGGAAAAATCATCGGTTCAATTTCATCATGGACCGCAATTTTCAAACTTTGGACCATGCTTGGTTCAAAACTCTGCTTTTGCATTGAAATATTTTGAATGGTAAACAGCGCATTTTTAATTGCAGGATAAATCTGCTCGGCAAACGGTGTGGGCAACATTTTACTGCCAGCACGTGCAAATAAATCATCCTGCAAATGCTGTCTTAAACGCTGTAAGGCATGACTGGCGGCCGATTGACTGATACATAAAATCTGCGCGGCTTTGGATATGCTTTTTTGTTCATACACTGCAATAAATAAGGGATACAAGTTAATGTCTATACGGTGAAAATTCCCCATATCAATGACTGCTTTATTATGAATATTGTTCATAGTGTGATATTGAATTAAATCATTTTATTCATAATAGTTTTCGGGTTATGGTGTTGTAAAGCGTATAAAACATAATATTTGAAGGAAAGTCGCCATGTTTGAATTATCAGCACGTGCACAAGACTATATTGAAAGAACCAAAAAGTTCATTAAAGAAGAAATTGAACCGGTTGAAACCGAGTTTTGGAATGATGTCCATGAGCTCAATCAAGGGGGAGACTGGACAACATGGCAATGGCCCACTCAACTTGAAATATTAAAAAATAAGGCCAAGGCAGCGGGTCTTTGGAATATGTTTTTGCCATGTCCAGAATTGGGGCAAGGCTTATCAGTTCAGGAATATGCACACATTGCCGAACTTTCCGGTCGTAGCTTGCTTGCACCAACGGTCTTTAACTGTAATGCACCAGACAGTGGCAATATGGAAGTGTTGTGGCGCTATGGTTCTGAAGAACAAAAACAGCAATGGCTCACACCATTATTGGAAGGCAAAATTCGTTCAGTATTTTGTATGACTGAACCTGCTGTGGCATCTTCTGATGCCACCAATATGCAGGCTACGGCGGTGGTCGAGGGAGACGAAATAGTTCTGAATGGCCGTAAATGGTGGTCGTCAGGTTTGGGCGATCCCAATGCAAAAATCATCATTTTTATGGCGCATACGCCTGATGAAAGTAAAGACCGTCATCATCAACATTCCATGGTTTTGGTTCCTGTAGATACTGCGGGCGTAACAATTGAACGCATGCTGCCAGTGTTTGGGGACTATGATGCGCCACATGGTCACGGCGAAATCAGCTTTAATAATGTACGTGTGCCAGTAGCCAATTTTATTGGTGGTGCAGGTCAGGGTTTTGAAATTGCGCAAGGCCGTTTAGGGCCAGGTCGTATTCATCATTGTATGCGTTGTATCGGTGCAGCAGAAAAATCTTTAGAGTTGATGATTGATCGTGGTATGAGTCGTACTGCTTTTGGCAAAGAAATTTTAAAGCTGGGTGGCAATCTGGAACGTGTTGCAGAAGCACGGGTAGCCATTGACCAGGCACGATTACTTACACTTTATGCTGCTTACAAGATGGATACTTTAGGTAATATGGCAGCATTGACTGAAATCTCAGCAATTAAAGTGGTTGCACCAAGCGTACTGGAAAAAGTCGTGGATATGGCCATACAGATACACGGTGGTGCTGGTGTTTCTCGTGATACACCTCTAACAGGATTCTTTGCTCAGGCTCGAAGCTTACGTTTGGCTGATGGCCCGGATGAAGTGCATAAAGGCATGATTGCTAAACTTGAACTGGCAAAACGCGGTTACAGTTCAGGTCGGAAAAAAGATTAATTACATAAATAGTTGAGGCTGCTTATCACTTGCCTGAAAATTTTGCTGTTTATGAGAAATTAAACGGGTATAAATAAGTAAGCGATGAAGTGTTATAACATTGATGATTTAGGGAAATAACAATGTCAGTGATTGATGTGGGTGGGAAGGTTCGTCAAGGCGAAGAACTGGATGTCATTGCTGTTGAGAATTGGCTCAAAGCACAAGGAACTGATTTACAGGGTCAAGCCGAAGTTACACAATATTCAGGTGGAGCATCCAACTGGACTTACCGTTTGAAATACGACAATACGGACTTGATTTTACGCTGTCCCCCTAAAGGAACCAAAGCCAAATCTGCACACGACATGGCACGTGAATACAATGTGCAAAAAAATCTGGCACCATTCTATCCTGTACTGCCTGAAATGGTGGCGCTCTGTCAGGATGAATCGGTGATTGGCTGTGATTTCTATGTCATGCAACGTGTGGAAGGCATTATTCCACGTGCCAATTTACCCAAAGAGCTCAACTTTAATGAAGCTCAGGTCCGTGAACTGTGCATCAATGTCATTGATAAATTGATTGAGTTGCATCAGGTGCCTTATGCAGGGACAGAACTGGAAAAGCTCGGCAAGGGCGAAGGCTATTGTCGTCGTCAGGTAGAAGGCTGGGATGCCCGCTATGAAAAAGCCAAAACCCTAAATGTACCGTCTTTTAAATATGTCCGAAACTGGCTAAAAGACAATATTCCTGCCGATTCAAAAACCTGTGTCATTCATAATGACTGGCGTTTTGATAATGTAATTTTAGATCCGAAGCATCCGACACAAGTGATTGGCGTTCTAGACTGGGAAATGGCAACCCTCGGCGACCCTTTAATGGATTTGGGTTCAGCCCTCGCGTATTGGGTTGAAGAAAGTGACAATCAAATTTTTAAAGCCACGCGTCGTCAGCCCACCAATTTAAAAGGTATGTTCACGCGTCAGGAAGTGGTGGATTATTATTTGCAAAAAACTGGCTTGCAAACAGATAACTGGACCTTTTATGAAGTGTTCGGTATTTTTCGTTTGGCCGTGATTGCGCAGCAAATCTATTACCGCTACTACCATAAACAGACCAATAATCCAGCCTTTAAGGATTTCTGGGTAGTGATTCATGCCTTGCATATCCGTGCGCTTAAATTGATTGGTCTACAAAAACTTGAGGCCAATGAACTGGCTCAAAAATATATTGCGAAATTTAAGGAATTGATGCTGACATGACCACAATTTATCTGATTCGTCACGGGCAAGCCTCTTTCGGGGCTGAAAGTTATGACCAGCTTTCTCCCAACGGTGAATTACAGGCGAAATTATTAGGGCAATATTTCGACCAGATTCTAAAAGAAGCACCTTATGTGGTGTCAGGTTCGATGCAACGTCATCAACAGACAGCCCACTTGACTTTGGCACAATGTTTTCCTGAGGCTGAGATTCAGACCGATAGTGCATGGAATGAATTTAATCACCAGCAGGTTTTTGCCAGATACGAACCACGTTTTAATGAACCGCATCTGTTAAAGCAGGATGTCGCCAAGGAAGATAATCCTCGGGCTTACCTGGCTAAAATTTTTGAAGGGGCGATTGAGCGCTGGACGGGTGGTGACTATCATCATGAATATGATGAATCTTGGCCGCATTTTAAAAACCGGGTTGAAACAGCATTGCAAAACTTATGTGATGAACTGGCTAAAATAAAACCGCGTTATGCCGTAGTGTTTACCTCTGGCGGGGTGATTTCGGTGGCTGCAGGAAAACTGTTAGAGCTGAATGCTAACCGAACTTTTGCCTTAAACTGGGCAATCGCCAATACCAGCATGACCACACTGCGTCTAGTGGGAAATGAACCACAATTACTGAGCTTGAATGAACACCATTTTATTAAAGCCGAAGATCCCGGCTTACTGACCTGGATCTGATTAAAAAAATAGCAAAGGAAGAAAACATGGCAAAAACAATTTTAATTACCGGTGCAAGTTCAGGGATTGGTGCAGGTATGGCACGTGAATTTGCACAAAAAGGCTATAACCTTGCCATCTGCGCCCGTCGTTTGGAGCGTTTGGAAACTTTAAAACAAGAGTTGGAAAGCAAATACAGCATAAAAGTCATAGCCAAAACCTTAGATGTGACCCATTACGACCAAGTCTTTGAAGTGTTCCGTGCATTTAAAGAGGAATTTGGCACCATCGACCGTATTATTGTCAATGCCGGTGTGGGTGAAGGTCGCCGGATTGGTAAAGGTAATTTTGAAATTAACAAAGCCACTGTCGAAACCAACTTTATTTCAGCTTTGGCACAATGTGAAGCCGCAGTGGAAATTTTCCGTGCGCAAAATGCAGGGCATCTGGTGATGATTTCTTCCATGAGCGCGATGCGTGGCATGCCGAAACATTTAACCGCGTATGGAGCCAGTAAGGCAGGAGTTGCGCATTTGGCTGAAGGCATCCGTGCCGAGTTGATTGATACCCCGATTAAAGTCACTACCATTTTCCCGGGTTATATCCGTACAGAACTGAATGAAGGTGCGAAAAAACTGCCTTTTGAAGTGGATGAAAAAACCGGTTCACATTTACTGGTCAAGGCCATTGAAAAAGCACCGGTTAAAGCCTACGTTCCACAGTGGCCTTGGTTACCTTTAGGCTTGGCCATGAAAGTATTGCCACTGAAACTGGTTAATAAGTTAGGTTAATTTTTGGATTCTAAAAAGCTCATTCAATGGGCTTTTTTTATACGCGGGAAAAACATTGTAAAACTAAGCTCGATAAAAAAATAACATCATCAGCAGATTCAGCAGATATCGACCACCCTCAGCCCTAGATCGCTACTGACCTGATGCAGCCATTCACTATTTAATTAGATGAAACTTATTGTAATTTAAGTCAATGCTTCTCACCCCATAAACTCCTATATTGATACAGATATCATTGTGAATCTTATTTTGTATGCTGTTAAAAATTTCAACCATCGTTCTGATTCCATCCCTGATTATTCAAGGCAATGCCGTTAAGAAAAATACTCTACGTTTAGCAGAACCAGAAGGACAACGTCAGGGGACAGTTGGAACTGGAAAAATGCTGTCTATTTTAATTTTAGGAGATTCGGCTGCGGCTGGAGTTGGTGTTGCAACTCAGGAAGATGCTTTACTCGGTGCAGTGCTGAAGCAGTTAAAAGATGGCTATGAAATCAGTTATCAACTTGAAGCTACCACTGGTCATACCAGCGGACAAGTGATTCAGACGGTAAAGAATATGCCCAATCAACACTTCGATGTGGTCATTACTTCTGTCGGGGTAAACGATATTACCAAACTGACCTCACCTAAAGACTGGATTCAAAAGCAGCAACAACTTTATGCAGAAATTAACCAGAAATTCACGCCTGAATTAATTATTGCATCTGGCGTGCCACCGATGAACATGTTTCCTGCATTACCTCATCCACTGGCCTGGTTATTTGGACAATATGCCAAAGGCATGAATAAAAATCTTGCCAAATTTGTTCGGCAGAATGGCAATATGCAATGGATTGAATATGATTTGCAACATTTTAAAAGCCTCAATCTGGAAATGGCAAAGGATGGTTTTCATCCCAGCAAGGAAATTTATACACTTTGGGGCAAACAGGTAGCAGATAAAATCCGTCAAATGTTTTAAATTAAGCTGAATACGGATAAATAGACTGTTATGAGCACCGAACCAAATATTGAAACCCATCCACTGGAACCTTTTTTACCCCCAAATGCCAGATTGCTGATGATGGGTAGCTTTCCACCACCTAAAGTCCGCTGGAAAATGGAGTTTTATTATCCAAATTACCAAAATGACATGTGGAAAATTTTTGGTTTGGTATTCTTTGGCAATAAAGAACACTTTTTAGATATTGCCAATAAAAATTTCAAGGAACAGCAGATCCGTGATTTTTTAATGGAAAAAGGCATCGCAATTTTTGATACGGCGTACCAAATTATCCGTTTAAAAGGCAATGCTTCGGATAAATTTCTGCACATTGCTCAAGCAACTGATTTAAACAAGCTGCTACAGCAGATTCCTGAGTGTAATAGCATCATGACAACTGGAGATAAAGCAACCGATACCTTGATGCTTTCAATGCCAGAACATACTGAAAAACCGTTAATTGGTCATGCCTCAAAAACCTACTTTGCGGAACGTGAATTGACTTTATACCGGATGCCATCTTCATCCCGTGCCTATCCACTTGCTTTGGAGAAAAAGGCCGAAGCTTACACTCAGTTGTTTAAAGAAATAGGCTTACTATAAGTAAGTTAAATAAATCAAGAGTTAATTAAACGCATCCAAGGATGCTGACTGTATTTTGTCCATTTTAGGCTGTGCTAGAAAAAGTTTTTGATATCTTTAAGAATGTCATCGAAAACTTTTCAAATGATAAATAGATTTAAAAAGGAATTTAAGTGATTCAGAGTAGGCCACAAAAGCTATCCATCATATTCAACATAGTCCTATAAATTTAACCGGGATTTAATCTCTTTACGGATATTTGGCAACATTGGCAGCAGGGTTCCGTCAATCCACAGCCTTAAGGCCTGAGCAGAAATGACCTGTTGATTAGCATCTATAATTTTTGCGCCTTTGACCATCACCAGAGTTTCTTCACTCGCTGCTGTTTCAATGCCTTTAAACAGGACTTGGAGTTCAAAACCGGTATCCTGAATCAGCCATTCCAGTTCCAGCTGTACATTCTGATTGGATTTTAAAATGGCCTGACCTTCAACAATTTCAGAATCGGACTGGCAGTCATGCTCTACACGAACTTTCGCTAAAAACCAGTCTTGGCGGCCTAAATCGTCCAGCGTTTTATACGGGGTTAAAATATCACTTAAATTAAATTGACGGCTTAAATCAAAAAATTGCATTGCAGAAGATCACGATTGGGAGAGAACTGAGTTAAAAACTCGAAAATGGCATGTTAAATCAAATCAGGAAACGAGTAAAATCATTGTATGGATTGATCTAAAATATATATAAATAACATTTAATTTCTTATAAGTTTTCGCAGAAATATTCATCAGGGAAGTGCCCAGTCTGATAGATGAGACAGGGAGGATTATAGACTTGTAGATTTTATCAAGGCGGGTTGTGTAGATTCATGAGCACAATATGATCCCGTGCTGATCTTCCAGTACTCGATGATTTAGAAAAACAAGACTTGTGCGTGTTTTAATGTCATTAATTTGTCATTACATCATCCATTCAAATGGGAGGGATGACACCGCTTGCATGCTAAAACGCTGAAATCTGGTCGATTGGGGATCATGTGAATACTCTGTGCGAGTTCCATCTTTATGATGCTCTATCCAAATCACTTCACCTTGTGGATTAAGTTTCAATTCATAGGCAATGAGCGGTAAATATTTATCTAAAGCGTTCGAAATTCGTTCTTGTAACATAGCGGATTCGACCACCAGTCCCACTTCGCTATTTAAATTGGCGGAACGGGGATCAAAATTGGCAGAACCAATAAACACCATGCCATCTATATCCAAAAACTTGGCATGCAAACTGGAGGCGTTTTTCCCTTTAGCTGGAATGACATTACCTGTCATCACTTCATACCAGGTCCGTTTATTGCGTTCTATATAGGGCTTAAATTCATATAATTTTATCCCGTTTTTCAGTAAATCATGGCGATATTGTCTATAAAAGGCATGTACCAGAGGAACGTCATTGGCAAGGAATGAATTGGTCAGCACTCGAACATTCACGTTGTTTTGGACTAAACTGGTTAAATAATCCCTGCCTTTTTTTGTGGGGACAAAATAGGCAGAGACCAGCTCCAGATGCTGTTCAGGTTTTCCCACAAGCTGCATTATTTGACGGTAAATCAGTTGATTATCCGATGCCTGAGCGCGAATTTTATCGGGTGAATCTGCGACAAAATGTGCTTTTGCCCAGTTAATCGGACGATCTTTTAGATGTTCAGTGATCTGTTTTTCAGCCAGTTCAATCCGCCTTTTTAGCTGGTCTTTTTGTAAGGCAGTCAGCTCATAATATCGACGTAATTTGGCAAGCTGTTCTGGACGGCTTTTACCCAACAGCAGGGGTACAGGATAACTTAAATCATCACTCCAAAAGTCCTGAAATACTTTGTTGGCATGCTTCACGGCAGTGCCATAAAACAAAATGTCCATATCGGTAAACTGGAAAGACTCACTGGCTTCAAAGTATTCACGGCTAATGTTGCGGCCACCGGTCACCGCTATGGCACCATCGGCAATAATCAGCTTGTTATGCATACGGCGATTAATTTGTTTGAAACGAAAAATATAATCAAACACGCGCAGTTTTCTGACCCTAAAGGTATAGGGATTAAAGATTTTAATTTCAAAGTTTGGATGTTGTGCCAATTGTTTTAAGGTAGCATCGAGTTGGGAGCCGTTCTGGTCATCAATCAATAAACGGATTTTTACCCCACGATCAGCGGCTTTTAGCAATTCAGCCAGCATCAGGTGACCAATTGAGTCATCTTCCCAGATGTAATACTGCAAATCGATATTATATTCTGCTTTATTAATCAAATGCAGCCTTGAAGCAATACTGGTAAAAGCATCATCTAAAGCAAGATAGGCGGTAAGGCCCTGGATAATTTGTGTATCTACATTGGAACCGTTTAACCAGTGCTCGGCATGCACCTGAATGGGAGACTGCTTTTTGGATTCATTCATCGGCAAACCGCACCCCGTCATTGTAAAAATTGTAACAGCAAACATGACAGCATGCATGGATGGTCTAATCTGCATAATTGTTATGAAGTCATAAAGTTATAAGTACATATTATCATCATGTTATAGGTTGAATCGGACAATAAAAAGAGGTTACTGTAGCTCATCTGTTAAAGAACCAAAAAAGGATGAATCATTCATGAAATCACGTGCTGCAGTCGCATTTGGTCCAGGTCAACCGCTCCAAATTGTTGAAATTGATGTTGCTCCACCGAAAGCAGGTGAGGTTTTGGTAAAAATTAGCCATACTGGTGTATGTCATACTGATGCCTTTACATTATCAGGTGATGATCCTGAAGGCGTGTTTCCCGCAGTATTGGGCCATGAAGGCGCTGGTGTTGTAGTGGAAGTTGGTGAAGGCGTAACCAGCGTGAAACCGGGCGATCACGTTATTCCACTTTATACTGCAGAATGTGGTGAATGTTTATTCTGCAAATCGGGTAAAACCAACCTCTGTGTCGCAGTTCGTGCAACGCAAGGTAAGGGTTTGATGCCGGATGGCACCACCCGTTTTTCTTATAACGGGCAGCCGATTTACCACTATATGGGTTGCTCAACCTTTAGTGAATATACCGTGGTCGCTGAAGTCTCTTTGGCAAAAATTAACCCTGAAGCGAATCATGAGCATGTATGTTTGCTCGGTTGTGGCGTGACCACAGGTTTGGGTGCGGTAAAAAATACTGCTAAAGTTCAGGAAGGCGATACCGTTGCTGTATTTGGTCTGGGCGGTATTGGTCTGGCTGTGGTGCAAGGTGCCAAAAAAGCCAAAGCCAGCCGCATTATTGCTATTGATACCAATCCTGAAAAATTCAAACTGGCTGAACAGTTTGGCGCGACAGAATTTTTAAATCCAAAAGATTATGACAAACCGATTCAGGAAGTGATTGTTGAAAAAACCGGTTGGGGTGTAGATCATTCTTTTGAATGTATTGGCAATACCAATGTGATGCGTTCTGCACTGGAATGTGCTCACCGTGGTTGGGGACAATCCATCATTATTGGGGTTGCGGGTGCAGGTCAGGAAATTTCAACCCGTCCATTCCAGCTGGTCACTGGCCGTACCTGGAAAGGCACCGCTTTTGGTGGAGTGAAAGGCCGTTCACAATTGCCAGGTATGGTAGAAGAAGCCATGAAAGGAGATATTCAGCTTGAACCTTTTGTTACTCATACCATGGGACTGGAAAAAATTAACGAAGCCTTTGAGTTAATGCATGATGGTAAATCGATTCGTACCGTGATCCATTTTGAAGACTAAACATTCTCAAATAAAAACGAAATAAAAAAACGGGCAGATTGCCCGTTTTTTTTATATCAGCCTAAAGAAATTCGGCCCAAATTAAGCAGTGGCTTTAATGACTTCAGCAATCGATTCAGCCACATAATCGATATTACTTAAATTCAGACCCGCAACACACATACGGCCACTACGCACTAGGTAAATGCCGTATTGATTTTTGAGAATATCGACCTGTTCAGCACTCAGCCCGGTATAGCTAAACATGCCTTGCTGTTTGACTAAATAGCTAAAGTCACGCTCTGGTAAGGCTTGGCTGAGTTTATCTTTTAAAATGTGACGCATTTTAATAATACGTTCCCGCATTTCTTTCAGTTCAGTTTGCCACATCGCGGTAAGTTTCTCGTCATGCAAGACATTATTGACTAACAATGCCCCAGTCGTTGCCGGACTGGAATAAATACGGCGTACTGTCGCTTTGAGCTGGCCCAATACTTTTTGTGCAGTGGCCGAATCATCACAGACAAAAGTTAAACCGCCTACACGTTCACCATAGAGCGAGAAAATTTTAGAGAATGAATTGCTGACAATAAAGTTCATGCCTGCTTTATCTAAGGCACGAATCGCATAGGCATCTTCTTCTAGTCCTTGACCAAAACCTTGATAGGCAATATCCAAGAAGGGAATCAGATCCTGTTGTTTTAGTACAGCAATCACCTGATCCCATTCAGCAGGCGTCAAGTCTGCACCCGTCGGGTTATGGCAACATGGATGTAATAACACAATACTTTTTGCCGGTAGCTGGCTTAATTTTTCCAGCATGGCTGGCACATTAACGCCATTGGTTGCTGCATCAAAATAAGGGTAGAAATGTGAGTGAATTCCAGCACCATTAAAAATGGCAATGTGGTTTTCCCAAGTCGGCTGGCTGACCCAGACATCAGATTCAGGAAAGTATTTTTTCAGAAAATCGGCACCGACTTTAAGTGCGCCAGAACCACCTAAAGTCTGGATGGTGACCGCGCGTCCATCACGGCGTGCTGGACTATTTTCTCCCAATGCCAGGGCTTGAGTGGCTTGGTTATAAGACTTTAAACCATCCATTGGTAAATACAGCTTGACCTGGTCATTGGTCGGCTCAATATTCTTATATGCTGCTTTGACCGCTTCCAGTTGAGGCACAATATTGTCTTCATTGTAATAAAGCCCAATACTTAAATTCACTTTTTGTGTCCGTTCATCTTTAGCAAATTCTTCCATTAAGGAAAGAATTGGATCACCTGCATACGCATCAACATGTTGGAACATGAATACATCCTTCGTTATGGAGTAAAACAAATCAAGCTTTCGGTATGAATAGCATTCTAGCGGTTTATTGTGATGACTGGGCTGCCTTTTTTCTTATCAAAAAATCAACACTCTTAACTGCTTTTTTGTTTAGGGAAAATAATAATGCAGTTAGAGAGAGGTGACTTTGAGGTGATTTTATAGAGATATAACTCGAAAAAGAAAGGTGAATCTTTGCTATTTAAAAATCTTTCACAATCACTTGAATTTTATCTGGTCCGGTTTTTAACCCATATATAAGCAAAAGTTTAATGATTGATATAGTTTTATTTTAAATAAAACTATTGTCAAATATGGCAATACAGCGTATTTTAATTTCAAGATACATACTTTTTTGAAGAAATAAAGATGTTAAAGCAACCTGTACTCTCAAACGCGACTTATTACTTTTGGCAATTTAGATAATTGCCTGAATGCGTTCGGGCAAGAAAAGGTTGCCCACCAAGTTTATAACCTGATCGGGCAACCCTGATCAGGTTTTTTTTATATCTTATTTTTTACATTTTGGGAGTTTAGACATGCAAACATTAAATTATTCATACTTTAGCAATTTTTATTGGTTTTACTTTAGTCAATTGATGACTCTTCACACGCAGTCCATTAGACCCATAACGCTCAAATAAAAGATTGGACTGAATAGTCCCCAGGAAAGACCAATGAATGCTTTAAATACTGCTTTACAACAAACTCAAACAACTGCAAAAGAAACCATTTTAACTTTGCCTCACCAATTGAAGGCACAATTGCCATTATCGAATAAATTGGCGCAACAAATTGCTGCGCAGCGTCAAACCATTGAAAATATATTGGCAGGCAAGGACCATCGTTTGATGGTAGTGACAGGCCCATGTTCGATTCACGATCCCGTGGCTGTACTTGAATATGCGCATAAATTACAACAATTACAAAGCCAGGTGTCAGATCAGATTTTCCTGGTGATGCGTGCCTATATTGAAAAACCGCGTACCACCATAGGCTGGAAAGGCTTCCTCTATGACCCAAATTTAGATGGCTCATCCAATATGCAATTGGGACTAGAAAAATCACGTGAGTTGTATCTACAAATTATTGAAATAGGTTTGCCGATTGCTTCGGAAATATTAAGCCCAATGGCGACTGCATATTTCGATGATTTACTGGCATGGGGTGCTATTGGTGCACGGACCAGTGAATCTCAGATTCATCGTGAAATTTCCAGTCATATGCCATACAGCATCGGTTTCAAAAATGGCACCGATGGCTCCATTCAAATTGCACTGGATGCTATTCAATCTGCATCGCATCCACATCAATTCCTGGGGCTGGGCCAATCCGGTTTACCTTGTATTTTAGAGTCGCAGGGCAATCCAAAAGCACATTTAATTTTACGCGGTGCAAATTCAGGTCCCAATTACCAGTTGGTGGAAATTGAAAAGATCAAAGAAAAATGCAAAGGTGAATTACCAGCTTTGGTGATTGACTGCAGTCATGGCAATAGCCACAAAGATCCGTTTTTACAGCCTCAAGTGCTCAAGACGATTATTATGGAACGTACTCAAAGTCAGGTTCGTGGGGTAATGCTGGAAAGTCACCTTGTTGATGGACAGCAAAAGATTTCCTGTGATATGACTTATGGTCAGTCTGTAACAGATGGCTGTCTGGGTTGGGATAAAACCCAGCAACTATTAATGGAGGTAGCAAATTCACTCCGTGTTTCTCAATTAAAACGGAGTGCCTGATTTTCTATAAAAAGTTTATCAATAATCTATAAATAATGTTGTGATAAAGCCCCTGAATTTAGGGGCTTTTTTCTTGTATAGAACTATTTTTGTTATCTGGTTAATTTTAAACCACGCGTTTATTGATGGTGTATGCAATTTCTATTCATACTTTTAACCAGTTAAAAATAACAAAGTTGAGTACTTTACTATGTTTATGCACAATAGGGAAAAATAGTAATCAATAAAACATGAATTGTTTCTTCACGACTGAGATAAGCATTTAAATAAATTAAACCAATTTCAGTATGCGTGGATCATAGAAACAATTCTCATCGGGGAATATATGTATAGTACGGAATTACTGGAAGAAGCACGTAAAATGATGTTCCATATGCTGACTAAGGTGGTGGAATATGGCGGCTCAGATTTATTTATTTCAGCAGATTTTCCACCGAGTATTAAACATCAGGGCTTAATGAAACCGCTTGGCCAGCAGGCATTGACTGCCGACAAGACCAAGTTGTTTGCTTATAGTTTAATGAATGAAAAACAGAGGCATGAGTTTGAAACCGAGCTGGAATGTAATTTTGCCATTAGTGTTCCCAATGTTTCGCGCTTTCGTGTCAATGTATTCCAGCAGCAATTACATGTAGGGATGGTAATACGGACCATTACCGCAGAAATTCCAAATTTTGACAAGTTAAAGCTTCCCGAGTCCTTAAAGCATGTGATGATGGCAAAACGCGGTCTGATACTTGTGGTCGGTGCTACCGGTTCGGGTAAATCGACTTCTTTAGCCGCCATGATTGATCATCGTAATGAAAATTCTGCCGGGCACATTATTACCGTGGAAGATCCGGTGGAATATGTGCATAAGCATAAGAAATCGATGATTACCCACCGCGAAGTCGGCGTGGATAGTCATTCATGGCACAATGCCTTGAAGAATACCTTGCGTCAGGCACCGGATGTCATTTTAATTGGTGAAATCCGTGATACCGAAACCATGGAACATGCCATTGCCTTTGCCGAAACCGGACATTTATGTTTAGGTACTTTACATGCCAATAATGCCAATCAGGCGCTGGATCGAATTATCAACTTTTTCCCGGAAGAACGTCGCAATCAATTGTTGATGGATTTATCTTCCAATATGAAGGCGATTATTTCACAGCGTTTGGTGCGTACTGAAGATGGACGTGGACGTCGTGCAGCCATTGAAATTTTGCTGAATACACCTTTAATTGGAGATAATATCCTGAAAGGCCAGTTTCATGAACTCAAAGAAATCATGAAGAAATCTCGTGAATTGGGCATGCAAACTTTCGATCAGGCTTTATATGATTTATATAATGAGGGTGCGATCAGTTATGAAGAAGCATTGCGTAATGCCGACTCCATGAATGAATTGCGCTTGCAGATTAAATTGAAAAGTAACAGACAGGATCAAACGGTTCCAGGTTCAGCTGCATCATTCAGTATGCTGCAAGATAAAGATCCAGAAGAGAATCAAGCTAAGACAGGCCCGGAAACACCTTAATCATAAATGTCTTAAGTCAGATACTTTTTTATTAAAAAATTTGAGCTTTCTTTTTCAAAGACTATTTTTTTAAAGAGTACTGCATTTTTCTGACGATAAAAAAATCAGCCATACAGGCTGATTTTTTTATTTAAAGCAGTATTACAAACCTGCTTCATATTCACTACTGGAAAGCAGTTTTTCTACATCCGCCATGTTGTCTGGCTTGATTTTATAAATCCAACCCTTGCCGTAAGGGTCATCATTGACAAAATCGGGATCATCTTCAAGTGCTGAGTTTACTTCAACCACTTCACCTGAAACCGGTGCATGAATATCAGAAGCCGTTTTTACTGATTCAACTACACCTGCCTGTTCACCGGCAGTGATTTTCTGACCCACTTCTGGCGCTTCAACATACACCAGATCACCCAAAGCATCTTGTGCATGGTCGGAAATTCCAGTAATAACCAGATCACCTTCAATTTTGACCCATTCGTGTGTACTTGCGTACTTTAACTCTGAAGGGTGATTCATGGATGACTCCTTTAAAATATTCAAATCATTTTTGCCATGTTTTATACATGTTTTTTGATAAAAACAAAAGTTTATAGATAAGGATCTTTACGCCAATTGCTTGGACTACGCCCACTCCAACGCTTAAATGCACGGCTGAAATTGGCGACATCGCTATAACCAATTTCATCGGCAATCTGCTCAAGCGTGTAATCAGTACGTGACAGCAGGGAAGTGGCATGCCGATAACGTACTTCATCCACCAAGGTAGAAAATGAGGTGCCTTCGGCGGCCAGTTGACGTTTTAAAGTGCGATCCGACATATGCAGCCGATCTGCCACATTTTCAATACTTAAATAATGCTGTTCAGAATTGGTCAAAATGTCACGCACCCGCATGGCTAGGCGGCGACGTTCGCCCAAGGCAGACAGTTCAGCTTCACACTGGTTAATCGCAATCTGGCTGGCAATCGGGTCAGCATTGACCATTTTCAAGCTCAGATATTTTTTATCAAAACTGCTTAATAGATGTGGCTGTTCGAAACGGAACTGATGTGATGGAAATTTTGCCATATAACGCTCAAAACCGGGCGGTTTGGGAAAATCAAAATCAATCTCCCCGGACAGGTCCTCACAACCTGTCAGGGCTTTAGCCATGGTAATAATGCCAAAGGTCAGGGCAATGGCAATTTCAGTGCGCAATGGTTCAATATCAAAATCACACTGTAACTGTAAGGTCGCTTTTTCACCAAAGGTGGAAAAATAAAGTTGTAAAAATGGCATACGTAGCTGGATAAACCGGTTCGCCAGTATCAGGGCATCAGTAATGTCATGTGCCGTCATAATGGCATAACCAATAAAACCATGAATCGAGATACGCATCTGGGTGCCCAAATGGAAACCCAGTGTTGGCTCGCCAGTTAAACGTAGTGCATACTTGACCAGTTCATTGGCAACGGGTGTCGGAATACGGAAGTTGGGGTCTGCCAGCTGTTCACTGTTTAAATGAAATGGGGTGAAGAGTGCTTCAGCAGTATAGCCCCAACGGGATACCACATCTAACAGCAGCAGTCCATAGACACCCGGTATGCCTTGATCCTGTCTTGGAGAAATCGTTTTCATGCGCCATCCATTGCATTCATTCGTTTTTCTATTTGTAGATGCCATATTGGCATGAGTTGAAACAGTATTTGATTAAAATTGTTGGACAATATTTTTAAAGCCTGAAAATTATTCAGGCTGAACATCTTTTTTAAAGACCACAATTTTAGTGGTTGAAATAAGTAATACATCATGGTTCTGATTGAATGCCTGAGTCACATAACTGACTATAGCGCGGTCATTTTTACTTTTTGATGGCGTAATTGCCACAATTTCGACCTCGACATGAATTTTATCGCCAGGACGGGTCGGACGCGGCCAGCGCAGGCTGGACTCTGAACCAATCAAACCATAAGCGACCAGAAAACATTCAGTCCATAAACGCATGGTCACTGCACAGGTGTGCCAGCCACTGGCAGCAATGCCCTGAAAAACAGGATGTGCTTTGGCCTCATGTTCATCAGTATGAAAAACTTGAGGATCATAAGCATGTGCAAACTGTTTAATTTCTTCTAAGGTCATTTCATATTCACGGCTAATGAAACGATCGCCTACTTTTATATCTTCTAAATACAGCATCAATACATATCCTTTTTCTTCAATGCCTGTTGTTCGATTAAAAAACTGCCCGTCTGTCTTTGCCACAAATGTGCATAAATACCACCCAGCGCAACCAGTTCATCATGCGTGCCTTGCTCTACGATGTTACCTTCATCCAGCACAATCAAACGGTCCATTTGTGCAATGGTGGATAGTCGATGGGCAATCGCAATCACGGTTTTGCCTTGCATCAGTTCATCCAGACTGGATTGAATTGCCGCCTCTACTTCAGAATCTAAGGCACTGGTGGCTTCGTCTAAAATCAGGATTGGCGCATCTTTTAAAAACACCCGGGCAATCGCGATACGCTGGCGTTGACCACCCGACAGTTTGACGCCGCGTTCACCCACATAGGCTTCATATCCAGTTTTACCACGCAAATCAGTGAGCTGTGGAATAAAATCTTCCGCCTTGGCTTTGCGCACGGCTTCAAACATCTCTTCATCTGTTGCATCGGGACGGCCATATTTAATATTTTCAGCCACAGTACGATGTAACAAAGAGGTATCCTGAGTTACAAAAGCAATATTTTTACGCAAACTGTCCTGAGTCACATCTTGAATATTTTGACCATCGATCGAAATACGACCTTGGTTAATATTATAAAAATGCAATAACAGTTGAATCAGGGTCGATTTTCCTGCACCAGAGCGGCCGACAATGCCAATTTTTTCTCCTGGTTTAATGGTTAAATTAAAATGATCGATCACATTTTTATTCTGATAAGCAAAGCTGACATCTTCAAATTTAATTTCACCATGCTGTACCTGTAAAGGTTGCGCATCCGGTTTGTCCTGAATGTGAATCGGACGCCCCAAGGTTTTCATACCATCCTGAATGGTTCCGACATTTTCGAATAGTGCGGATGACTGCCACATCATAAATTCGGCAATACTGTTGAGTTTTAAAATCATGGCGGTCGTTGCAGCAATAATACCGAGTTCGGCCTGACCATTGATCCATAACCAGATGGCGGTACCTAAAACACCACCATATAAAACCACACTGAGTAAATTGATGCTGATCTCATACTGTGTGCCCAGGCGCATTTGTTTATATACCGTGATCATGAAATCTTGCATGGATGCTTTGGCATACTTGCTTTCACGCCCAGCATGTGCAAATAGTTTCACGGTTTGAATATTGGTGTAAGCATCGGTAACACGACCAGTCATGACTGCACGGGCATCGGCCTGCTGGCTTGAAATCTGGCTTAAACGTGGAATAAAAAAGCAGGCAGCACAAATAAACAGTACCAGCCAAAGCAGCAGAGGCAAAATTAGCAACGGAGAAATTGCCCCCAGAACCAGACTGATCGTGACAAAGTAGATCAGAACATAGGCAAGCATATCACCCAAAATCACCCAGAATTCACGTACCGCCAGTGAAGTCTGCATTACTTTGGCAGATAAACGTCCGGCAAAGTCGTTGTGAAAAAAGTCCAGACTTTGCTGTAACAGTAAATTATGGAAACGCCAGCGTAAACGCATGGGAAAAGTACTGTATAAAATTTGATGCTTGATAATAGACTGCATATTGGCAAATAAGATATTGGCCAGCAGAATGCAGCTCAAGATCGTAAGATTTTGGCTATGTTCAGCCAAAAAAGTGTCTGGTTGACTCTTGCTTAGCCAGTTCACCAAATCACCGATTTTGGAATAAAGCAAGGCTTCAAAGCTTGCAGCCCCTGCGGTAAATAGTACCAGCAACAATAAATAAGGGCGCACCCCTTGGGCAGCTTGCCAGACAAAAGGGAAAAACCGGGTCGGTAGTGGTTCGTTTAAACCTTTGGATGGATAAGGATCGACGAGTTTTTCAAACCACTGAAACATGCAGATTTCCTTGAGTAAATGGCTGTTAGGTTGGATATTATTGCAACTTTAATAGTATAAATAATAATTTAATGAATATCTAAAAGTCTGATCAAATCAGTAAACTTTTCATCTTAACGGCTTTGTTACATAAATATTTAAAAGCTGAATTTACTCCAAATCATTAAAATTTAGGAGATCACTTGGGTATGAGGTCTACCTCACTCGGTAAATTTGTTCAGTACAGCCACACATACATGAATTTCATTAACCTGGCTTTGAAAATGCCTTGAAGTCACTTGATCACCTAACAATTTGATACAGTGCATTTTGGCGTCAGCTAAACTTCATCGATGATATAGCCCGACCATTTTTTTCAGAAAGTTCTACCGGAGAAACACTACTTCGCAAGATTAATAGTTTGAATTAATTCATTTCGATCAATTGAACTGATTTTAGAATCTTTTTAGGGCTTGGCATTGTTTTAGGTGGATTCTCCTTGGCACCTTAGCGCAGCATTCAACTGAAATGATTTGTAGATTGCAGTGATTTTGGGTTTCGCCCTGATTGAGCAGGGCGATTTTTTAATATTTCCAAAAGTCAGATTAACTTAAACGCCTCTATGGCACGCTTGCGCGATAAGCTTAAATCCACAATTGCCCGTGGGTAATTTAATTTTCGCACCTGTGGGTAAGAATAAGGCTCATGGATTTTTTTCGCATCCAGATGCGCCAGTTCCGGTACCCATGTGCGAATATAATCGCCATTTTTATCAAACTTTTGCGATTGGGTAACTGGATTAAAAATTCGGAAATAGGGCACAGCATCGGTTCCCGTTGAAGCACACCATTGCCAGCCTCCATTGTTGGCTGCCAAATTGCCATCAATTAAATGCTGCATGAACCATTTTTCACCCAGACGCCAGTCAATCAGCAGGTTCTTGGTTAAGAACATTGCTGTAATCATACGTACCCGATTATGCATCCAACCGGTTTGCAGCAACTGACGCATACCGGCATCTACAATTGGAACTCCAGTTTGACCTTGTTGCCAGGCAATCAGTTCTTGCTCGGCGTTACGCCATTGGATTTTTTGAGTACTGGCCTTAAAAGGTTGATGTTTGGAAACGGCAGGAAACTGATAAAGAATGTGTTGATAAAACTCACGCCACAACAATTCATCTAGCCAAGTTTGTTGTCCTACGTTGTCTATATGAAAAAGACTATTTTGTTTTCTAAACACTGCTTGTAAGCACTGCCTGATTGAAACTGCTCCGATATTTAAATAAGGAGACAACTGACTGGTCGAATTGAGGTGAGGGAAATCACGTTCCTGTTGATAGTGTTCTATTTTACACTCGACAAAATGGTTCAAAACATTCAGTGCATAGTCTTCAGTTACCGGCCAAAGTTGCTGTAATTGATCTGAGGCAGGACTTTGCATATAAGTGGATGCACTGATTTTTGTATTTTCTACTTCCAGGTTCAGATCTATTTTTTCCTGCTTTGCCACCGCTGGATAACATTGCGGTAGGCCAATGCCAAGTAATTCATAACAGCATTTTTTAAACGCACTAAACACCTGATAAGGCTGATTAGATTTATTTGTGATTGAACCGACAGGAAAAATCGTCTGGTCATGATAAAGCTCAAACGGGATCTGATGATTCTCCAGTTTTTTTTGCGTCTGAGCATCACGTTTTAATTCATTCACTCCAATTTCAATATTGGCATGCACAGCGTTAATTTTGAGTTGCAGACAAAGCTGCAGCATCTCGTTGGGGACATCTTTCCATAAAGGAATATGTTTAATCAGCAATGGGACGTTCAGTCGATTAAGCTGTGCTTCGAGCGTTTCCAGTTGGCGTAAATAAAATATTTGTTTGGCAGGGCTGTCATCATGTCGTTGCGATTGCTCAGGTGAGAGAATCACCAAGGCAACACAGTTTCCAGATTGAGCTGCATGCCAAAGTGCAGCATGGTCTTGTATACGCAAGTCCTGTCGAAACCATATTAATTGCATGAACGGGGGATGCCTTATTTTCAGTTGAATCATTCAAGTACAAATAAGAATAATAGCAATACGTTTTAACTATTGCATCAGCCCGTTTGTTTTTAAAGTTCGGCTTGATCTGCTGAACGTACGGTGAATTGCCTGAAATCCGCACCGGATGGTGCCTGATAAACTCTTAAACCAAATTCCGGGACAATTGCAATCAAATGATCAAAAATATCAGACTGTATCGCTTCATAATCTTTCCATACTGTCGTATTTGCAAAAGCATAAATTTCCAGGGGTAAACCTTCACTGGTCGGTTGTAATTGTCGAATAATCAGCGATTGATTTTGCGCGATGCCTGAATGCTGTTTTAAGTAAAACTCAACATAGGCGCGGAAGGTACCTAAATTGGTTAAACGGCGCTGATTGTATAAAGATTGGTTCGATAGTTGCTGGTTAAAGCTTTCAAGCTCATCATGTTTGCTATTTAAATATTGATCCAGCAATAAAAAATCTTTTAGTTTTTGCTGCTCGTCTGGTGTCATGAAATGCACACTACTTTGATCAATAAAGATGGACCTTTTAATGCGGCGCACTCCAGCATACGCCATACCGCGCCAGTTTTTAAAAGTATCTGTTACCAGCTTATTGGTTGGAATAGTGGTTAAAGTTTTGTCAAAATTTTGCACGGTAATGGTATGTAATGACATATCAATGACATCACCGTCGGCATTCAGTGAAGGCATTTCTATCCAGTCACCAATTCGCACCATGTCATAAGATGAAATTTGTACTGAGGCTACCAAGGAGAGAATGGTATTTTGAAATATCAACATCAGTACTGCTGCCATGGCCCCAAAACCTGCCAGCAAAGTAAAAACATCTTTTTTGAGGAAAGTACCTAAAATCATCAAGCCACAGACAATAAAGATAATCAGCTTAACCAGCTGTAAATAACCTTTAATTGGTTTGTTTTTTGATTTGGGATTACGTTGATAAACCAGATTGAAAATACTTAAAAATTCACTGATGGCTAAAGCAAGAGTGAGAAAAATAAAAGCCTGTGCCGCCATCTGAATCAAAACAGTTACTTTTTCTGAAAGATGCGGAACAGTGACAATACCATTCATAATCACAATCGCTGGCACAATGTTTGAAACACGGCGGATAACACTATGCTGGGCAAAAATGTCCTGATTGACAAATTTCATCTTGGAAATCAGTTGGCGGATACCACGAACCACGACTTGTTTGGCAATAAAATTTGCCAGGAATGCCAGTAAAATTAAAATACTGAGAGAGGTGAACATTTCTAGCCATGGATAGTGATCTGACCAGTCCTGAATATTTTGTATGAATGCCAATTGTTCCAAAAACTTACCTTGAATTTTTTAAATTATGGAATAGTGTATAGCGTTATTTTTTGATTATTATAAAGATAACGTTTTATATACACGAACTCAAATAAAATTCACCAGCTGGGCTGATGCTGAAATTACTTAATTTCTTATCATTATTCTGTTCTTGTTATCTATGCCAATACGAATACTGGCATAGTGAATTCCTTCAATAATTGATGAGCTGGACTTACCACATTAAATCATCTGGAATGACGTAGGCTGCATATGGATCGTCTTCATCGGTGGTCTGTTCATTCTTTTCAGAATTATTGACAATAATGAAGCCTTCCATCTTGTCGTTAATGCGCTCTGCCAAGGCTTTAGGCAAAACGGCATAACTATCTGCTTCTTTGGCAATAATGAGTGAACCTGCAACCAGTGCATTGTAAATCTGCTGATTGAGATAAATCTTTTTGACTTTATTGTCATCAATAAACTGGTAGGCAACTTCGCCATCGGTATCTTTAATTTTGTGCTGATTGATCATTTGAACAATGGCAGCTTTTAATTCTTTACCCTGTAACAGGCGTTTTTTTTCTAAATCCAGCGCCTGATCGCGAGCCAGCTTTTCTTGCTGGTCTTGAGCAATTTTGGCCTTTAATTCAGCTTCATTGCTTTGTCCGGTACGTTGCTCATGTACGGCCTGTTTTGACAGTTTTTTAGCCTTTTTATTATCGACTAAACCCGCTTTTAGCAATTGAGCCTGTAATGCATTTTTGACCATAATAAATTCCGATATTACTCTTGAGTCTGCCGATAACGATAATAAATAACCCAATAAATCAAGCTAAGTGTCCAGCTTAACATCACTGGGACAAGGTAGGCATGCAATTTTAAATAAGGATAAATCACGCTGGCAAGTAGACCGCCAATGAAAAATCCAAATAAAATGAGCAAGTGCAGAATAATACGTCTACGTTCTACTTTTAGTCCCCGTAACCTGTAGCCTAAAGCCAAGCCCAAATCGGTCAAAACACCCGATAAGTGGGTTGTACGAATAATCGTACCTTTATAATGACTGACCATAGCATTCTGGATACCCATGGCACCACATGCCCAGAGTAAGGCATAACGCGGGAAATAGGGAAGTAAAAGCCAACATAACAGGATAAAAAAAGCCACCAGACTTAAAGGAAAACCGTAGCGGCGTCCTAACTTAAACTGACTATTTCCGAGTATAAATCCACTATAAAATGAACCAATGACATAGCATAGAATAACCAGGATTAAGTAAAGGATGTGTTCAGGTTGCCACTTGAGTAAAGCCATGGCCAACATGCTGACATTTCCGGTCATATGGGAAACGGACTGATGCAGCACGGTCACCAGTCCGAGAACGTTAATCATTCCTGCATTGACTGCAAGAAAAAAAGCCCCTAATTGAACCCAGAGCGGTAAAGTTTGAAAAGGCATAACGTCACAAAAAAAACTTAATAATGACTATCTTAATCCAAACCGCGGTCAACGGCAGCAGTAAATAGCACATCTGTTGAAGAATTTAATGCAGTTTCTGTTGAATCCTGCAATACGCTAATCACCATACCAATGGCTACCACTTGCATGGCGACATCTGAACTGATCCCAAACAGGCCACAAGCGACAGGAATCAGCAATAAAGATCCACCGGCAACACCGGAAGCACCACAGGCTGAAATGGTTGCCAGTACCGATAAAACCAGCATGGTAGTGAAATCCACAGAAATACCTAATGTATTTACAGTGGCTAATGTGAGGACGGTAATGGTAACAGCAGCCCCCGCCATATTAATCGTTGCTCCTAAAGGAATGGCAACGCTGGCTGTCGATTCAGCAACCCCTAAACGTTTGGCCAAATCCAGATTCACAGGAATATTGGCTGCCGAACTACGGGTAAAAAACGCCGTAATGCCACTTTCGCGTAAACATTGAAAAACCAGTGGATAGGGGTTTGCACGGGTCACAAAGGCCACCATCATTGGATTGACTACCAATGCCACAAACAACATGGTGCCAATCAATACTGCTAACAATTGTGCATAGCTCTCAAACGTATTTAATCCGGCTTCTGCAAAGGTCACGGCAACCAGACCAAAAATACCCACCGGGGCAAAATTGATGACCAAACGGATCACGGTATTTACGGCATTTGCAGCATCGGTGAGCAATACTTTTGTTGAGTCATGGGCATGACGGAATGCAACCCCCAAAGCAACAGCCTAAGCCAAAATACCAATAAAGTTGGCTTCACTAATCGCAACCACAGGATTGGCCACAAAACTTAAAAGAAGGTTTTTTAAAATTTCAATCAGACTACCTGGTGGTTGCAAGTCTGCATTTGCGGGAATATCCAGAAACAAGGTACTTGGAAAAATGATACTGGCAATTACGGCACTTAATGCAGCCAGTAACATTCCAATCGCATACATTAGTATGATGGGTTTAATTTTCGCGCTATGTCCGACTTTAAAATTAGCAATAGAGGCTAAAACCAGCACAAAAACTAAAATGGGTGCAACAGATTTAAGTGCTTTAATAAACAGTTCACCTAACAGGCTTAAATAAGGAGCCAGATTCGGGAACAAAACAGCAACACCAATACCGAGAATAATGGCGATAATAATTCGGGAGACTAAACTCAAACGCATTAAAGCAGAAAACATAAAGGTGCCTTGTTACAAATACGAGGACTAAAAAATCACAAAAAATATTCGGCATTTTATACCTAAAAGTGATATGGCTAAAAAATAATTTCCATATAAAAACTAACTGCTTATTTTTAAAGTTGATATTTTTAGTTTTTCATCAAATTTATGCCATATTTTTTAAATATTCAAATAATACAAATGCTTCCGATTATTCTGCTGTGTTGTACTCTGTTAAAAGATTCTATTTTCAAGCTCTTAATAAAATATCAAAGGCAGTCTCAAAAAACCACAGCAGAAATTGAGTGAGATCATTTATATCTGATTTGTATTAAAATACTTCCGGGGAAAGTTCTTGCATGGCCTGAAAATGCGAAAGATAAATCCGGCCACTTAAGTGATGCAGCAGTTTTGAATGTTGTAATTTATCCATTACGGGGCCCTTAATTTCGGAAAAATTCAGTTTGATGTCCAGTTTATTGAGTTCGGCATTGAGGTCTTCCAGCATTTCCAGCGCGCTCAGATCAATGGCACTAATACTGGAGCAGTTAATGACCACATGCTCTAAATCTGTATACTGACTCACGGCATTAATCAGAAAACCTTTAAAGGTATTGGCATTTAGAAAGGTCAGATTTTCATCTATCCGCATGGACAGGACTGTGTCTGAGGTCAGTACCTGATGACGCTGTATATTTCTAAAATGCTGGGTTCCTTCAACCAGACCAATGACGGCAATATGCGGACGGCTGATCCGCCACAGCAGCAGAATAAAGGTAGAAACAATACCCAGTAGCAAACCAGTCGAGATATCGATGCAGAGCACACCAAAGAAGGTAATCCACATGGCAATACCATCAGCTTTGGAATAACGCCAGGTTTCAATAAAGGGCTTGAAATCAACCAGTTTCCAGATAGAAACGATGATGGTGGCGGCCAGAATACCTAAAGGCAAATCACGGAAAAAGCCGGTAAAATAAAGACTGACCACTACAATAAGCAGAGATGAAATGACCCCTGCCAGCGGAGTTTTGGCACCGGCATCTGCATTGACCACCGTGCGCGATAAGCTTCCGGTAACCGGAAATGCTGAGCTGAGCCCGGCACTTAAATTGGATAAACCCAATGCGATAAGTTCCTGGTTACTATTTAAATGACTGCGTTGCTGTAGGGCAGTCGCTTGAGCAATAGATAAAGACTCGACAAAGCTGATCATGGCGATCATTGCTGCACCGGGTAACAAGGTAATGACCAGATCCAGACTCCAGTAGGGCATACTCAGCGGGGGAAAACCTGAGGGGATTTCTCCTACTGTTTTAATGCCTACGGCTTTTAAATCCAGAAAATAGACCGCCGCAATTGAAATGACCACCAAACTTAAAGGTAAGGCTTTCGTCATAAATGCAGTCGACCCTATTCGGCTTTGCACAGCATTGGACTGTAAAACTTTAGGGAAATAAATCAGAAAAATGAGCGCAAGCATGCCAAACATCAAAGAGGCGAAATTGCTGTACCTTAGATATTGCCAAACGCTGACTACAAACTCAGGGATATTATTCGCCTTTAAAGGTACATCGACCAGAAATTTGAATTGACCCAAAGCAATCAGCAGCGCAGAAGCAATAATAAAACTCTTGATGACCGGATGACTAATCAGCTGAATCAGAAAGCCAAATCGAAATATCCCGAGCAATAAGGAAATGACACCCACCATTACTGCAAGCAGGCAGGCAGCCTGTATATAAACTGGTGAGCCAACCTCAAATAACGGATTGAGTGTCGCGAAAGTCATCATGGAAATAATCGCGACCGGGCCAATAGAAAGCGTAGGACTGCTCCCGACCATGGCGTAAATGATCATGGGCAAAATACTGGCATACAGTCCCGTAATGGGCGGTAGTCCTGCCAGCATGGCATAGGCCATACCTTGCGGAACCAGCATTGCAATGACAATAAGAGCTGAAAGAAGGTCAGATTTAAACTTGGTCGGGTTGTAGGTACGCAGCCAGCGCCAAGCGGGTAATAGCGCCGTTAAGCGAGAATTTAAATCTGACATATCTAAAGCTAAATCACTATTTTAGATATATTATGCATAAAAAATGCTAAGAAGTCTTATCAGGACGATTACATCTTCTCAATTTTCTTTTATTTATATGATTAAATTAAATTTTTAGGACAATAGAGTTGATATAGGGTATTGAGTACCTGAACCAGTTTTTCATCTTTAATGGAATAAAAAATCTGTTTTCCATCGCGACGTGTGGTCACCATATCGCTTTTACGTAGCATCATCAGTTGCTGTGATAAGGTAGGCTGGCTTATTTTTGTCGTCTGTTCTATTTGGGAGACATTTAATTCTTGTTTGGCAAGATGACATAAAATAAGTAAACGATCTGTATTGGCTAATGATTTTAATATTGTGACAACAACATCAATAGACTCATGCATAGAAGCAATTTCAAGATCGGTGTTCATACAGCATTTCCATACTACGCAACAGTAACCTAGGCAGTATACTGCCTGATTAATCTCATATAGGATGAAAATGTAACATTTTCAATGGTTTTTTATGAAAGTAATTATCAGATATTCTTATATCCATTAAAATAAGGCATTTAATCCAGATTAAATGCCTGATAGCAATGCAGAATATGATTTATCAATTTTTATGGGTCTGTTTAAATCCTTTTAATTCTTTTTCATTAAAATGCACGGCTTCAGTGATTGCCTGACGCGTTTCAGGATTATACCAGTTAAAAATTGCAGACATTTTTTCTTCAAAATCATCGCTAATGACAAAATGATTTTCTTGAGTACTGAGCAGACCTTTTTCTTTTAAAATAGCAATAAAGCTTTTTAAGGTGGCGCTGTCAAAATAATAACCGGCCTGAATCTTTTTGGTTTGTGACAGTTTGTTTAGTACCGCTTTACCCATTTTCTCCAGTTCTTTCAGGCTCAGTGCTTGCAACGAAGCATATTGCTGAAGTAATGTAGCAATCATAGTCATGTTATTTAGGCTAGAAGCAGACAAATGGGCCAATGTTACAAACTGGTTTTGCATGTGTTCATCGGCTGGGATAGAAAGGGTTTGATCCTGACGAACAATCCAGCCTAAATGTTCTAAACCATCTATAATGATTGTGATTTCTTTTTCTAATTCATCCATAGACCATTTTAAGAAAAATTCTTCTTTAAAATAGGGATAAATATTTTTAAGGGTGTCGGTTAAATAACGTGTAGAGATTTTTTTATACGAATGCACCAGCATTGCAATTAATGCCGGTAAAATAAAACAGTGTAGAATATTATTACTAAAATAACTTAATAGAATTTTTTGACTTTCGGCAACGCGTACCCAGTTTTGGTTATTTTGGCTGAAGATTTCAACCTGTTTTAATTTTGCAGCATATTGAATAATCTCTGTGCTCGATAATTCTGTCATGATCATTTTTGCATCATATTTCATTATTTTTAATAAATGACGATATTGATCAATTTTACCGATTAAATCATGTTCAGTTAAAGCATGATGTTCAGCATTTAGTAAAATCAGCGAGATTAAAGAGATTGGATTAATCACTACTGCTTTATTAATATTTTCCAGAATTGAATTAGCAACTTGATTGACGGTTTGAATCACAGGTTGGGGTAATTCATCGTGAATATTGAGTTTAATGTGCTTGGCCTGATGCTCGGATAAAACCTGATCCAGAAAAACCGGCTCGCCAAAATTGACGTGCACCTGCCCAAAGACTTTTTCAATTTTACGGACTGAACTCAAGATCCCCCAAATCGATTCGGCTTCTTTGGGTTTGCCATTCAGTTCATTTAAATAAGACGTGCCTTCAATCAGCTTTTCATAACCAAAATAGGTGGGAATGAAGGCAATTGGCTTGGTTGCACCACGTAAATGACTTTGTACCGTCATCGACAGCATGCCTTTTTTCGGTGGTAACAGCAGACCGGTACGTGAACGGCCACCTTCAATAAAGTATTCCAACGGCGTATTACGCGATAAAAGGCTGTGCAAATATTCCTTAAAAACCGAAGTATATAATTCATTGCCGCTAAAAGTACGACGGATGAAATAAGCACCGCCGCCACGCATGATCTGACCGACCACAGGCAAGTTGAGGTTAATGCCTGCCGCAATATGCGGCACCATCAAGCCACGGTTAAAAATCACATAAGACAGCAGTAAATAATCGATATGACTGCGATGGCATGGTGTATAAACAATTTCGTAATCTTTGGCCAGCTCGCGGACGGTATCGAAATTATGCACTTCAATTCCATCATAAAGTTGCGTCCAGAGTTTGGTCAGCGCCAGTTCGGCAAAACGTAGGGTAGAATAGGAAAAGTCCGACACCACTTCGGTTAAATAGCCTTTGGCACGATTCTCTGCTTCGAACATGCTGATTTTGTTGTCAATACTTTCTTTACGAATGGCATCTTGCACCGTTTCTGTTTTCATTAACTTGTTAATGAGATTGCGGCGGTCGGATAAGTCGGGACCTAAAATGGCTTCTTTATATTTATTGAAATTGCTATTGAGTTCCTTGACCACAGAATATGCCGGGGAAAAGTTTGGATATTCAATTTTAGATTTTTCTATAGCTGCTCTTAGGGAAAGCGGTTTGTGAAATTCAATATAGTTTTCACGGCTATATAAAGAAATATTCAAGGCCTGCTTTAATTTGGACGGTGTCGCCCAGGCATCGGCAAATAAGGCTTTAAACCAGGAGTCTTCATATTCGGGTGAGCGGCCCCATAAAACCGTCACCGGAACCAGTTCAATATCGTATGCGGGATATTTTTCCAGAGCTTCAATCAGCCGAATGAGCTTGGCTGAATAATGATAGGTTTGATTTTGTGAGTTGGGGAGGTTTAAAGCCAGAATAGAATCATCTTCCTGCAACTCCTGAATGCTGAAAGGTGTAAAAACAGAAGGCAGTTGGCGTGCTTTGGCTTCAGTATCAATCAGGACCGTGTTGCTTAAGGATGCATCTTGTAATACATAGCAAATTATTTTTTTATCTGTTTGATATTCTAAAGTTTTTTTTAATTTTTCAGTATTACCCAAGACTTGAGGAGTCACAATTTTATCTAAAATTTTCTGTGTAAATTGTCGATAGAACCGGCTATAACTCTTATGAGACATGTGATTCCCTAAATCAGTTTTCATTTGCTGGATATTGTGTGCAATTGCATGAGTAAATACAAACTTTATTGATGACAATTACGTCATTTAAGTGGTAACTCTTTGGTCAATATTACAAGCTTATCGGTTTAAAAAGCATTGTTTTTTAGATTGAAATCACAACTTAAGTTGAATAAGCATAGCAATAGAAAAACTTATCTTGAAGGTCTAAATGGCTTATGATGAGCGCATGACTTTAAAATCAAAAGACAGCTCAAGGAGTTAAAATGAGTACTGATTCTGCTTTTCCAGCACCGAACAATTTAGCCATAGCAGTTTATAGTGATAATGCTGAAGCGATTGGCAATACGCCTTTAATTCGTATTAATCGTGCCATTTCATCCGATGCAACCGTATTGGCAAAAGTTGAAAGCCGTAATCCGGCATTCTCGGTGAAATGCCGGGTAGGCGCCGCTTTAATTGCAGATGCTGAAGAAAAAGGTTTGCTTAAACCGGGCATGCATATTGTCGAGCCAACCAGTGGCAATACCGGTATTGCACTGGCATTTGTTGCAGCTGCCAAAGGTTATGACATTACCTTAACCATGCCTGCAAGCATGAGTGTTGAGCGCCGTAAGGTGCTGAAGGCTTTTGGTGCAAATCTGGTACTGACTGAGCCGGCCAAAGGCATGAAAGGCGCTGTAGATGAAGCAGTACGGTTAGCCACTGAACAACCGGATGTGTATTTTTTACCGCAACAGTTTGAAAATCCGGCCAATCCTAAAATCCATGAACAAACTACAGGTCCTGAAATTTGGGAAGCTACTGGCGGTAAAGTCGATATCCTGGTGTCTGGCGTCGGTACGGGTGGCACCATTTCCGGTATTTCACGTTATTTTGAACAGGTAAAAAATCAACCGCTTTATTCGGTTGCTGTTGAACCTGCGGAATCACCGATTATTGGTCAGGCGAAACGTGGCGAGCCATTGACTCCAGGACCGCATAAAATTCAGGGCATTGGCGCCAACTTTATTCCGAAAAACCTGGATCTGGATTTAGTGGATGAAGTCATTGCTATTGAAAGTGATACAGCTATTGAATGGGCACGCAAAACAGCAACCCATGACGGTATTCTGGTGGGTATTTCAAGTGGTGCAGCCATGGCAGCCGCAGCTCAATTGGCAGCACGTCCTGAAAATGCCGGTAAAAACATTGTGGTAATTTTACCGGATGCCGGTGAGCGCTATTTATCTTCAGTATTGTTTGAAGATATTTCAGCAGATTAATTGCTCACACGTTAAGGTTTGACTTAAATTTGAGGCAGTCAGGTTTAAGTCAAACCGTTTGAGTGATTTGCTTCTTTAGACCTCTTTCATCCATCCCTTTGATTTTTCTTACACAGACTTGAAATACATTTCAATTCTGCTTACGGAGAAAAATAAAAAGAGGGTGTCAACCATGATGAAAGCGGTCTGTTATGTTATTTTGATTTTTATTGATAGAATTTATTTTATAAGCTTCAGCCAAAGCTTATTCGTATGGCATGCTATTTCGGTATAAATGGACATTGGAAATAGCACTCAAAAGGCAGATGATGTATTGCCTCTACAAATTAAAGATTTAGGGATTTGAATCGGTGTTTGAGCTCGACTGTAAATTACTCAGCGTTTTTCTTTATATTTATAAATATAAAAGTGTTTCTGTCGCGGCTGAATATCTGGCCATGAGTCAGCCCACAGTCAGTAATATCCTGAATAAAATTCGTCAGCATTATAATGACCCGCTTTTCTTAAGAATCGGCAATGAAATGGTGCCGACTGAACTGTCGAAACAGCTGTTTCCACTGGTCAGTGAAGCCTTAAGTAAAGTTGAAATCATCAATAATTTCACCGTTGATTTTGACCAGACTACTTCACAGCAGAAATTTACTATTGCCATGACCGATGTGTCGCATTTGGTGTTATTGCCTAAAATTTCCCAATATTTAAAACAGCATGCTTCAAATATTCGTTTAAATGTTCGCGCCATTACTTCTGAAACCAGTTATCAAATGGCCAATGGAGAAATTGATCTGGCGATTGGTTTTTTACCCCATCTGGAAAATGGTTTTTATCAGCAAAAACTGTTTGAGCAATATTATGTGGTGATTGCATCCAAAAACCATCCGCGGCTGAGCGAAAACAGTCTAAGCACTGAACAATATATCAATGAACCCCATATCGATATTGATGCCGGAATGGGGCATTATCATATTGAAAATGAATTGTTAAATTTAGAACTGAAACGTAATATCTTGATGCGCTTGCCCAGTTATCTGGGCGTTGGGCTAGTGGTACAGGAAACCGATGCAATTGCGACCGTACCTTATTATTTAAGTGAAGTGTTATTGTCGCGCGGCAATTTACAGATCTTTGATGCACCGATTACTTTCCCCACCTATGCAGTCAAGCAATATTGGCATATGTCCTGCCATCACAAGACCAGCCATCAATGGCTGCGGCAGATGTGTTATGAATTGTTCTCGAAAATGAATGACCTGGATGACCCTATGCATAAAATCATTCATCAATAATTGATTTATTGAAACCCGGACATCAAGAAATTTTATCCGGGGTCATTAAGGCCTGGTTAATATACAGTTTAATCAGGCGTTCACGTGAACCAATGGCTTTCTGGTAATGGGTTGAATTGAGCAACAAGGAAGCACCATAGGTGACCGTCCAGATATAAGACAAATAGTCGCGAATCGACATGGCACTATTGAAGGATTTTAGATATTCGTCGGTCATGTCCTTAATTTCAATAATCCGCTCTTCACGTACCCGATAAAGCTGTTCAAATAATTCTTTCAGCTTGCGTTCATTATTGGTTAAGCGTTCTTCAATCACATGCAATAAAATGGTCCGGTTGGAATTTAACATGTTGTAGAGCATGTACTGTGAAACATAGGTTTTAATATTATTTTTATATTTTTTTGAAATTTCCAATAATCTTTTTTCATTCAAGATGATCAGTTCTAAATAGAGCTGATTCTTGCTTTTAAAATGTTTATAAATGGTCCCTTTGGCAATATCCAGCTCACACGCAAGTTCTGCCAGGGTAATGTCCTGATTATTATCCAGCAACAGTGTTTCTGCCATGGCTAAAATTTTCTCTTTGCGTAATTGAAAATTTTGTTGGCGTACCGTATTCATCGCAAGTCCCAGAAAGACATAAAAAAAGCCAATTTAAAATATACCGATATCAAGCCTATGACAACCCAACTAATGTCTGATATGAGCTAAAAACAAAGCACTGCTTTGTTTTTAGCATAAGAAAATAAAAAGCACTTTTTTGTTTTAATGCAAGAGAGGCAATATAAACTGATGGTTAACGAAGCACATTAAATCAGCTTAGATTTGCAATTGCATAGCACAAAATAAAAGTCAATCAGTGAGAACCTGAGAGGTCAATAATCATCAATAAAATTCCAATTACCGCATAATTATTTTATTGTCTTTTTGCGTTGAAAAAAGGGATTAACCCATAAAACGCAAAGAGCAGATATGCTGATTTAACCGTATTTCATTCACATATTTAAGCTTAGGCTTGATGGTGAGTGGTTCAGTTTAAAGTGATTTACAGAAACCATGTTTTATTCGTTGCTCATAATAGTAATGATGAAATGATTCTGAGCACTCGAGCTGATGAGTAAAGTTTTTAAACCTGATTCTCGCTACATTCATTTTTTTCTTCATGGATGTTGCAAACTGCGCGAATGGTCAAATTTTACTTAGAGAGATGTATGTGAGAATAAATCCGTTATTTCAGTATAGGTTCTTACAACTTTAAAAAGCACTTCACTATTTTTAATGCGAAGTCTTCACATAAGGAAAGCAATATGCCTATTTATAACGCACCCCTTAAAGACATGGAATTTATTTTAAATGATGTATTTAAGGCAGATGAATTCTGGCAGGGTAATGAAAACCTCGCTCATTTAGATATGGCAACGGCGAATGCGATTTTAGAGGAAATGGCCAAGTTTTCTAAAAACGTCATCCTTGATCTAAACCGCAGCAGTGATGAAGAAGGCGGCGCACAGTTTAATAATGGCGTGGTGACTACACCTAAAGGTTTTAAAGAAGCATTTAAACAGTTTGCCGAAGGTGGCTGGGTAGGTCTGGGGGCACCTGAAGAATGGGGCGGTCAGGGCATGCCTAAAATGCTGACGGTACTGGCTGATGAAATGATCTGGAGTACGAACCCCTCATTTATGCTCTACCCATTACTGACTGTGGGTGCAGGTATGGCGATTAATGACCGTGCTTCCCAAGAACAAAAAGAGACTTATCTACCAAAATTCTACACTGGTGAATGGTCAGGTACCATGTGTCTGACAGAACCGCATTCTGGTACAGATCTCGGGCTGATCAAAACCAAAGCAGAACCGAATGAAGATGGCTCTTTCAATATTACCGGTACAAAAATCTTTATTACCAGTGGTGAACACGACCTGTCTGAAAACATCATTCACCTAGTTCTGGCAAAAACACCCAATGCACCAGCTGGCTCACGTGGTATTTCCTTATTCATCGTGCCGAAATTCCATGTCAATGCAGATGGATCGGTGGGTGAACGTAATGCCGTATCTGCCGGTTCTATCGAACATAAGATGGGGATTAAGGGATCTGCGACTTGCGTGATGAACTTTGATGGTGCCAAAGGTTATATCGTGGGTAAGGAAAATGAAGGTCTGGCGGCCATGTTCGTGATGATGAACTACGAACGCTTATCTATGGGGATCCAAGGGATTGGCGCGGCTGAGTTTGCCTACCAGAATGCTGCACAATATGCCACAGACCGTTTGCAGGGCCGTTCGGCAACCGGTGCAAAAGCGCCTGAAAAACCAGCCGATTCTATTTTAGTGCATGGCGATGTGCGTCGTATGTTGCTGAATGCTCGTGCCAACAATGAAGCATCACGTGCTTTTGCGGTTTATGTGGGACAACAGCTCGACATTACCAAATACTCCACCGATGCAGAAGCAGTACGTAAAGCGAATGACCGTGTTGCATTGCTTACCCCAATTGCAAAAGCTTATCTAACCGACAAGGCACTTGATTCAAGCCTGGAAGCACAAATGGTGTTTGGTGGTCACGGTTATATTCGTGAATGGGGCATGGAACAATGTATTCGTGACTTGCGTATTTCCCAAATTTACGAAGGCACCAACGGCGTTCAGGCGATTGACCTGATTGGCCGTAAGACCATCAAATGCGGTGGTGCATACCTTGCTGAATACATTGTGGAAATTCGTGAGTTTGCACAAGCTTTAGATGATGCCTTGCCAATTAAAGCCGCTACATTAAATGTGTGTACACAGGTTGAAGACATTACCGCTTTCATTGTGGATCAGGCAAAAACGGCGCCAGAGTTATCTAATGCTGTAGCAGTGGATTACTTGCATGTAGTGGGATTACTCAGTTTTGTCTATATGTATGCGCGTATTAGCCAGGCCGCTCAACCAAAAGCGGAAGCGTTCTTCCAGAACAAACTGGTGTTAGCGCAGTATTATGTAGCCAAAGTTTTACCTGACCTGGCTGCACGTGTACAACGTATTCAAGCCGGTCCCGATGTAGTGATGCAGTTACCAGAGGAATACTTTACTGCCCAATCTTAAGTTTGGCACGATGCTTTAATACAGGGTTTAATAAAGATGGAAATGACATGAGCTGAAGGTATAGCTCATGTCACACAACAAGATTGATAAATTAGGATGGAAAAAATGATTGTTATTGTAAATGGTGTTCGTACAGCAATGGGTGGCTTCCAAGGAGCACTGTCTCCATGTACAGCACCAGATTTAGGTGCAGCAGCTATTAAAGAAGCTATAGCGCGTTCGGGCTTGCAACCCACAGATATTAATGAAGTAATTTTTGGCTGTGTACTTCCGGCCGGTTTAAAACAGGGTCCGGCACGCCAAGCCATGCGTCAGGCAGGTTTACCTGACAGTACGGGTGCAACTACTATTAATAAAATTTGTGGTTCAGGCATGAAAGCGGTGATGCAGGCTGCTGATGCCATTAAAGCCGGTTCTGCTGAAATTGTAGTTGCAGGCGGTATGGAATCGATGAGTAATGCACCATATCTACTGGACAAGGCGCGTTCCGGTTATCGTATGGGACATGGCAAAATCACCGATCATATGTTTCAGGAAGGTCTGGAAGATGCTGAAACCGGTCTTTCTATGGGTATTCTTGCACAAGAAATGGCAGATAAAAAAGGTTATACCCGCGAACAGCAAGATGCCTTTGCAATCAGCTCGTTGAATAAAGCGGTCACTGCCATCAACAATGGTTATTTTAAAGAAGAAATCGTGCCTGTAACCGTGTCTTCACGTAAAGGTGATGTAGTTGTTGAGCAAGACGAACAACCGCTGAATGCCAAGGCCGATAAAATTCCAACTTTACGTCCTGCATTTAAAAAAGATGGCACCATTACTGCCGCCAATTCCAGTTCGATTTCAGATGGTGCATCGGCTTTAGTGCTGACTTCAGAGGAAATTGCGGCGCAACGGGGCTTAAAACCACTGGCAAAAATTGTCGCTTATGGCTCCAACTCACAACATCCTACAGAATTCAGTATTGCACCAGTCGGTGCGATTGAAAAAGTATTGAAAAAAGCCGGCTGGAATGCTCAGGAGGTTGATCTTTGGGAAATCAATGAAGCATTTGCCATGGTGGCGATGGCTGCGATAGATGCGTTCAATCTGGATGAAGCAAAAGTGAATATCAATGGTGGTGCTTGTGCATTGGGTCATCCACTCGGTTCATCAGGTTCACGTATTATCGTGACTTTAGTACATGCCCTAAAACGTACCGGTGGTAAAAAAGGCATTGCCAGTTTATGTATTGGTGGTGGTGAAGCAACTGCTGTTGCAGTCGAGCTGATCTAAAAAGTCTCTATCAGCGTAGAGCGATAAGTAACGAATTAGAATTTAATAAGCAATAACAACCACCATTCCAGCACGCCGGGATGGTGAAAAACAATATGTTTATTTTTGAGATTTTTATTATGAATGGTTTAGATCGCATTCGCTTAGTCTCCCTTCGCGACAAAGTTATGTCTGCTGAACAAGCGATTAAATTGATTCAAGACGGTGCTGTAGTCGGTTTAAGTGGTTTTGGTGGTGCAGGTGAGGCAAAAGCAGTACCGTTGGCGCTGGCTGAACATGCCAAAGAGCATCCCTTGAAAATTACCCTGGCGACAGGTGCCAGCCTGGGCAATAAAATTGATGGCCGTTTAAATGAAGCTCATGCAATTGAGCGCCGTTATCCTTATCAGGCTGATCCCGGTCTGCGTAAATCCATCAATGCTGGTGAGGTGATGTATATCGATCAGCATTTGTCTGAAATGGCCGATAACATCCGTCATCACAACTTGCCGTCGATTAATGTCGCGGTGATTGCAGCAACGGCGATTACTGAAGATGGGCAGATTATTCCAACCGGTTCATGCGGTAACTCGGCCAACTTTGTGGAAATGGCGGATCATGTGATTGTCGAAATTGATAACACCATTAATCCGGTGCTGGAAGGCGTACATGATATTTATGTACCGAAAGCCCGTCCGAACCGCGCACCGATTCCGTTGATTCATGTGGGTGACCGGATTGGTACCGTAGGAATTCAGGTCAGTCCGGAAAAAATTTCAGCGATTGTGCTGAATGACATTCCTGATACCTCTTTTAACATGGATGAACCGGATGAGGATACTTTGGCTATTGCCAAACATCTGATTCAGTTCTTTGAAGGCGAAGTGGCAGCTGGACGTTTACCGGAAAATCTGGGCCCATTACAGTCTGGAGTCGGTTCGATTGCCAATGCGGTTTTTTCAGGTTTTGAACATTCCAATTTTCATGACTTGGAAATGTATTCGGAAGTGTTACAGGACTGTACCTTTGAGTTGATTGATTCAGGTAAAATGACCTTTGCTTCAGGCTGTTCAATGACCTTGTCAGATTCTTGTGCACAACATGTGATGCAGAATTTTGAACAATACAAAGACAAAATTGTGCTGCGTCCGCAGGAAATTTCCAATAATCCTGAAATCATCCGCCGTTTGGGGATTATTGCCATCAATACCGCACTAGAGTTTGATATTTACGGAAACGTCAATTCTACCCATGTCACCGGTACCAAAATGATGAATGGTATTGGCGGTTCAGGTGATTTTACCCGGCATGCCCATATAGCAATTTTTGTGACCAAATCGGTCGCCAAAGGTGGGGCTATTTCATCTGTAGTTCCAATGGTCAGCCATACTGACCATACTGATCATGACGTTGATATTTTGGTGACAGAAAACGGTCTGGCAGATTTACGCGGTCTGGCTCCGCGTGAGCGTGCCCGCAAGATTATCGATTTATGTGCGCATCCTGATTATCGCGATGAACTGAATGATTATTTTGAACGCGCCTGTGCACGTGGTGGACAAACCCCGCATCTTCTTGAGGAAGCCTTGTCCTGGCATGCAACATTTGAAGAGACTGGAAACATGCATAAAACTGCATAAAGATAGCTAAATATATAAAACAAAACCCATCTTCTGATGGGTTTTTTAATTTCTAATCTAATTCTAAATTAAGTTTTTATGAATGAAATGTGGAGAGAATTTTCAAAAAATGACGAAGGCAAGACAGATTCATTACGGCTGAAACGTTTTGCCTACAAGATCTCGCTTAACGCGCAGAGGGTTCTTTCTATAATGACCGCATCGTAACATTCAAGGTCTTAAGTTTTGAAATATCTTCAATATTTTTCAGGAATCTCATTAGCACTGTTGTTAACTGCTTGTAGCACTGAAGCACCGGATTATCAGGGGAACTGGAAAAACACCCTGGAAAATCCAAAACTGGAAAATATCCTGGTCATTTCCAAGAATGGTGACAATTATTTCATTACCAATACGATAAAAGATAAAGCGACGGGTAAAACTGAAAAGAAAAATCCTGTACCTGCCTCAGTGGGCAAGAATGGTTTTCTTGAGGTGAATGCTGGTGCGGCTATGGTTGATTTTGCGATTGACGAGAAAACCGGCAATCTGGTGGGTTCAGGCTCGGTCTATAAGAAAGCAAAATAATCATATACACCTACGTCTACAGAAGATGTCATGAATATGAATGATTTATGGCATTTTTTAGCTGAAAAAAATTAATAAGGCTTCAAAATCTTTAATGAAATATTCTACGTTCGCTCGAATTTCATCTATTTCATACGCTGAATACTGATCAACGATGGCAATAACAATGATGCCTATGTTATTGAGAAAGGGGAAACGGTGAAAAACAGGGCAGGTGCTGTAATATACTTATAGCCATCACTGGGAGAAAAATGGCATTGCCTTGGGGGTAACCGTTTAACCCAACATTTTACAATTACAGATTTTTGGCCAAACCGTCGTCAAAATTACCGTGTGACCTTTAATGAACCAGATCAGGTCAAAAATTTGTAAGACCAGAAGCTAAGGGAACAACTTGGTGCAACAGCCTAATACCAAGATATGAACATTGAGTTCAAAAACGGGTTGATTCCACTAAAATGTCTCATGTTTTTATAGGGGGCTTTTTTATTTTTCAGAAATCATTCATTTTATTTTTTGGCATGGTTCCTGCTGTGTATAAATTACCATATTTATAGAGGAGAGCCATTCATTTGATCACTCAACAGCAAGTATCGGTTAATTCAGTATGTATAAAAAAACTGTACATACACTATAAAATAAAAGACCTCAATAACTAAACCAAACTTAGTTTAAAGCAAGTTTCAAACGGCCCCCGAGTTAGTTACAAGGGGGCTTTTTTTGACTGTATATTATTTTTTATTCTTATTTATCTCAAAAATCTGAAAATATTCCCTGCTGAATGTAACAGAATTGGTCTTCGTTAATTCTTATGATCATTGCTAACAGATTTTATTATGCAAATGTATAAAATCAGTGAGATAGGATATTAAAATTGGAAAATATAATTAATCTTGAACAGAAGTTAAGCACAAAATTAGAGAATTTATTAGGTCTATTGCAGGAGAATAATGATGATAGATAATCAAGATCGTGAAAAATTATGGGAACTGATTAAAGAAATACGATTTTCAATGATCAGTCATAGTACTGAATCCCAGGAAATCCATGCACAACCCATGACTATGCTTAATTCTGAACGTATGAATGAGAGCCAGAACCTTTACTTTATTTTGAAAAATACCAATGATCTGGTGAATGCGATTGAATCTGGACGTAATCAGATTGGACTGTCCTTCGCTAAACCTTCAGATAGCATTTATGTGTCAATTAGTGCACATGCACATATCAGTACAAACTCCGCCCTGATTGATGAACTGTGGAATTCATCGGCTGAAAACTGGTTCGAAGGAAGAGATGATCCGAGTGTACGGGTTCTGGTTGCGGAGGCCATCAGTGCCGAGTATTGGAATATCACCGACAATAAAATGACCCAACTGTTTAAGGTGATGAAAGGAAGTCTTACCGGTAAAACGGATGAGCCCCATGCAGAGCATAAAAAAATGAATCTGTAGAAGGTTAAGGTTGTCTAATTGAAGATCACTATTCTAAAAATAAATAAAATCTTGAAGTTTAAAAATCGGCTCTGTAGCGTAAAACTATAGGGCTTTTTTATCGGGTCATCGAGATAGTTGAATGATCATTTTACTTTTCAAAGGAAAGTTGAAAGAGGACCACTTCCTCATGAAAATGACTCGACAGGATTGCTGAAAAAAAGAGCTAAAGATAGCCCGGTGTACTGAAGTAGATGTTTGCTATGAAATTAAGATATTGAATCTTTAGGAGATTTCTTTAGTAAGTCGTATATCTTATAAAAACATTAATGAATAACCACTTTGAATTTGGCTTTTTCTCTAAATAATTGCCATAAAAATCTCCGATAAAAAAGATCAGATAGGCTTGAGAAAATTTTTATAATTATTTCAATAATATGATTATTTAGTAGAAATCCTGAAAAACATAAAATATTGTTTTTTATTTATTTATTTTAAAATAATTAAAGTTTTAGATAGTTTATTGTTCTTTTACCTAAAGAGATTAGATATTTACAGTAGTTACAAAATATTCTTTAAAATTCCTAAAAAATCGGCTTGATTTACTCTTTTTTTGTGTATAATTTCGCCAAATTAAAACCCTGGTTTAGTTATAGGAAATATCTATAATTTTGCCGGGGTTTTTCTCTGGAAATTATCCTGAAAGGGACGGCCAAAAAACCTATTTCTTGTGGTGGCACACATATGTTTTTAACTAAAACAGCACATCTGGATCATGCAACTCAGCACTCTGCACAGCGTTTATCTACATTACTAAGCTTCTTTAGTTTAGGTCTCAGTACTGCAGCATGGGCTCCGCTGATTCCTTATGCACAGCAGCGACTTCACCTGAATCATGCCGATTTTGGTACTTTATTGCTATGTATTGGTGCAGGTTCCATGCTGGCAATGCCCGCAACAGGTTTACTGATCCAGAAAGTGGGGTGTCGTGCCATTATTTCCGTAGCCGTTTTATTGTTGCTCATGGTTTTACCCACCTTTGCCTTAACCAGTAGTATTTTGATCATGGCCATTGCTTTGTTCCTGTTTGGTACAGCTGCGGGTAGCCTGGGTGTGGCAATTAATTTACAAGCTGTGATTGTGGAAAAAAACAGTGCCAAAAGTATGATGTCGCAGTTTCATGGCATGTGCAGTTTAGGTGGTCTGGCCGGAGTCATGACGGTTACTGCCTTACTTGCAGTGGGTGTGAGCCCCTTGATGAGTACTTTGGCAATTTGTCTTTTATTGGTGGTTTTGAGCCTAATTGCTGTGCCTAACAGTTTAGCGGTCATTGAAAAGGAACCAAAAACTGATACTACTGAAGTTAAAAGCAAGACCAAAAAATTCCCCAGTCCGTTAATCATTTTAATGGGTCTGGTGTGTTTTATTGCTTTTCTTTCAGAAGGTTCGGCAATGGATTGGAGCGGAATTTATCTGATCAATGAATACGGCGTAAAACCTGCTTTAGCTGGTCTGGCGTATACCTGCTTTGCAATTGCCATGACTTCGGGGCGTTTTGCAGGTCATTATTTAATTGAGGCTCTGGGTGAAAAAAATATCATCATTTACAGTGCAGTTTGTGCAGCGCTTGGACTGTTTACGGTGGTGGTTGCTCCGCACTGGATCGTGGTTTTGTTGGGCTATGCCTTGCTTGGTTTAGGCTGTTCCAATATTGTTCCGGTGATGTTTTCACGTGTGGGCCGTCAAAGTGTCATGTCTAAAGCAGCCGCATTGTCATGTGTTTCTACCATGGCGTATACAGGCTCTTTATTGGGACCTGCTTTGGTTGGGATTAGCAGTGAAATGATGGGCTTGTCTGTCGTCTTTGGGTTTATTGCGACTTTGCTTTTAACCATTGCTTTTTTAAACCGTTTTACTCAAGTCAAAACTTCTTAATATCTTGATTTAATTTATTAAAATAGAACGAGCATATCCAAAAGTTGATATGCTCGTTTTTTATGACTAAAAAATATAAAATTTTTTTTTTAAATACTTAATAATTCGCAATTTTCTGACAGGCTTTTTTAGTGAATGAGGGAAGGATATTCACTTTTTCAACGCCTTTCAGGTCGGCTAAAAATGCATTACGCCAGTCATTGATATCAAAACTTTTTAAGCCATTCATTAATTGCTGATAACGTTCCAAACGTTCCGATTTTGCCATGGTTAAGGCTTTTTTTAATGCATGAATCATGCTGCTGCAATTTTCAGGATCGACCATTAATGCTTCAGACATCTGTGTTGCTGCACCGGTATATTTTGAAAGAATCAGTACTCCCGGATTTTCCGGGTCTTGGGCTGCGATAAACTCTTTGGCCACCAGATTCATTCCGTCGCGCAAAGAATTTACCCAGCAAATATTGGCTTGCCGATAAATTTTCATTAATACATCATGTGAAATGGTGGCATGGATACAGTTGATCGGTAACCAGTCATCTTGGGAAAACTCCTGATTAATCCAATCCACCTTGGACTGTAAATGTTCGAATAAATCTTTATACGCGGCAATTTCCATACGGCAGGGACAGGCAATTTGTATGTCGATAAGATGCTTATGGTATTCAGGATTGCTCTGTAAAAATGCTTCCAGGGCATTAAACCGTTCGATTAACCCTTTGGAATAATCAATGCGATCGACGCTAATAATGGTTTGCTGATCACTAAGACTCTCAAATTCAAATATAGTGGAAGTATTTTCATCTTTTTGCTCGGCGACTTTTTGTATCAGTTCGGGGTTAACCCCAATCGGATAACATTGCACAGTGACCTGATGATGATTAAAGCTCAACATGTGAGTATTGATAGGCTGAGTAGCCAGATAATGACTGCACAGTTGCATACATTGCTGCTGGTCATGTTCAGTTTGTAAACCCACAACATCATACTGGCAAAGGTCTTGAATCAATGAAAGTGCAGTAGGAATTAAATTCCAGATCTTTAGGCCAGCAAAGGGAATATGCAGGAAAAATCCAATTCTATTTTTCATGCCCATTTCCCGACAATAACGCGCCACACTTAAAAAATGGTAATCATGTACCCAGATCAAATCGTCTGGCTCGGCCATTTGTTTGAGCTGTCTGGCGAATAGCTGATTAACCTGTTTATAGGTCGTGTATTGTTGAGCTTGGTATTCAATTAAATCGGCGCGATCATGCATTGCCGGCCATAAAGTATTATTGGCAAAACCACAGTAATAATTTTGGTACTGTTCTTCGGTTAAAGGACATGTAACGTATTCCACACCTTTATATTCGGTTTGATTGAAGTGCGGCTCTTGATGATTAGCAATTTTTTCACCATTCCAACCCAGCCAGATTCCACCAATATCAGCAAGTGCATCTTGCAATGCCACAGCTAATCCCCCAGCAGTAGATTTATCGGGATTGGGTAAACTGACACGGTTCGATAATACGATTAATCTAGACATGTTTTTTCTCCCTCTGATACTTGAGACAGTCTCAAACAATGTGCTTCTAAGAATTGTGAAAATAAATCAAGAAAGTCAGAAACATCTTCAACATTTTTTAGTCGGTAATGCGCCTGGGTAGGTTCTGGTCCAACTTTTATACTGATACCTTCTAACTGATTGATAACTTTGAAGCCAGACTCGTCGGTTTTGTCATCCCCAATGAAAATAGCGAATACATCATTAAGATTTAAATACTCCAATATCGTTTGAATCGCTTGTCCCTTATCTGCCTGTTGAGGAAGCAATTCAAATACATATTTCCCTTCATTTATTTTCAGTTCTGGGTAGGTTTCTAGAACTTCTTTAGCAATTTGTTTTGCAATATCAGCAAGTTCAGGATGTTGACGATAATGTATGGCAACAGAATAGGTTTTGTTTTCAATCAACAATTGAGGATAGGGCTGACAGCGTTTTCGAATATCGTCTTGTAATGAAGAAAAATGAATTGTATTTGTAGCAATATTGAATTGAGTGTCGTCATCGATTTTTATTTCTAGGCCATGCGTACCTGCTATGGGCATTTTTAAAGGAAACAGGAGTTTTGAGGCAACCTTGACTGAACGACCGGTAAGAAAGATGATCGAAACATTCAAATGACTTAACTGCTGTAAAGTATTTAAGGTGGTCAATGAAATAAAACTTTGAGAGGGATCAGGATGAAATTCTGAGATTGTTCCATCAATATCCAGAAATAAACAATACTTTTTATCCAGGGATAAATAAGGAATTATAAACTGTAACAAGTTATGAGCGTAATATTGATCGGGGTGATAATAAGAACTTGAGCCACACATATTTACTGTCTATTAATTATTTGATTCATTCATAAATATCATTAAAAAAATAATTGAGGGATAAAAATATTATTAAAGCTACATAAAATAAATAAATTTTACATAGTTTATGCTTATTTTATTTTTGTCTAATTTGAAATATGTGCCTGAGTGAGATTAAAAAATATAGATTTTAAGGTGTTAGAATGTAGATAAAGTCTCATTCTAAGTATTTTTTTACATTTAAAATCCGATTAAAAATACTTGCAAAATCAGCCAAAAAATAAATTGTAATTATTGATATTTAATGAATATATAGTTAAAAAATAAGGTATTAAACTTGCTAATTAAATATTTTTGCATAACATGGTTACATTTTATATAACTTTGATTACACGAATGTACATTGACGTATATTTGTCACAATGCAATATTTTTTCTATGAAAACATATTGAATTTATAATTCAAGTGGATATTCACTTGGAGTGTTTAGTAGACATGATCTTGAAATAATATTTAAAAAGATTAATAACGTCATCTTCTTGATTATAAATTTGAATTGAAAATTATTATAATTTTTTAAGGAGGAAGTATAAGACTTATTGTTCTTGATTATCATTGTGAGCAAAAAATGATTTGTTAATTTATATAAACTTTAACCATGATTACTTTAGAAAAATATTGCTATAGGATTTATATAATTTAATTTGTAATTTGGTTAAATCAATCTAAACATATTTATATAAGCGGATAAACATGAATATGAAAAATGAATTATGTAGTCTGGAACAAATTTATAATTTTTTACTTATGCGTCCTTATTTTCATAAGAACACCCAGTTCGAGAAGTTAAAAGAATTTTTTTATGAAATCCATGAAATGAATGGCGGTTTTTTTTTGAAGTTAAAAATTCTTATAGCTTTTTGGGGACATTTAACGGTAAGCAAAAGGTCATAGATTCTACCCATTCTCCTAATTTTCTTGATAAAAAAGTATTCTTGGAATGGGTAATCAGACAGATAAATTAACGATGAGATAAAAGCTATTTTATGCTCTGTACCTTTTAGAAATATGATGGATGGAATCAACATGATCAAGAAACATATATGCTTTGTAGTAATGGCACTATTGTGGTTAGGGGGATGTCAAACCTATAGCACAAATCAAACGCACTTTATCATGATTACAAAATCATTAGGAACCAAACAGTGTTCGGGAGTCAATGCCGATGATCAGCTTCAGCAACTTAAACATGAATTAGAACAGGCAAATATTAAAGTTTTTGCTGCTGAAATAGGTACAGATCAAATGTCACATATTGCTTTATGTGGGGCAGACGACGGTAAAATCGCGATTTTCAAAATTAGACAAGAGTCAGTCATTAGCGCTGAGAACATGGGGTATAAACTAAAAATAACGAATGAATAATGATTGCCGGTTTAATTTTGTTGAAATGACAGATTAACAATCTTACTTAGGAAAAGATCAGAGTACAGCTCCTAGTAGAGCTATTTCAGAAGGAATGTGTGATTTGTAATTAAAAGCGACTGATTAAAGTCACTTTTAATTGATTCAATCTGATGTTGTTAATGGATACGTACCCAAGTCTGGCTCCGACCAAGGGCAGATATACCAATATAGCCTCGACCATTGAAAGTTTTGCCATCTTCAGAGAGTTTGGCATTAAAGCTATAAGTTTTACCATTTTTAGGATCGGTAATTTTTCCGCCATCATAGCTATTGTTCCCCGCTTTTTTCAGTCCAGATACGATCTGTACGCCTTGAAGCGGTTTATTATAAAATTTACCCTTACACTTGGTACATTTTTCTCCTTCAGTGCCTTCCAATACATCTACAATCTTTGCTGAAAGCACACCCTTCGATGTTTCAGTAAATTGAACCACAGATAAGGGTTTCTTGGTCACATCATCAATCGTTTTCCATTTGCTTCCATGTAAGGGGTCGGCAGCCAGAGCCAGTGTGGAAACTAGCGACAGTCCGATTATACTTAGCGTTGTTTTTATCATCATTTGACCTCAACTGATTTGAGTAAACCTTTTTTGTAGAAATGCTTGAAGTCGTAGTTCGAGTTCAGACTTCAACAGGCACAAAATGCAGGTTTGCAGTTTGTAGCTAAAATCTTATTGAAAGATTTAGTATCTATTGTGGAAATTTTTATGAGCTTATGTGTGGAACCCTTTAATTGGATGTAATTTTTATTTTATTTTTCTACATAATTTGATTGAAATTTACTTTATTTCACAATTCATGATGAAGCTCCACATGATGTCTAGTCGTGACTTATACCTGAGTAAGACCTACATATTTAGTAAAGTGTCTGGAAATATTGTCTTGATAGTGCCAGATCTAAGTTATCCTGTTTTAAGCATTTCTCATCAATAGGCGAGAACAGCAGACAAAAGTTATCAATCAGGCAAAATCCCTCTATAATACCGTCCATCATTTCTAGGGTCAGTCGTTTGCTTTGTTATACGAATGACGCTAGTCACACTATTTTTTAAGTCAGTTTCTTATCTGTAATTCGGCTTATATTTTATTTTCTGATTTTTATGTGTTGCACTGACACATAAGAATATTTAGGTGCCCGCATGGAAATTAAGGTCAATTATCTTGACAACCTTCGACAAGAAGCCAAGTTCGATGATTTCACGGTAATCGCCGATCAACCCATCCGCTATAAAGGTGACGGTTCAGCGCCAGGTCCCTTCGACTATTTTCTCGCATCATCAGCATTATGTGCCGCTTATTTTGTAAAGGTGTACTGTACAGCGCGTGACATTCCAACCGATAACATCCGTTTGTCGCAAAACAATATTGTCGACCCGGAAAACCGTTACAAGCAGATTTTTAAAATTCAGGTTGAATTACCGGCTGATATTTCCGAAAAAGACCGCCAGGGTATTTTGCGCTCCATTGATCGCTGTACGGTAAAGAAAGTGATTCAAACCGGTCCGGAATTCGTAATTGAAGAAGTGGAAAGTATTGATGCCGATGCTCAAGCTTTGCTGATGCCGAGCTTGACTTCGGAAAGCAGTACCTATATTCCGGGTAAAGACCTGCCGCTAGAACAGACCATCGCCAATATGTCCGGCATTATGGCGAAGTTGGGGATGAAGATTGAAATCGCATCATGGCGCAACATTGTACCGAATGTGTGGTCTTTACATATTCGTGATGCACAATCGCCGATGTGCTTTACCAACGGTAAAGGTTCGACCAAAGAAAGTGCTTTGGCTTCGGCCTTGGGTGAATTCATTGAACGCTTGAACTGCAACTTCTTTTATAACGACCAGTTCTGGGGGCAAGATATTGCCAATGCTGAATTTGTGCATTATCCGGATGAAAAATGGTTCCAGCCAGGTCCAAATGGGGAATTGCCAAAAGAAATTCTGGATGAATACACTTTAGAAGTTTATAACCCTGAAGATGAACTGCTCGGCACACATTTGTATGATACCAACTCGGGCAATACTGCGCGCGGCATCTGTTCATTGCCATTTGTGCGTCATTCTGATGGTGAAACGGTTTATTTCCCATCCAACCTGATTGAAAACCTGTATCTTTCCAATGGTATGAGTGCGGGGAATACCTTGGCCGAAGCCCAGGTCCAGTGTTTATCTGAAATTTTTGAACGTGCTGTTAAACGCGAAATTTTAGAAGGTGAGCTTGCACTTCCGGATGTGCCTGAACATGTACTGGCAAAATATCCAAAAATTGTTGAAGGGATCAAAGGTCTGGAAGAGCAAGGCTTCCCGGTACTGGTTAAAGATGCGTCTTTAGGCGGCCAGTATCCGGTGATGTGCGTGACCTTGATGAACCCGCGTACTGGTGGTGTATTTGCCTCTTTTGGTGCACATCCGAACTTTGAAGTGGCGCTGGAACGGAGTTTGACTGAACTGCTACAAGGTCGCAGTTTTGAAGGCCTGAATGATTTGCCCAAACCGACATTCAGCAGTAACGCGGTAACCGAGCCGAATAACTTTGTCGAGCACTTTATTGATTCCAGCGGTGTAGTGTCATGGCGTTTCTTTAGTGCCCAGTCTGACTACGCGTTTGTAGAGTGGGACTTTACTAACCAAGGTCAAAACTCCAATGCTGAAGAAGCGGCAATGTTGTTCGGCATTCTTGAAGATATGGGCAAAGAAGTATACATGGCTGTGTACGAGCATTTAGGTGCAACCGCTTGCCGTATTTTAGTACCGGGTTATTCGGAAATTTATCTGGTTGAAGATTTAATTTGGGATAATACCAACAAGGCATTATTGTTCCGTGAAGATATCCTGAACTTGCACCGTTTGGATGAAGACCAGCTGGTCGCTCTGGTTGAACGTCTAGAAGATGTTGAAGTAGATGATTACACTGAAATTAGTACCTTGATTGGGATCGAGTTTGACGACAATACGGTTTGGGGCCAGCTCACCATTCTGGAATTAAAACTATTGATTTATATTGCATTGCAAGAGTTTGAAGAAGCCAAAGAATTGGTGGAAACTTTCCTGCAATACAATACCAACACAGTCGAGCGTGGCTTGTTCTATCAGTGCATGAATGTAGTGCTTGAAGTCGAACTTGACGATGACATGGACCTGAATGATTACGAAGCAAATTTCCGCCGTATGTTTGGTGATGAGCGTATGGAAGCGGTGATCGGCTCGATGGACGGCAGTATCCGCTTCTATGGTTTAACTGAAACCAGCATGAAGCTTGAAGGTTTGGACCGTCATTTACGTCTGATCGATAGCTATAAAAAACTGCATGCAGCACGGGGCAAAACTTTGTCAAAGTAAACTCTTATTGAGGAGGACTCAGGTTTTCCTCTGATGCGAATATAAGCAAGAAAACGGTTTGTTCATAATGAATAAGCCGTTTTTTATTTTGAAAACCGCTTTAATCATTTCCTGATTTTTTTTAAATTAACTTTTATGAGGTAGAGAGGGGTAGATGATCATTGGTAGTATTCCAGGTCTCTAACAAAATATTTATCCTTTGGGTTGATTTCAGGTCATCATAAGCAACTTTTATCCATTAAATACAGATGCATACTTATAGTTTCAGCTCATGTTTCAAGTCTAAATGAAGCCCTCGAATTGAAAGTGTAAAACTTGCTGCAAATAAAGTTTTAGTAGCATATAAAGGCTGTTAAAAGTAATTAAGCATATGAAATTATTAATATTAACTATAAGAATGATAAGCTGTTTAAGATTAAATTTTCGAAACTGAAAATAGCCAGTGCTTAATATTTTTTTATGGTTCAGGGTATCAATCCAAACTTTGCGCTATCAAAGCCCATCCCATTTTTAATTAGTCATGCCTTCGACTAGAGCATAGAATTAGTTCACTTTTGTTGTAATGGCGTTAGGCATATGGCAGTGAGCTGGATTTTCTTCACTTTAATGGCAGCATTTATGCAGGCCTGGCGTAATGCCTTTCAAAAACAGCTGAGTACCACGGTCGATGTCTGGGGAGTCACGCTGGCTCGGTTTATTTTTGGATTGCCATTTGCTGCTCTTTACCTCAGTAGTCTGTATTATTTCAAGCCGGTTGAAAGTATCGTCCACTTCACGCCAAAGTTCTGGGTCTACATTGTGATTGCAGCTTCCAGCCAGATTTTAGCCACTGCATTGATGGTACAGCTGTTTAAGCAAAAAAATTACGCGATTGGGGTAGGGCTGGCTAAAAGTGAAGCGATACTGGCAGCGATTATTGGCGTAACTTTCTTGGCTGACCATTTGTCCTTTCTGGCCTGGATTGGGGTGGCACTGGGTGGTTATGCGGTATTTTTGCTGAGTAAAGGCCAGCAGATGACCGGGTTCTCAGCCAAAACACTGGCAATTGGTATCGGAAGCGGTTTAAGTTTTGCGATTACTTCATTACTGGTACGGGAAGCCAGTCTGGAACTCACCAACTTACCAAATTTACACCGTGCAGCATGGGTACTATTGCTGGTGATCAGTTTCCAGTGTATCAGTATGCTGCTTTATCTGGGGCTGTTTAGTCGCCGTACTTTAATCGCCATGTGGCAACGTTTGGGCCTCACCTTTAAGGTGAGTGTGTGCAGTTTTATGGCATCGCTCGGCTGGTTTACTGCCATGAGCATGATGAGTGTACCGGTGGTCAAAACCTTAGGCCAAATCGAGATTCTGTTTAGTATGCTGATTTCCGCTTATTTCTTTAAAGAAAAACTGGCCCGTGCGGAGCATTGGGGATTGGTGCTGGTAGTAATTGCGGCAATTTTAGTGATCTGGGCCTGATGCGAGAAAAAGATGGAAAAGATAAAAAGCCACTTCGAAAAGTGGCTTTTTTACTCTTGCTCTGTGCTTTTTTAAGCTGCAATAAATTTTTGCACCGCCTGATTAAAGGCTTCAGGTTGCTCTACATTGGAAATATGCGAGGCATTGATTTCAAACAGCTGACTATGGGCAATACGTTCTTGCATGAACTGACCATCAGCCACTGTAGTTACCGGATCTTGCTGACCTGCTATTACCAGTACCGGCACAGGAATATCTTTCAGCTGTTCACGTAAATCCGCTTTAGCCAAAGCTTCACAACAGCTTGCATAACCTTCGCTGCTGCCAGCTTCCAAGTCGTTTTGAAGATTTTCAACTACTGTTGGGTTGCTTTGGATAAAGGGTTCGGTAAACCAGCGTGATGCTGCGGTAGAAGCGATTGGTTGTAGGCCTTGTTCACGTACCAATGCGGCACGCTCATTCCAGGCCTGTTCCTGACCAATTTTGGCTGCGGTGTTGCAGACAATCACGTGGCTAAAGCGTTGTGGATAATGAATAGCGAGCCATTGACCGGTTAAACCACCCATTGAAATACCGCAGAATGCAGCTTTTTCAATTTTTAAATGATCAAGCAGGTTGATAACATCTTGACCCAGTTGATCAAGGCTATAAGGACCTTGTGGCGCAGATGAAGCCCCATGACCACGGGTGTCATAGCAAATCACAAAATAATCCTGTTTGAAGTGATTAAATTGTTTTTGCCACATCCCATAATTGGTGCCGAGTGAATTAGAAAAAATCAAGGCTGGGTTGGCTGCATCACCAAAAGTCTGGTAATTGATCTGGGCATCGTTAGATGTAAAAGTTGGCATTAAAATCCCTCCCGACCTCCCTTTCTTGCATTTGATTCAAAGCAGTACTTTGAATCTACATTCAGGGAGGAGGTTTATATTTTTAATAGTCTGTTAGACACGTTCAATAATCAAAGCGATGCCTTGACCGACACCAATACACATTGAGCAAAGAGCGTATTTACCGCCAGTCTGTTCAAGCTGGTTGAGTGCAGTCGTCACAAGACGTGCGCCAGATGCACCGAGTGGATGACCCAAAGCAATCGCACCACCGTTTGGATTGACTTTCTCTGAACCATCTTCAATGCCCAAGTCACGGGTACATGCCAAAGCTTGTGCTGCAAAAGCCTCATTCAGTTCAATCACGTCCATCTGTTCAATAGTCAAACCTGTTTGTGCCAATAATTTCTTGATGGCCGGTGCAGGACCAAAGCCCATAATACGTGGCTCAACGCCGACTACTGTCGAACCGATAATTTTGGCACGCGGTTTTAAACCGTGTTTAGCAACTGCTTCGTCAGATGCAATTAATAGGGCAGCCGCACCATCATTGATCCCAGAAGCATTGCCTGCAGTTACGGTACCATCTGCTTTCACTACTGGCTTGAGTTTTGCCAAAGCTTCTGGTGTTGTTGCACGTGGATGTTCGTCTTTATCAACTACAACTGGATCGCCTTTACGCTGCGGAATCACCACAGGAATAATTTCTTTATCGAAGAAACCACGTGCTTGGGCTGCCGCTGTACGTTGCTGGCTGGTTAAAGCAAACTGATCCTGATCGGTACGGTTAATATTGAACTGTTCCGCAAGGTTTTCAGCGGTTTGCGGCATGGTTTCTACGCCGTACATTTCTTTGAGTTTCGGGTTAATGAAACGCCAGCCCATGGTGGTGTCTTCAATTTTTTGACTACGACCATAGGCAGATTCAGATTTACCCATGACAAATGGCGCACGACTCATTGACTCGACACCGCCAGCAATAATCAGTTCAGCTTCACCGGCTTTAATGGTACGCGCAGCCATGGCAATGGCATCCAGTGATGAACCGCAAAGACGGTTAATCGTCGTTGCTGGTACTTGATATGGTAAACCGGCTAAAAGTGCAGACATACGCCCCACGTTACGGTTATCTTCACCGGCCTGGTTGGCACAGCCATAAATCACGTCATCAACCTGTTCCCAATTGACTGATGGATTGCGTTCCATTAAGGCTTTGATTGGAAGTGCACCCAAGTCATCGGTACGGACAGGAGCAAGGCCACCGGCATAACGGCCAAATGGGGTACGGATGGCATCTACGATATATGCATTTTTCATGTTTTATTTTTCCAAATCTTTTAATCCCTCCCAACCTCCCTTTAAAAAAGGGAGGAGATTCCTACCTAAAATTACGAGGTGGAAGTCCCCCTTTGAAAAAGGGGATTTAGGGGGATTTAAAATTATGTTTAAAGACGATTAACCCTGAGTCGCATCAATCAGTTTGGCACCGGTCATTGACTGCAATTCTTCAAATGACAGACCTTCAACTTTCTCAATCACTTTCATGCCTTCAGGGGTGACATCAATCACGCAGAGATCAGTATAGATACGATCGACACATTTCAGGCCCGTTGCTGGATAAGCCAACTCAGCGACGATTTTTGGCTCGCCTTTTTTAGTCACGTGATCGGTGGTAATAAAGACTTTTTTCGCACCAACGGCCAAGTCCATTGCACCGCCCACTGCAGGAATCGCATCTGGTGCACCGGTATGCCAGTTGGCCAGGTCACCATTTTCAGCGACCTGGAAAGCACCCAGTACCGCAATGTCTAAATGACCGCCACGCATCATCGCGAAGGAATCACCGTGGTGGAAGAAGGCACCACCTTCAAGTAAGGTCACGAATTCTTTACCGGCATTAATCAGCTCAGGATCACGGTCTTCTTCAGCAGGAGGAGGGCCGAAAGCCAACAGGCCATTTTCAGAATGTAAAAACACGTCTTTGTCTGAAGGCAGGTAGCTGGAAATCTTGGTTGGTAAGCCAATGCCGAGGTTGACATAGGCGCCATCAGGAATGTCTTGTGCCACACGTTCAGCGATCTGGTCACGGGTCAGTTTGCTATAGCTCATCGTTTCTCTCCGATACCAATTATTGTGCAGGTTTAACTTGAACAACGTGTTGAACAAAAATTCCCGGGGTAATGATGTGTTCAGGATCCAGTGCACCCAGTTCAACCACTTCAGACACCTGGGCAATGGTCACGTCTGCTGCCATCGCCATAATCGGACCGAAGTTACGCGCAGATTTACGGTACACCAGGTTGCCCCAACGGTCGCCTTTATGCGCCTTGATTAAGGCGAAATCCGCCTTGATCGGGTTTTCTAAAACGAAGTCTTTGCCTTCATAGTTCAGGGTCGGTTTACCTTCAGCCAGCAATGTTCCGAAACCTGTAGGCGTGTAGATTGGACCTAAGCCCATACCAGCAGCCTGAATACGGCAAGCCAGGTTACCTTGAGGAACCAGTTCCAGTTCGATTTTGCCGGCACGGTAAAGTTCGTCAAACACCCAAGAGTCAGACTGTCGCGGGAAAGAACAGATGATCTTGCGCACAGCACCCGTCTTTAAAAGTTTGGCCAGGCCGTAATCGCCATTACCAGCGTTGTTATTCACAATAACCAGATCCTTGATGCCAAGCTCAATCAGGCCATCAATCAGCTCTGCCGGCTGACCCGCTGTACCAAAACCGCCAATCATGATGGTCGAACCATCTTTAATTTGAGAGAGGACTTCCGTTAATGAAGCCACGCTTTTATCGATCATAATCGTTCCTAACGCTAAAATTATTTAGTTTCAGTTTGGGAGAGGGAAACAGTGTTTGACACTGTCGGACCTGTTTTGGGTTTGCTTAATAAAAGATGGGCGACGAGACCGATACAAATGCCCCAAAACACCGAACTCAATCCGAGGAAATGCATACCGGATGCCGTAGCTAAAAAAGTGATTAAGGCTGCATCACGTTCGCTTTCATCTTTCATGGCCACTGAAACATTGGTGGCAATGGCACCCAATAGGGCAAGGCCTGCAAGCGCTGCCACCAGTTCTTTCGGCAGCAGGCTGAACAGCATGACAATACTGCCGGCAAATAAACCGCCTAAAATGTAAAACACACCATTGGCGATTCCTGCGATATAGCGCTTATCTTTAAGTTCATGTGCATCCTTACCCATACACAAGGCAGCGGTAATGGATGCCAAAACAATGGTGATGCCACCCACGCAAGCCACAGCAAGCGATGCAATACTGGTGGTAGTTATAATCGGTTTTGCAGGTGTGTCATAACCACTGAGTTTCATAATCGCCATACCAGGCAAAAACTGCCCGCTAAGACTGACCAAGATTAGTGGAATCGCCAGATTCAGCATGCCATTAATTGACCATTCAGGGTTAATCCACTGCGGAATGGCAAGACTGAAATCGACAGTGACTGGATTCATTTTGCCGAGGATTAAACTGAGTAAAACTCCTGCAAGCAGTACCCACACCATGCTGTAACGTGGACTTACGCGCTTGGATACTAGAAAAACCAGTAGCATGCCAAACACGATCAGGGGCATGCTGTTTGTAGCGGTGAACAGTCCCAAGCCAAATTGAAATAAAATCCCGGCCATCATGCCCGCTGCAATGGATTGGGGAATCCACTTCAGCAGCTTGTCGAAATAGCCTGTCAAACCAATAAAAAGAATCACCAAAGCGGCCGTGATATAGGCAGCGACCGCTTCATTTAATGAAATATTGGGGAATAGTGTAACCAGCAGTGCCGTGCCGGGCGCTGACCAGGCGGTGATAACCGGGACTTTGTACTTGATTGATAAAAAAATCCCAGCAACTGCTGCACCAATGGAGATGCCCCAGATCCATGAAATCATCATGCTGGGGTCAACATTGGCTTTTTGTGCCGCCTGAAAAAAGATGATTAATGGCCCGGAATAGGAAATCAGCACGGCTAGAAATCCTGCAACCGTTGCTGACACAGACCAGTCATCTTTTAAGCTTTTAAACAGGGTCGTCATTGCTACTGCCTCCATGCTGATAAATCAATGATCCTGTACCACGCCTATGATCAGGGTTAGCCCTGATCACCACCACCAACGGGAACTACCGTTCCTGTCATATAAGACGATTCGTCAGATGCCAGGAAAGTGATGGCATTGACTTGTTCCTGAATCGTGCCATAGCGTCCCAGGAAGGTACGGTCAATGGTTTGATCAACCACTTGCTGCATCCATTCTTTTTCAGATTCAGTCAGTGGATTGGCATTACGCGGTACTTTACGTGGTGGGGCTTCTGTTCCACCTGTCGCAACTGCATTGACACGAATACCATCTTTGGCATGTTCAAAGGCGAGGGAAGCGGTTAAACCATTCACACCACCTTTTGAAGCTGAATAAGGCACACGGTTAATACCACGTGTTGCAATTGAAGATACGTTGACAATAGTACCTTGCTGATTCTTGATCATTTCAGGCAATACCGCACGGCAGCACCACATGGTTGGGAACAGTGAACGATTCACTTCCTTGATAATTTCTTCTTCAGAAAATTCTTCAAAGGGTTTCATCCAGATGGCACCACCAACGTTGTTGATGAGCATATCAACACGGCCATAGGTCTCAATTGCTTGGGCAACCACAGATTCTGCACCTGCAAAGGTTTCCAGGTTAGCCTTGACGATAATTGCATCACCTTCTTGTGCTTCAATTTCCGCTAATGTCTCGTCGACGTAATCAGATATATCTGCTAGAACAACTTGAGCACCTTCGCTGGCCACTTGTAGCGCTACACCGCGACCGATGCCTTGAGCGGCACCTGTCACGATCACAACTTTGTTTTCAAATCTTTTTGCGCAATTCATTTGATTCTCCAACTTAGTTTGCAGAGAATTTTTCGAACAGGAAGTTTGCTGGTTTAACACCTTCAGCTTCTAACCAGCCACGAACCGCTTCGACCATAAGGACTGGACCACATAAGTAGATGTCTACGTCACCACCATTTAGCCATTCATTATCGATATGGCCTGTGACATAACCTTTACGCTCATGTGCAGATTCCGGGTTTGCCACAACGGTACGGTATTCGAACCATGGTAATTTCGCCTGAAGTTCGTTAAGGCGCTCTAATGCAACCAGGTCAAAGTCGTTGGTTACACCAAATACCAGACGTACAGGCTGTTCTGAACCTTTTTCTTCCAGAACGGATAACATGGACAAGAATGGTGCAATACCTGTACCGCCTGCCAGCATCACGACAGGGCGTGCAACATTACGTAAGTAGAAGCTACCGAAAGGACCGGTAAAGTTCATCTTGTCGCCCACTTTAGCCGTTTGGCTCAGGAAGCTGCTCATTTTGCCATTCGGGACATTACGAACAACGAAACCGGTTTTACGGTCACCCGGTTTAGAGCTGAAAGAGTAAGAGCGGGTTTCAGATGTACCAGGAATACCGACATTGACATATTGGCCTGCCAGGAAATTAATTTCTGGCTCAGCAGCGTCAAGTTCGATTTCAAAAGTAATCGTTGATTCAGAGAGGTTCTCAACAGAAGTTAGAGTACCTTGATAAGTATGAATTTGAGTTTTACAAACATCAGAAGTTGCCTGAATCTGGAATACAGCATCAGAAGTCGGGTGGCATTGGCAAGCCAGTACATAGCCTTCAGCCGCTTCTTCAGGTGTTAACGCATCTTCGATATAAGTTTCTTCCGGCATATCATAAGTGCCTGATTCACAAAATGCACGACACGTACCACATGCACCATCACGGCAATCTAGCGGAATATTGATCTTTTGGCGATATGCTGCGTCAGAAAGAGTTTCACCGTCAACAACAGTAATAAAACGCGTTACGCCATCTTCAAATTGAAGTGCAACATTATGGTTTGACATGGCAAGTATCCTACAAATGAGTTAAAACATCAGGTGGCCCGGGCCAACATTCCATTGGGCCAAGGCCGGTTTTTTAATCTAATCAGCTTAGATGTGGTAAACATCAATAACTTGGTTGATATAGTCGTTTTTCAGTACCACGTACTTGTTCAGGATTTTTGGCTGTTCGCCAGAGAAATCGATCACATAACGCGACATACCGAAGTAGCTGTAGTTTTTCTTGTAACGGAAACTCAAAGTATTCCAGTTAAAACGTACAGTCACCTGGTCACCGTTTTGTTCCACAATTTCAATGTTGCTGATGTTGTGGCTGGTACGGGTATCCGGCATGGTCGCTGAAGAACGTTCAGTCTTGATACGGAATACACGGTCTTCCAAACCTTGACGGTCCGGATAGAAAATCAGGGAGATTTCAGACTGAGGATCTTCGGTCAAGGTGTCATTGTCGTCCCAGGCTGGCATCCAGAACTGTGCATTCGGAGCGTAGCACTCTAACCAGTTATCCCATTGCTCGTCGTCCAGGAAGCGCGCTTCGCGGTAAAGGAATTGAGCAATATTTTCTAAAGTAATCGCGCTCATGCTTGTTCTCCTGCAGCAGCAATCTCTTTTTCAGCAGCAATTGCTTTTTTCATCAGTTTCAACCAGAACTCGTGTTGAGCCAGGTATAGACCTTCGTCTTCAGTTTTAATGCCAGAAAGTTTTGGTTTTAAACCGATTTCATTGGCAGCATCATCCGGACCTTGGATCCAGTGTTTAGAACCGCGGCTCATATCATTCCATTCAAGCGCGATACCTTGGTAGCCTGCTTGACATGCGCGGAATTCTTCCAGGTCATCCGGAGTTGCCATACCAGACGCGTTAAAGAAGTCTTCGTATTGACGGATACGACGTGCACGTGCTTCAGGTGCTTCACCTTTAGGCGCGATACAGTAGATAGTTACTTCAGTCTTATCGACAGAGATCGGGCGCAGTACACGGATTTGTGAACCGAACTGATCCATGAAGTAAACGTTTGGATAGATACACAGGTTACGAGAACGCTCGATCATCCATTTCGCCATGGCTGCACCGTATTTCTCGGTGTATTCGTCTTTTTTCGGGAAGTTTGGACGGTCTTCTGGGTTAGCCCATTGCGTCCAAAGCAACATGTGGCCATTTTCGAAACCGTAAGAACCACCGCCTTGTTTACCCCAAGAACCAGCACTCATCGCACGGATGTTGTCGCCGCCTTGTTTTTCTTTGCGTTGCTGAGTTGTCGCAGCGTAGTTCCAGTGAACTGCAGACACGTGGTAACCATCAGCGCCGTTTTCAGCAGTCAGTTTCCAGTTGCCTTCGTAGGTATAGGTAGATGCACCACGCAGAACTTCAAGACCTTCTTCAGACTGACCTACGATCATGTCGATGATTTTGGTTGCTTCACCAAGGTATTCTTCAAGAGAAGGAACGTCCGGGTTCAAGCTACCGAACAGGAAGCCTTTGTAGTTTTCAAAACGTGCAACTTTTTTCAGGTCGTGTGAACCTTCTTTGTTGAAGCAGTCAGAATAACCCGCATCGCTTGGGTCTTTAACTTTTAACAACTTACCAGAGTTGTTAAATGTCCAGCCGTGGAAAGGGCAGGTATAAGTTGCTTTGTTACCGCGTTTGTAACGGCAAAGCTCTGCACCACGGTGTGAACAGGCGTTGATCATTGCGTTTAATTCACCGTTACGGTTACGCGCAATGATGATTGGCTGACGGCCAATGTTCGTGGTGTAGTAATCGTTGATATTCGGAATTTGGCTTTCATGTGCCAAGTAAACCCAATTGCCTTCAAAGATATATTTCATCTCTAAGTCAAATAAGGCTTCATCAGTAAATACTGAACGATGGAGTTTGAATTCACCTGTTTCATAATTTTCAACAAGTAATTCATCGATACGATCTAGATGGCTGGTATTGATTACAGGAATACGTGGCATGTCCGTTCTCCGACTTTCCAAATTTTAGGGAAGTCACCACAGCGCTTCATTGCCCTTCTTTGGGAATGAAGCGCTGCAGTTCCTTATTTGCTAATTAAGCGCTTGCGCGACGACGTTCAACTTCAGTAGAAGGAGCACCTTCTTTGTCTTTTTGAAGTACAACGTCGAACTGGATGTGTTTGAAAGGACCTTTCAAGCCGCGACGCGCAATTTCAGCTTCGTCAGTAACGTCAACCGCACTTGCTACCAGACCTTCACGAGTACCGAATGCGAAGTCATCCCAAAGGTATTTGTCGCCTTCGATGTTGAACTGAGTTGTCAACTTGCGGTGACCTGGTGCAGAGATAAAGTAGTGCACGTGCGCAGGACGCTGACCGTGACGAGAAAGCTTGTTCAACATGTGCTGTAACGGACCTTCAGGGTTCAAACCGTAACCTACAGGCATAGTGGTTTGCGCAGTGTAGTTACCGTTTTCATCACTCAGGATGGTACGACGAAGGTTGAAGTGCGACTGAGATTTGTCGAAGTAAGAGTAGTTACCGTTGCTGTTGGCATGCCACATTTCTACTTTAGCACCAGAAAGAACTTCACCATCAGTGTCAGTTACTTTACCTTCGATGATAAGTGTCGGGATTTTACCTTCTTCAGTACCATCGTCCATGCGAGCGAAACCTGTTGATTCAGGTGCACCAGCAACATATAGAGGGCCTTCGATTGTACGTGGTGTACCACCGGTTAAACCTGCTTTTGCATCAGCTTCATCAGCACGCAAGTCCAGGAAGTGTTCCAGGCCGATTGCTGAACCTAACAGTGCAAATTCATCAGCTTTTGCCATGTCGATCAGCGCTTCTACACCTTTCCAAACTTCAGACTGGCTTAGGTCAAGATCTTCAATGGCTTGGTAAAAGTCTGTAACCAGACGAACAACAACTTGTTGTAAACGGGCATCTACTGGACCTTCAGAAGTGTCTACGTTACAAGCTTTAACTACATTTTCAATGGTTTGACGATCCATTTTATTACTCCTTGGATGGGTGCTTTGGTGGCGAATATCTCTGCTTAAAGAGATAGATTGCTGCCACTTTCCTTGTTTGCTACTTGGTATGTTAAATATGTTTTTTTGTGAAACTGGAACAAAGGCTTATTCCAGTTTTCAGGGTTAAATCAGGTGTCATCTTCACGAACAGATGAGGGGTGACGGTTTAATGCCATCACTTCAATGTTCATGTAAGGGTAGAGCGGAAGACCCTGTAAAATGTTATGCAGTTCTTCATTGCTCTCAACATCAAAAATACTGATGTTTGAGTATTGGCCAGTAATGCGCCAGATATGACGCCATTTGCCTTGACGCTGCAATTCCTGTGAATAAGCCTTTTCAACGGCTTTAATTTCATTCGCCTGTTCAACGGGCATATCACGTGGAATATTTACATCCATTCGTACTTGGAAAAGCATGGGTTTCTCCTGATTACTGACGACGCAAGTTGTCAATCTTGTTTTCATCCAGCTCAATACCCAGACCTGGACCGTTCGGAATCTCAAGTTCAAAGTTCTGATAGTTGAGCGGGGTTTTCAAAATATTTTCGGTAAGCAGCAATGGACCAAACAGTTCGGTTCCATACGCCAGATTTTCAAAGGTAGAGAAGACATGAGCAGAGGCAATCGTACCCACCGGGCCTTCCAGCATGGTGCCGCCGTACAGGTCGATACCTGCCAGTTTAGCGACTTTTCCAACCTCACAGCCTTCAACCAAACCGCCTGATTGGGCCACTTTTACTGCAAAAACTGATGCACCATTGTTACGTGCAATTTGATAAGCTGAGTGAGGACCCATCAAGGATTCATCCGCCATGATGGCCACATCAAAACGGCGAGTCAGGCGTCGCATTGCATCCAGATTGTCAATTGCACATGGCTGTTCAATCAGATCAACACCACCATCTTGTAACAACTGAATACCCTTGATCGCTTCAAGCTCAGACCAGGCACGGTTTACATCGACACGAATCGAAATGTCTTTGCCCAAGGCTTTCTTGATAGCCAGTACATGTTCAACATCTTCTTCAACCGGGCGTGAACCAATTTTCAGTTTGAACACATTGTGGCGTTTTGCCTCAATCATTTTCTGCGCTTCAGCAATATCTTTCTCGGTATTACCTGAAGCCAATACCCAAAGTACCGGAATACTGTTTCGTAAACGTCCACCTAAAACTTCACTGAGTGGTAGGTTAAGACGTTGCGCCTTAATATCCAGCAGGGCAGTCTGAATGGCACATTTGGCAAAACGGTTGCCATTAATATTTTTTTTGATTACCTGTAATGTTTGTGCAACATTTAAACCGGATAATGTTTTTAAAAGCGGTGCGAAATAAGTATCAATATTAACTTTGACACTTTCCGGGCTTTCTTCACCATAGCCTAATCCACCAATAGTGGTTGCTTCGCCCCAGCCTACATAACCATCTTCTGTGGTAATTTTAACCAACACCAGTGTCTGGGTTTGCATGGTCGCGACAGCCATCTTGTGGGGACGGATGGTTGGAATTTCCACCAGCAACGTTTCTATAGACTTATACATCTTTAAAATTCTCGATCTTGCTTTATGCCTGTCTTGTGATATACCTTAAAGGAATAGTTTTAATTGGTCGAAGATCAATTTTGCATTTTTTTATACTTTAAAGGTATTTTTGACTATGGAACTTAGACATCTACGTTACTTCGTTGCAGTGGTTGAAGAGCAAAGTTTTACCAAAGCGGCTGAAAAACTCTTTATTGCTCAACCTCCTTTAAGCCGACAGATCCAAAATTTAGAGCAAGAGCTAGATATTCAGCTGTTTGAGCGGGGTAGTCGCCCACTTAAGACTACGGAAGCAGGACAATTTTTTTATCAGCATGCGGTTAAACTTTTGTCTAATGCTGAAGAAATAAAATCGATGACGAAACGTATCGGGATTACCGATCGGACCATTACCATTGGTTTTGTCGGTTCTTTATTGTTCGGTTTGCTATCGCGCATCATGTTTCTTTTTAAACAGCAGCATCCTTATCTCAAGATTGAAATGATGGAAATGAATACCTATGAGCAGATTCAGGCGCTTAAAGAAGGAAAGATTGATGTCGGCTTTGGCCGTTTAAGAATTTCTGACCCTGCGATTAAACGTGTACTACTTCGTGAAGAGCCTCTTGTGGCGGCAGTGCATGCCAGCCATCCTTTAGGACAGCGTTCTGGTGTGAACCTGTCGGAACTGGTAGATCACCAGTTATTCTTGTATCCCAATACTGGCAAGGCCAATTTTGCCAGTCAGGTCCGTGGTATATTTTCCGAGTATGGACTGGAACCCAAAAATGTTCGTGAAGTACGTGAACTGCAGCTTGCACTCGGTTTTGTTGCAGCAGGAGAGGGAATTTGCCTGGTGCCGGAAAGTGCCAAAAACATTAAATTGGCGCATTTAAACTTTATACCGATATTAGACAGTTTTGCGGTGAGTCCAGTCTTTATGGCCATTCGTAATATGGATGAAAGTGAATACATCCATTTCCTGTTTGATGCGGTATATCAGGTTTATGACCTGGAAGCGGTGCAATATGATCGTGCCGTGTTCTGATCAGGCACAGTAAAAAAACAACCCTAAAAACCTTAAATATAGAAAATTTCTCCAAATAATGAGACTCAATAAAATTTTTTTATATAGAAAGGTGATGGGTCTCATGGTCTTTAATATATCTAAAGCATAGTAAATACAGGATTTTGACCTAAACCAGACTTTATAGGTATAGAAACATGCCTATTCAGTTTTGGACATTTTTTCGCATCTTCTGCATTGTGAGCACCAGAAACTGAACTTCACAATTAGGAGGTGGAGATGTCTACAAATAAAGTGAATATTAATACGCTGATCGATGAGGCAAAATTTACGCCATTTCACTGGGGTGTGTTGCTTTGGTGTCTGTTGATCATTATCTTTGACGGTTATGACCTGGTAATTTATGGGGTAGCTTTACCACTCCTGATGCAGGAATGGGCACTCAGTACCGTACAGGCAGGTTTGCTGGCCAGTACTGCATTATTTGGCATGATGTTCGGTGCCATGAGCTTTGGTACTCTCTCTGACAAGATTGGCCGTAAAAAAACCATCATGATCTGTGTTGCACTTTTCAGTGGTTTTACCTTTTTAGGTTCTTTTGCCAGCAACCCTACTGAGTTCGGTATTCTTCGCTTCTTAGCCGGTTTGGGAATTGGTGGCGTAATGCCAAACGTGGTTGCCCTCATGACCGAATATGCACCAAAACGTATCCGTAGCACGCTGGTTGCCCTGATGTTTAGTGGTTATGCGATTGGTGGAATGTCATCTGCATTATTGGGCGCATGGTTGGTTCCACAGTTTGGCTGGAAAATCATGTTCCTTCTTGCCGGTACTCCATTATTACTTTTGCCGGTTATCTGGAAATTCCTGCCAGAATCGCTGATGTACCTGACTGTTAAAAAAGAAACAGAAAAGGCCCACGTCATTATCCAAAAATTGTCACCAGAACAGCAGATTACAGCTCAAACTGAATTTGTCCTGAATGAGGTGAAAAAAGGCGATGAAGCTCCACTCAAAGCATTATTCCAGCAAGGTCGTAGTTTCAGTACTTTCATGTTCTGGATTGCATTCTTCATGTGCTTATTGATGGTGTATGCATTAGGCAGCTGGTTGCCAAAATTGATGATCCAAGCAGGTTACTCACTTGGCGCAAGTATGATCTTCCTGTTTGCCTTGAATATTGGCGGCATGATTGGCGCGATTGGTGGTGGTGCATTGGCTGACCGCTTCCATATCAAAAAAGTACTCGTAATTATGTTTATATGCGGTGCAGCAGCGTTAATTTTACTTGGTTTCAACAGCCCACAAATCGTGTTGTATACCTTAATTTCAGTAGCAGGTGCAGCAACCATTGGTTCACAAATCTTGTTATACACCTTCGTCGCACAGTACTACCCATCAACTGTACGTTCTACCGGAATGGGCTGGGCATCAGGCATTGGTCGTATTGGTGCAATTGTTGGACCAGTATTAACAGGTGCGTTATTAACCATGAACTTACCCCACCAAATGAACTTCTTTGCTATTGCGATTCCAGGTGTAATTGCGGCGTTAGCAATCTTAATGGTGAATTTAAAAGCTTCTGTAGATGCTAAGGCTCTTACAGAGTCTAGTGCAAACAGCAATCTAGTTGCACAAGAATCAACCCAATAATTTCTTTACCTTTCCATTAATCTACTGTCATCAATGATATAGATCGCCATCGTAAGCGATGGTGATCTGTTGCTAGAATTTGACGGCACAATAACAAGCGAGTTTAGGATGAACGCGAAAACATTAACCCAAACAACTGATTTACAAGTAACAACGGTTCGACCAAATATGCAGCGTACGCTCATGATGAGCATGATTGCATTAAGCATGGGGGGTATGAGTGTTGCAGCGCAAGCACAAACCCAGCAGCAAAATGAAATTGAACAGCTCAGACAGGAAGTTCAGGCTTTACGCAGTTTGGTGGAGCAGCAAAAAGTACAGAATGCACAAACTGCAACAGCAATTGCTAACGTACAACGTACTGCAGCAACTGTGCCAGCGAACCCTGTATTAAAAACTGCCAAAGGTGCCGAGTTTAATTTATATGGTAACGTGCGTTTAGATGCCTCTTATAAGGTTGATGGCGGTCCTATCGATTGGCCATATAACCAGATCAATAACGTGGCACTGGAAGGTACTGCCGGAAATAGCGACCGTTTAAGCTCGACTTTATCTGCAACGCGTTTAGGCCTTGATTTTAAAACTCAGGCTGCTGAGCAAGAGGTCAAGGGTAAAATTGAAGTCGACTTTTTGGGTGGAGCCAACTTCGATAATCTGCGTATCCGTCATGCCTATGTAAATTATGGTAACTGGTTGTTGGGTCAAACCTGGTCAAACTTTGCAGTACCGGATTATATGCCAGAAACCATTGATGCAAATGCATACGTTGGTGGTGCTGTGAAACGTACACCACAAGTGCGTTATACCGCAAAATTTAATCCACAAACCAATTTGGTGTTAGCTGCTGAAGATCCGAAAGATAAATTGGTTACTGATAAGGTGATCACTCAGCGTTTACCGGCGTTAACCGCACGTTTAAATCATCAATTTGCAGATAACTTGAATGTTAGCGTACGTGCCATGGGCCATGAAAAGCGTATCAATTCTGAAGAAGAAATGGCATGGGGGGTAGGGGTAGGTGCAAAGTATGATGTTGTACCTGGTATCACCTTAAAAGCCGATTATTACCATGTTAAAGGCGATAGCAGCTTCGTATCATTTGCCAATAAAGGTGTTGTTGTAGAAGCAGATGGTAGTCTTGTACAAAACGAATTTGATTCTATTATGCTAGGTGTTACCCAAAAATTTAGTGACAAATTACATGGCACTTTGGGCTACGGCTATATGACTTTTGATAAAGATCAAAATTATCTGGATGCTCCTGGAAGTGCAGCTACAGCCAATAAAGACCTCTGGCAAGCCTGGGCAAATGTTTTTTATAGCCCAACCAAGCCTTTGAGTTTTGGTCTTGAATATGTCTATGGTGAACGTGAAACTTTTGCTAGCAAGACAGGTGAAGACAACCGCTTAAATGCAGTTGCAATCTATAATTTCTAATAGTCCCCTAAATAAAGACCTCTTATTATGTACTACATAGTAAGGGGTCTATTTTTATATGTATATTGTGATCATTTGAGAGCCGAAACCTGAGCCAGAACAAAGCACAGCTAGGGACTAGATCTTTTTTTGCTATTACCTCATTGTGAACCACTCGTTTAGAATGACTAAATTTAGTATTTCTTGCCTCACATCCTCTAAAAAATACTTGCACTCGCAAATATAGACGAATTATCAACAGATCCTCATTTTCTATTACTGAATTTCGCACAGTGAAAATTAGTGCATAGCCACGATAAGGTCTATCAAAAGATCAATAGAGATATCTGGAATTTTGGCGACCCTTCCGTTTAAGTTAAACTGGCTTATGAATTTTAAAGTAGTAAAAATACGGAAATAGGTGTAAGCGGGGTTATTTTTCGTTTATCTTTATACGGCTTATTTGAATCCTAGCCAATTCACAACCGGCCGATCACCACCAGAGTGTAATGGTTTAATTTCATGAGGCTTTTCAAAAAATCTTATTGTCAATAACAAGTTGAAGCATACAATTCTACAGAGCAACAGTACTTGCTGTTAGATGTACCAAGCTCTTAAGCTGAACTGGAGAGATTCATTGCGCGTTGTTCGCTATAAATTTGTGATTATCATCCTGCTGCTCATACTTGCAGCAAGCTATGCTCTATTTCGATGGTGGCAGGGACCTGTGTTACCTGGATATACCCTGACATACAGGCCTCTGGTGCAAAATGTGGTAGCGACTGGCCGTGTAGCGACCGTATCACGTGCTCAGGTGGGCAGCGAAATTACCGGTGTCGTTCTTGAGCGGTTTGTGCAGGAAGGTGATCAGGTGGTGCCGGGGGATTTACTGCTCGTCCTAAAATCGGATGAACTGCTTGCACAGGTACGACAAGCCGAAGTGGCTCTGACCGAACTCGCAACCAGCCGGCGTCCACAGGCAGTAGCAGAACTGGCCACTGCCAAAGCCCAGCTGGAACAGGCCAGTCGGGAAGCAGCACGTAGACGTAATCTAGAAGCTGGCATACTCTCAGCAGAAGAAATAGAACAGGCTGTGGAAGCGGAAAGAGTCGCCCGCAATAATTTTGAAACAGTACGTCTAAAAACAGCAGCATTGGCACCAGGTCAAGTCGAGGAAGCCAAGCTTCGTGAGCAACTTGCTGCAGCCCAGGCTCAACTGGCCAAAACTAAAATTCGCTCTACAGTCACGGGTACGGTACTCACTCTGGATGTGGAACCGGGTGATCTGATCCAACCAGGTCAGACTTTATTTAGCATCGCATTGAAGGGCAATACAGAAATTCGGGTGCCTTTAGATGAGCGAAATTTACCGCAACTTGCTTTACAGCAAAAGGCAACGGTCATTTCCGATGCCTATCCGGATCAAGCTTTTCCGGCCCGGATCAATTTTATAGCCCCAAGCATTGACCCGCAGCGTGGTACGGTAGAGGTTCGCTTAGCCGTCGATCCGGTGCCTGATTTTCTGCGTCAGGATATGACGGTGTCGGTGAATGTCGAGACCAACAGACGAGAACGGGCATTGGCTATTCCGAATGATGCTTTAAGCAGTATCAAAGGCGATAAGGCCAGTGTGCTATTGGTACATGATGGAAAAATAAAACATCAGCAAGTCAGCTTAGGTTTACGTGGCCTGGCCATGTCAGAAGTGGTTTCAGGTTTGAGTGATGGTGATCAGGTGCTGGCCAATGCCGAATCCTCCTTAACAGAGGGTGCGAGGGTACGCTTAAAACAGCAAAAAACACCCTGGAATCATCAGGCTGATGATACAGGTAGTAAAAATGAATTACCGGTGAAATTCGATTGAAAAACTTTTTCGGGCGGCTCTGGACAGAATGGACAATCGCAATCAGTTTTTTGCGTGAAGGCCGTGCACAATCCATCATGATTACTGTGGGTGTTGCAGTGGGTGTGGCTGTCATCATTTTTATCAGTGCTTTAATTCAAGGATTGCAGTCGAATATTGTCGAACGTACTTTAGGTACTCAGGCGCATATCCGTTTGCTTTCACCGGATGAGGTGAACCAAATTGTGCCGCCTGCTGCAGGGACGGTGCAATTATTGCAGGAAGACAAGCGTGCACAGCGACTGCGTTCAATCAACAATTGGCAGCAGATTACCGAAACCCTGGATCAGTTGCCGGTACTGACCGCCGTATCTCCGGTGGTATCCGGGCCGGCCTTTGTGCAACGGGGGGATGCCATTCAATCAGTTGCCTTGGTGGGTATTAATCTTGAACGTTATCAACAGATCATCCCGCTGAAAGAATATCTGCTGAGTGGTCAGTTGCGCATCGGTGCAGACGATGTAATGATTGGCAGTCAGCTCGCCAAAGATCTGGGTGTGCAGGTGGGAAGCAAGTTACGGCTGGATACGGGGCGGGAGAACAGTGCATTGGTCAATGTGGCCGGGATCTTTGAACTTGGGGTACGCGAACTGGATGCGCGCTATGTGTATCTGGACTTGAAACAGGCACAGTCCTTACTCAGTTTACCTGGTGGAGTTACAGTGATTGACCTGACTATTTCAGATATTTTTGAGGCAGACAATATTGCTGCACAGATAGGACGCTTGACCTCATTAAAAGCCGAAAGCTGGATTAAAACCAATGCTCAGCTGATGAATGCAATTACCGCTCAGAGCCTGTCAACCAATATGATTATTATCTTTGTGGCAATTTCCGTGGCATTTGGAATTGCCAGCGTTATGTCGGTCAGCGTGGTGCAGCGTACCCGGGAAATCGGTATTTTACGCGCGACTGGCGCGACCCAATTGCAAATTTTACGAATTTTCCTGTTTCAGGGCGCAATATTTGGCCTGCTGGGTTCAGTTTTAGGCAGTGCGGTCAGTTATGGTCTGGTGTGGATATTCAACACCTTTGGCCCGGGTCTGTTTTACATTCCTCTTTCGATCAATCTGGTAATACTGGCCTTGTTACTGGCTACGCTGACTGGCGTACTGGCTGCTGCGATACCATCGCGCCGGGCAGCAGCATTGGACCCTGTGGAGGCGATTCGTCATGTCTGATCAGTCTCAGGAAGTACTGCGCCTAGAAGCGCTGCATAAATCTTATAATATCGGGCAGCCCAATGAAGTTGAAGTATTACATGGAATCGATTTGCGTATCGCCCGCAATGATTTTGCTGCGCTGATTGGTCCATCCGGTTCCGGTAAAAGTACCTTATTGAATATTTTAGGTTTGCTGGATAAACCTAGCAGCGGTGAGCTGTATTTGCTGGGTCAGCCAACCAGTCGCATGGATGATGCCGGACGTACTGCGCTACGCGGCAACAGTATCGGTTTCGTGTTTCAGTTTCATCATCTTATTCAGGCTTTTACTGCCTTAAACAATGTACTTATGCCGTTAATGCTGACACATGGCAAGCCGGACAAACAGGCACTGGAGCGAGCGCGTGAACTGCTTGCAGCAGTCGGTCTTGAACAGTTTGCGGATCGTAAACCGAATGAACTTTCGGGAGGGCAGCAACAGCGGGTGGCGATTGCCCGGGCACTGATTACGGAACCAGCGCTATTATTAGCTGATGAACCTACAGGGAATCTGGATACCCAGACGGCTGCAGAAATGTTTGAACTGTTCCGTAAAGTGCATCGCGAACGTGATTGTGCTGTACTGCTGGTAACGCACGACCCACGTCTGTCCGCGACCTGTGATCGCACCATCAATCTGGTGGATGGTCGTATTCAAAGTGATTCAGCAAATCATTAAACCAGCTCCTTTATCTTAAAATTCTAATCTTGATCTTAGCCACCCACTGAACAGCTATATGCAGATCTCTATAAGAAAACAAACGCTGAATTAAAAGAAGAAATGGGTGATTGCTGATGTATAGGATCATTGAGTTAATCTTTATTTCTATTTGCATTTGTCTTGTTTCTTACGCTTTTTTCACTGTCATTTTCTATGTTTCAGGTTGGGGGATGGCTAAATGAAAATTAATGCAATTCACCAGATCGACCTTGCTGAATGTCCTCGTTGTCATTCAATCATGTTCAAAGGTCTTATTTCATTCCATTTAACTCGTTGCTTGGGGTGATCTTCATGTCTAATAAATATGATCAAAAAACAATCAAAACCCGTAAAAACACGGGGGGAAAGTACCCTAAATAAGCAATTCCATAGCCCTGAATCTAGTCTCCTGACTGATTTTTCCACCCCCATTTATAACATGCAGGTTACGATTGACTAAATTTGAATCAAAATAGGGCTGATTTAAAAAATATTATAGATATAAAAGTTGTGAGGCTGTTTGTCATATTTTTTATTCTTTTTTATTTCTGTCTGGAGAGATCAATGAGAGAAGCAATTCTTGATGTGCTTTGTAGTCATAAATTTCTATTTATTTCTATTTTTATGTTTAGCATTTCTTACTTTGTTATGGCAGTTATCTCTACAGGATAAATTTGGCTCACGGATTTCGGCATAACGTATATTATGTTCATTAAGATACTTCACTGGAGAGATTAATATGTTGGTGAATCTCTCCAGTGAAGTTGCGCCAACGGCTGAGTTATGTAGGGCGCAATCTTGGATATCTTATTTAACATAATATACATTATACGAATTAGTCTTGTTAGAACCCATTCAAAATGTCTATATTCTCACCAATAAAAATGTCTAGTTTATGATGGTTTTTATCACCATGGACTGGATATAAAATATAGATGCTGATCACTATGTCTGACAAAGAAATTCAACGTCTTGCAGTTCTGCAAGACGTTCGA
>NZ_NEGD01000010.1:0-176788 GCF_002135245.1 Acinetobacter sp. ANC 4218 | reverse complement strand
TTTCTCTAATTCTAAAATCCGCTGTTGTTCTGGTGAAAGTTGGCGTTTGCTTGAACCCGCCGGATTGGTTTCACGAATCCATTTATCCAATGTTGAATAACCAACACCTAATTTCTGGGCGATTGCAGCTACAGATTCGTGTGAGTTTGAAAGTGCATAATCAATTGCTTGCTGTTTAAATTCAGGACTAAAACGTTTAGCCATTCTTGTATCTCCAAAGTTAACGTTACGTTATCTTTAGAGGGAAATGCTGTCCATTATTTTGGCTAGGATCAATGCTAAGCTTTCATTAATCGCATATTCTTCACCAAATAACTTTATTAATTCATTTTCATAATTGTATAGAAGTGCTTGGCATTCACCAAAAATTGTTAGTCCGATTTCGTCTTTATCAATAGTTCTATGTTCAATTTTATTGCGAAGTTTAATAAAGAACTCCAGATTAGTTTTTACGGCTGGAGATAATTTTCCATATTCTTTGATACAAGTTTTTAATTCCCAAGCTTTTTTCTCACCATCTGTAAGCTTATAACGACCATTTTTTTCTTTATAAAAGTATGTTTCCCCAATAGTAAAATTAAAATAAGCCTGAAAAAGCCGAGTCCAAGCCATAATCATATGAGTAATAAAAGTTTCAACTCTGAAGGGGGCTCTAGGTTTATTGTAAATTTCAACTGCTAGCAAAGCACAATCAATAGAGCTTTCTAATAGGGATTTAGTTTTACCTTTTCTAAGTATTGGTGCTTTCATATTTGATCTATTAGTCGTATTTATCTGAAATATTAGCAAATTTCTTAATTTTTAGAATTATATAATTTACTTTTGTCGGGGCAAAAGTAACAAAACCCCTTTGTTCGTTAGAGGGCACGTCCGTGTGCCCCTAACGAACGTGCGACATCCATGTCGCAAGTCATCTGATTAGATTCTGTCCTAAAATTCACAATGAATTTTCCTCTCCTTAAAGGAGAGGGAACTACATAAAATTAGCTTAGTAATGGATTCTCCCTCTCCCTCAGGGAGAGGGTCGGGGTGAGGGAAAAATAAAAAAGCCCCTACATCAGTAGAGGCTTTTTATCTTCCGTCTTAAACCTTAAGACACTTTATCACCCGGTTTAGCACCAGATTCAGGTGAAATCACCCAAACACCGTCGCCATTACCCGCAGCTAACACCATACCGTTTGAAATACCAAAACGCATCTTACGTGGTGCAAGGTTTGCCACCATCACCACCAATTTGCCTTTTAAGTCTTCAGGTTGGTAGAACTCACGAATACCGCTAAATACGTTACGTGGCTCAGCTTCACCAACATTCAACGTCAATTGAAGCAATTTATCAGAACCTTCAACTGTTGCAGCATCTAAAACTTCAGCCACACGAAGGTCAACTTTCATAAAATCATCAATATTAATGATTTCAGCTTCGCCCACTTGAGGTTCAGGTTTCTTTTCTACCTTCTTCTCTTTTTTCTTTTCCGCTTTTGGTGCTTCAGCAGGAGCAGCTAAAGAATCTTTAGATGCATCGACCATCGCAGCCACAGCTTTCGGGTCAACACGTTGCATTAACGGTTGGAACAATGCAATTTCATGACCCACCAAGATTTGCTTACGAGATTCAAAGTTAAAGCTATCAAGTTGTAAGAACGCTTGAACTTGTTCAGCAAGCACAGGTAATACAGGGCTTAAGTACACAGCTAATTGACGGAACAGGTTAATACCTACAGAACATACATCATGTACTTGTTGTTCTTCGCCTTCAATCTTCGCTAAAGCCCAAGGCTTTTTCTCATCGATGTATTGGTTGGCTTTGTCTGCAAGCGCCATGATTTCACGAATCGCAGTAGAGAACTCACGTGCTTCGTATGCAGCAGCGATTGAATCACCGGCATCAATAAAGCTTTGAACCAATTCAGGCTCTGCACAAGTTGTACTTAACTTGTTGTCAAACTTGGTGTTAATGAATTTCGCACAACGACTTGCGATGTTCACCACTTTACCAACCAGGTCAGAGTTAACTTTCTGTACGAAGTCGTCAAGGTTCAAGTCAGAATCTTCAACTTTGTCAGAAAGTTTAGATGCGAAGTAGTAACGTAGGTATTCAGGGTTTAAATGCTCTAAATACGTTTCAGCTTTAATGAATGTCCCACGAGATTTCGACATCTTCTGACCATTCACTGTCAAGAAACCGTTGACGAATAAGCTTGTAGGCGTGCGGTAGTTTGCACCGTCAAGCATCGCAGGCCAGAACAATGCGTGGAAGTAAACGATGTCTTTACCAATGAAGTGATACACCTCATTTTCAGAATCTTTTTTCCAGTAATCGTCAAAGCTTAAGTCAGGACGTTTGGTTTTGATGTAATTTTCAAAGCTCGACATATAGCCGATTGGGGCATCGACCCAAACGTAGAAGTATTTGTTTGGCGCATCTGGAATTTCAAAACCAAAATATGGCGCATCACGAGAAATATCCCAATCCGACAAACCTGCTTCAAACCATTCATCTAACTTGTTGGCAATCGACACAGGTAAACGACCTTCGTCACGTGTCCATTTTTGCAGGTATTCACCAAAGTTAGGCAGTTTAAAGAAGTAGTGATCTGAAGATTTTTCTACAGGCGTCGCACCGCTTAATGTTGATTTTGGATTGAGCAGTTCAGTAGCATTGTAGGTTGTACCACACACTTCGCATGAGTCGCCGTATTGATCTTCCGCTTTACATTTCGGGCAGGTGCCTTTAATGAAACGGTCTGACAGGAACATGCCTTTTTCAGGGTCGAATAATTGCGTTACAGGGCGAACAGCAATGTTGCCTGCTTCACGGTTCTTGATATAAATCTCAGATGCACGAGCCTGGTTTTCAGTGCTGTTGGTTGAGTCGTAGTGGTCGAAGTCGACTTTAAAGCCGGTAAAGTCACGCTGATGTTCTTTTTGGACATTGGCAATTTGTTGTTCCGGAGTAATGCCATTCGCTTCAGCACGCAGCATGATCGCCGTGCCGTGAGCATCATCCGCGCAGACATAAGTCACGTTATGACCCATTGCACGCATGGCACGAACCCAGATATCTGCCTGGATATAACCGAGTAAGTGACCCATATGGATCGGACCATTGGCGTATGGAAGGGCGTTAGTGACTAGGATATTACGCACGGATATGACTCTCTCATTCGTATTTTATGCAATGGGTCATAATTTTACATGATGCAGAGGGGATTACAAAGAAATGCTTTAGCTGAAGCGCAATGAATAAAGCAACTTGAATATTCAAATATAAAATTCGATATCATTCGATGAGCGAATATTAAATAATTGATCGAGCTAGGTTAACGCTACTTTCTGCAATCAATAGCAACAACATGTACAGGCTTTGTTGCAGTTTGCTTAATTCGTCCGCTGGGTTGCATGCTTTGTGCTAAAAAATTTGTCTGATCATTTTATGACACCTCAGGAGGGTACTCATGACTCAGAATAACCAGACAAGTACTTCGAAGCAAAACCAAGATAAAGAACCACATGCACAACAACTGAATGAGCAATTGGAAAAAGAGCAAAAGCAGAACGAGATTGATAAACAGCACAAGCAGGAACATCAGGAAGTTTTAGAAGCCCAGCAGAATAATACTGATGAAAAGTCTGCAGTGAAGCAAGGTGCTCAGCCCAATGGCGAACATGCAGAGCAAGAAGATAATTCTAAACAAGCTCAGTCTGGCAACTCAGATCAAAAAACTGAAAGCATTAAGATGGATGACTTAAAAGCCATGGCAATCGCCATTGGTGAGGATCTACTGAAAAAAGCCGAAAAGATTCTGAATGAACTAAAAAATGGCAAGTCAGACAGCCAGCAAAATAGTGAACATGGTTCTGGTGATACGAAAAAGGCGAAAGCGGATCATACCTCGGAAGATAAATCGGCAAATCAGTCAGATCAGCAGGACCGTATGGCACATTTCAAAGATGAGGCCCTGCATAAGTTTGAAGATACCAAACAGAAGATTACAGAGTTGGTCAATGAAGCCTCTGTCAAACTGGGAGAACTGAGACAGATGGCGACGGATACAATGAGTAAAATGAAAGGTGAAGATCAATCCCAGTCAGGGGATTCGAAAAAGCAGGATCAAGATAAAACCGATCAATCTGAGCAAAACAAGCCTGACCAAAATAAAAATCATCAATAATGGTTTCAACTTTAAAGATACTTCAGTCAGGGCAGGGTTGAAGGGGGGCAGAGCGGCCGAAAAATTTAAGATTGTTCAGATGCCATCAAAACATGCTCCATCTGCATATTGGGAATGTCTAAATCAGGCACACTGTTATTGAGCGTCTATGACCTTGATTGAATCTCGATTGCGGTTCCATCAAGGTCAGTATTTATTTTATAGCGCTATCTGCTGTAGTGAATACCTGTGATAATAAGCACCTAAAGCAATGTGCCAAGAGTAAAGCCCATGATCGACGAAGATGATTTCGATTTCGACCAACCCGTTACCCGTATTAAACAAAATACTGCGATTCAAAAACAATTGGGCAGTCAGATTTTAAAAGATGCTGAGCAATATCTTGAAGAGATCTCGGCAGATGAGCATGCACTTTTAATCAACACCCTATTGGGCTTAGCCCAGCAAGAACCGTATTTTCAAGTGCTGGCTGATGAACTGGATCAACCGATTGGGGCGAAAGTGGCCAATGATGCTTTAAACCTGATGCACTTTTGGCCTGCTATTCACCAGTTTGAAGATTTAGAACAATTTAATTTACTCGACATTATTAACAGCGAACATTTCCAAACCCAAATGCTTAAAGCTTTTGACGCTTTAGAGATTGATGAAAATATCAAAGCGAAGCGCCGTCTTGTATTGCTTGAAAGTTTTAAAATGTACAAACTCGGCTTCTATAGTGGTTGCATTCCAAATGTTTATGCACAACTAGAAGGCATCTTGACCGATGTCCTAATTGAGGCGGGTTTTTTAAAACAAAATGCAACCAGGTTTGTGGATGTTTATAAAATTGTTCCAGGCTTAAAGGGCAATGAAATAAAAAGCTTGTGGCACAAATCTAAAATTGCGACTGAAATGAATCCGTACTTTGCTGAACTTGCCGCTTATAAAAAGGATAGCAGTTCAACCGTGAGCATGACCCGGCATAACATTCTGCATGGTACCGATCTGAATTATTTTAATCAGGGACGCAGTTTTGTCTTGTTTATCTGGCTGTTTTCTGCACTGAGTTTTATGGGGACGCTTAAGTACTGAACAAGCTGATCTAAACTATATTCGGCTTAAAGCTGCTGGGTTTGGGTGAGCTTATATACTGGATGGGCTGGAGATAGAGGGAACTTTTAACGTTCACAACAGATAAAGTATGTATCTCTTTTCTATGGTTTTGATCAGCAGGGTTGCTATTCAGCCAAATTTTATTGTTGTTTATGGCACATCGAAATCCTCGAACTTGAGTTTAGGGGAGTTATACTCAAGTTCGAGGATTCCGTAGCCAAATTTTTTAAATTACTATACAAATCTCATGAAGCTTATAGTTCACGCCAGACTTTATTTTCATCTTGCAAAGAAACAGTAAAATTAAAGTCGGTATCGTCTGATACCAGCAGGCTGGTCGGTGTTTGCATAATGACTTTTAAGATCGTGCCTTGTTCAAAAACGAGAGGACTGCAGTTCTCTTTTTCCAAGGTCACAGGTTTTAATAATTCGATGATTAAATTTTCCATTGCACTTCCCCCTAGATCTTATAAATTAGGTTAATAGTATCATAAATTGGTAAATATTTAACCAATCCTATCAGTCTTGATAACTAAATCCAAAAACAAACGGATGAAAAATACGATATAGTTCACATATTGTATATTAAAATGAGATAGAATTAAAACTTATATTTTGATTTAGCTCCGGTTTTTCAAATATTTCCATAAAATTTCTATGGATTTAATGGCTGGATTATTTTTAAGCAAATTTTAATTTGTCCCGGCTATGCTGGGGCAAAATCTGACTAAAAGTCACCTCTGCTGCATTGGATGCGATATGCAGCAGATTTTAGGCTGAACTGGCGTGATAAAAACCTCATCACAGGGCGAATGAAGCATACAACTTGATTATAAGAGGCATCATTCAAAGAAAATGAATTCACCTGAAAAAACATTTCACAAACAGTCTATAAGTTGCTACAAAGATGAAAAGACGAGAATAATAGCTACTTCATCCATCCAGTCTAAATGGGTCGGGTGGTTGATTGGCAAGTTTGAAACTAAAAATAAAGGAATAACCCTAACTGATGTTTAAATCTTTTTTTCCTAATCCAAAGTGGTTCTTTTCCTCTTTGGTACTCTGGTTTGTCATCAATATTGCACTGTGGTATTCCGGCGGAAGTGGCTGGGGAACATTTTTAGGCTTTGCACCGGGTTATGCCACTGCGGAATTACCGATTGGAGTAAGCCGTTTTTGGGCACCTTCATTTTTATGGTTCTATCTGTGGTTCATCGTTTCTACCGTTATTTTTGCGATGTTCTGGCGCTTTAAATCCAGCAATCCATGGCAGGGCTGGTCGGTCTGGGGCTCGGCTTTTATCCTGTTCAATATCTGGTTTGCGGTGCAGGTCAATGTCGTGGTGAATGCCTGGTACAGCCCATTTTATGACCTGATTCAGAAAATGCTGAGTAGTGGTGGTGGAGATGTCAATTTACTTTATAGTGAAACCCTGACCTTCCTGTATGTCGCCATGGTCTATGTGACGATTGCCGTGTTTAACCTGTTCTTTGTCAGCCATTATATCTTCCGGTGGCGTACGGCGATGAATGACTATTACACTGCGCATTGGGAACAGTTACGTTATATTGAAGGGGCTTCGCAGCGTATTCAGGAAGATACCATGCGTTTTGCCAAAACCACCGAAAGTTTGGGGGTAAGTTTCATTCAGGCCCTGATGACACTCATGGCATTTTTACCGGTGTTGTTACAGTTATCATCGCATGTGAAACAGCTCCCGGTGATTGGTGAAATTCCTTATGCACTGGTCTGGGCTGCCATCAGCTGGGCGGTGCTGGGTACTGTAGTGTTGATGCTGGTAGGTTATAAATTGCCGGGTCTGGAATTTAACAACCAGAAAGTTGAAGCTGCTTACCGCAAAGAACTGGTTTATGGTGAAGATTATGCCGATCGTGCCGATCCGCTGACCTTAAAAGAACTGTTTAGCCGTGTGCGTTTTAATTATTTCCGCCTGTATTTCCATTATGCCTATTTCAACATGGTACGCATCTGGTACATGCAACTGGACAATCTGTATGGCTTGTTTGTGCTGTTTCCAAGTATTGCCGCAGGGGCGATTACTTTAGGTTTGATGATGCAGATTGCCAATGTCTTTGGCAAGGTACGCGAGTCCTTCCAGTATTTAATCGAGTCTTGGCCGACCATTATTGAATTGCTTTCGATTTATAAGCGTTTACGGGCATTTGAATCGACTTTGCATAAATAAGGTATACTCAAATTGAGCAACAGAACCCGCATAATGCGGGTTTTTTTATAATGCTTTATATTTAACAATCATGAAAATGCTGAAGTATAGTAATTAAAAAGGGAAAGGGTCAGAAAAAATGAAAAGGTTTTATGCGTGGACTTCGCTTTGCTGTCTGGCCGTGACCAGTCCTCTAACATTTGCCAAAGAAATTCAAGGCATGTCTTTTTCTCATCAGGATTGGGAAGTGTATTGCAGTAATACCGGCACCTGTCGGGCAGCAGGCTATCAGGATGATTATCTGCAAAGCATGCCCGCCACAATCTTGTTGACCCGTAAAGCTGGAGCAAAACAAACTGTACAAGGGACATTTGCCTTATCCAGTTTTGATCAAGCCTTAGATAACAAGAAACTGAATAATTTAAACTTTTTTATCAATCATCAGGATTATGGTCGAGTCAGGATTAATATTTCAGAGCAACTGCTTACAGGAGCGCTAAATAGCAAACAGCTCAATGCACTGTTACAACAGACTCGGAAAAAAGCGAACATCGTATTTAAAAATGCCTATTACACCTGGCAGGTTTCTGATGCAGGCATGACGGCTTCATTGTTGAAAATGGATGATTTTCAACAACGTATGGGTACTGTAGGTGCTTTGGTCAACCCCGGAACTGCAGGTGAGTCGAAAGTATTGGCAGCACAGCCCAAATTAGTAGTCAATAAAGTAAAAACCGCAGCAAAACCTTATTTAACACTACAGCCCAATAGCAGGCAGTACCAAAACCTGCATAAGTTACTCATGACTGCCCGGCCGACACAGTCAGATGTAGCTGAATTTTGTGAAGGCATTTATGATGGAGATGGTGCCAAACCACAAGCGATTGAACTCTATAAGCTTACCAATAACAAAGTTCTAGCTACCACCCTATGCTGGCGCGGAGCCTACAATGAAGGCTATGGGGCTTGGGTAATGAATCCATCTTTAACAGGCAAAGCCAGCTTTGTGACCGAATCTGCATCGGATTTTGCAGCAGGCGAAATCAGCAGTGCGCAAAAGGGTCGTGGTATTGGTGATTGCTGGAAGATCAGCGAATGGATTTGGCAGGGACAAGCTTTCGTTCAAACTGTAGATCGCTGGTCTGGCATGTGTAAAGGTTTTGCCGGTGGGGCCTGGGATCTTGATTTAATTGAAGCCGTGGTGAAATAACCCATTTTAATTTTAGCTTTTGAGTACGCCAGCTAGCTATTTATATAAAAGATTAAATTTTCATCGGTTTATGATGGAAATTGCCGAATAGTTTCAGGGATAACTAAAGCTTCACCAATCATAAAAAATTTTAAACTGGCTAAAAAGTGTTATCCCATTCGGATTTTAGTACTAAAACTTTTAAAAGATTGGCAGTTATTTTGCATTTTCAGGCAAAAATCTATCATTTAACTTGAAGGGAATTAATAATAAAATCAAAGTGCTATATTTGTGATTTCCCCAGTTTTGATATATTTTTGAGTTACAGCATCAGTGAGCATTAATACGTGAATTTCAAAACATTCATCTTGATTGGCGGAGTGGGCATCACTTTACATGGCTGTACCAGTTTTAATGCTTTGAGCTCAGATGATTCTGTTAAAAATTATGCTTCAGCACAGGAAATGATCGTTCAAAAAAATATTAACCAACCCAATGGACAGGCCAAAGAATATGTCTATTCATGGGGAGCAAAACAGAATGACAAAGAAACGCAATCTTTATATCCCAGAAAATATTTAAACAATTACTGTTCTGCCAAGCAGGGCAAATTCACGCTGCTGTATAAGAGTTCCATGGCTCTGGTGAAGGATGTATCGGATAAAAAACGCTTGTCTGCTTCCGGTAATGTCAAACAGGGCATAGGCGCCTATAAGTGTGTACAAAATAATAGACAGAGCTGGATTGCCTCTATTGAACCGGCGGCTGAACGTAAACTCAATGACGGTTCGGATGCACGGGTAGTTAGTCTGCAGACCAGACTCATGTCGGCGGATGAAGCTAAAAAGTTTTATAAAAATATTAGTATGACCACAAATGCTGCGGATAAAAAAATCAATTCCAATGATCTGGGCAATAAAAAAGCGTTAAATAAATCTGCCCTTCAAAAAGAGGCTGAAGCCAAAAAAGAAGCAGATCTTAAAAAAGAAACCAAACTAACTCCGGAGTTGCCAGCAGCACAGCCGCTAAAAGTCGTGGAAAGCCCGCAACAGCAACAGATGAAATTTTACGTCGCTGCACGTCGTGATTTAAATAGTGGTAAAAATCAGATCTCTGCCTGTAATAATGCCCAGCGAGCTTATAACTATGGCAAGTTGCAAGGAACTGAGGGAACCCGGGTCTATACTGAATCTGGGATGCTGGTTGCACGTTGTTTAACCAGTGTACCCAGTTATAGCAACCGTTTTTCTAATTCTAAAGCTCAAGCAACGCGAGTCTTACAAAATTTAGCTGTGAACTATAATCACAGTGGGGCGAAAAATATGCTCAGGCAGATGAAGTAAAAAGCTATTTTGCTTATCTTTATCAGCGTCACGTTCCATCATCATGCGATGGAACGTGAATATTGAACTTTAAATCTGAATTCGGCAGGATTACAGGCTAATCGTTGCCCCTAATACTTTCACAAATTGTGCTAGCCATGCCGGATGAGCAGGCCAAGCCGGTGCAGTCACCAGATGTCCGTCGGTGACTGCTTCAGTGACTGCGATATCGGCATATTGCCCGCCAGCAAGTTTTACTTCCACTGCACATGCCGGGTAAGCAGAACAGGTTTTACCTTTAAGCACATCGGCCGCGGCAAGAAGTTGAGCGCCGTGACATACGGCTGCAATCGGTTTTTGAACAGCATCAAACTCACGTACAATTTCCACCACGCGTGCATTCATGCGTAGGTATTCAGGTGCACGTCCGCCCGGAATGACCAGACCCACATAATCCTCAGTATTGACCGAGTCAAAGTCATAATTAATGGCAAAGTTATGACCACGCTTTTCACTATAGGTTTGCTCGCCTTCAAAGTCATGAATAGCGGTGGCGATGCTGTCACCGGCTTTTTTATCCGGGCAGACTGCATGTACGGTATAGCCCAGACCAGTTAAAAACTGGAACGGCACCATGGTTTCGTAGTCTTCAGCGTAGTCGCCCACCAGCATCAAGATTTGTTTAGCCATGATTTTTCCCTCTGTTTGGATATGATTTATATAAAGTTTTATTTTCATTCACCATAGCATAAGCAGATGTCATTTTTAAAGGTGGGGTGGCTTTCTTTAGTCGAAGCCAGAAAACGTTCAAATCATCAGGTGGATAGACAAGCTGAAAAAAAGTTTGATTTTACAGAGTCATAACAGGCTGAACCCTGTAATTTATGATAAAAAGGCTGCAGTTCAGAATGGAAGTTTGCTTTATGTTTTACTCTATTTTTACCACTTTGGTTCGTCGCTTTACTCGAATGGGTTGTTCTATTTTGATGGCAATTGCCGTGATGGGGGCAACGCAAGTCGCAATGGCCGGGCCAACGGTGGATCAGCTGAGTAAGTGTCTGGTGAAATCCACCACTGCAGCAGATAAAACAACGGTGTTGCAATGGACTTTTGTCGCGTTATCTGCACATCCGGAATTGAAGAAATTCAGCAATGTGAATGAAGAGCAGAGAACCCAGCTGGATAAAAATTTAGCTCAGGTATTGCAGCGTATATTGGTAGAGCAGTGTTCCGCACAGACCAAAGCGGTAATTGCTGCGGAGGGTGTACAAGCGGTGGGCGATAGTTTTCAGGAGCTTGGACAAATTACCGGTGAAGAAATTTTAGAAAATCCTGAAGTGAAAAGTCAGCTGAAAGGTGTGCTGCGTTATGTCGATTTAAATAAATTGGTGATGACTTTTTTAACACCTGAGGTGTGGAATAAGTTGGGTTCGATCAGAGGAAATTAATATTCTTTTATAAAAATAACCTCTCCCTAGCCCTCTCCTGAAAGGAGAGGGAACCACGCGTATCAATTGATGACGTGGCAAGTCCCCCTTTGAAAAAGGGGGATTAAGGGGGATTAATGATTACAATAAATCAGGATAAAATTTCTCAAATTCTTTATTCACAGCTTCACCACGCAGCAAATAGCCTTTGGGTTGAATATAACTATAAATTTCGCGTGCAGGTTGTTCATGCCAGCCAATATTAAAAGCACACAGTTTTGGGAAAAATGTCATGTGGCTATAGTTCAAGTTATTATGAATCCAATATGCCAACTGTTGCCAATTGCTTGGGTCTTTCTCATAAAGCTCTAAAAATGATGGAATAACGATACACGCCGTTGCACCATAACCTTTTGCATCAGGATAGTCCCAAATATGGCTGGCAAAGTTTTTCTCATTGCTGGCGCAGTTATGTCCTTTTTCATTGCCAAGTTGATTGACACTCGGTGAGCGATAAGCCGAGCGAATGGTGATCCGTCCGAATTTTTCTTGTAATGGTTCGAGCAGTTGCTCGCACAGTTGTGTGCCTGTGTAGATGGCTTTTTCAGGATGGTCGGGGAAGTTGGGTGCACCGTACCAATTGGCGATTTCGCTATATAGGAAATCACGCATAAAAAATGACTTAGAGAGTTGGATACGTCCTAAGTCTTCGAGTTTGGCGATGGAGGATACTTTTTTGATGGTCATGTTTTAATATTAAAAATTATTTTTAGGGAAAATTTGTTGGGCATTGGACTGATTAATAAAATCAAAATATTTTTCTTCCTCTCGTGTCATAAAGTTTAGATCTAGAGGAGTGTGTGGAAGATGTCTTGAAAAGACTTCCTTTAATTTTTTTACATCTTCATAAGTTCTATAAATTACAAGAAAATCAAGGTCAGCCCACTTGTTACTCTTCAAGTAAGAGCCGAATAAATAGATATTACAATCAATTTCTAATATTTGAACTTCATTAATTAAATTGGAAATTTCAAGCATTTATGACTTTGGATTTGCTAAAAATGAAAAAAGAGCAGCCCACAATCCAATTTTTACTTCTTGGCCACGATAGGTGTAGTCTTTCCAATGGGCATTTGGATTTGCTGCAAGAACAAAGTCAAATGGTGCATAAAGCTCATAAATTTCATTTATTCTTTCTTGAGTGATGGCATATTCATTAATAAATACAAAATTTATAGGTCTACCATCATGACGTATAACAGAGATCTTTCTATTGGACATGAGCGAGTAGCTTTTAACATTAAAGTTTGCTCCTAAGTTATTCATTATGTATGCAGCATCTTTAGGAATGAAATCCGAATAAGCAGTAGTTTTATCGTGTAATAGCCTAAATAAATCACCACCTGTTCCAAAGCTAATATTATTTTTATTTAATAATCGAATAGCATCCTCGTCGATGAAAAAATTTTTCTTATTGCACAGTAAAAAATCGAATTTATAAGTATTTAAGAGTGTTTGAAGCATTTTGCCTGTTAATTTTTCATTAAAGTTTGAAAGAGATAAAAGTTCATGTCGATTATCTTTCGTAGTTATTTTAATGAGATTACCTTCTTTACTAACGGTTTCAACATTATCGTGAGCTTTTAAGCTGTCTAACCAAGTCATGATTTAATCCTTAAAAATTTTAACTACATCTTGTGGGAATCTTCTATTCGGTAAGTAACCTGATTCATGACATGATTTAAAATCGGTGACATGATCTTCATATTGATGATATAAATCACATTCCTCTTGCGTCATTAGCAATAGATTTTCAGAGCATATATCCCTAATTTTTTGATGATTAGGTAACATTATTTCTTTAACTTTTTTTCGCCATTCTTCTGTTGCATTACCTTCTAAATCGTAGAATGCATCATTATCTTCATGCGGACCATATTCTATGAAAATTTGACGATTACGGTCCCAAATAGGTTTAAGTTTTTTATAAATACGCTTTCTTTGAGCACTTTTTCGATTATTAAATTTTCTAAATAACCAAATAAAAAAAGGAATAAGTAGAGCAATTAAACCGATAATCCAGCCACTAAGCCCCACATCTTGTATATGCTCTAAAGAAAATAGTTTACCCATAAAAAACCCCGCACTAAGCGAGGTTTTTATCTCATGAAAATAACTGATTAGTCAATTATAAACCAATCAATTTCTTCATTAATTCATTCACTTGCGCAGGGTTGGCTTTACCCTTAGACGCTTTCATCACTTGACCCACAAGACCGTTGAAAGCTTTATCTTTACCAGATTTATACTCTTCAACCATCTTTTCGTTGGCAGCAAGTACTTCTTTAATGATTGCTTCAATTGCAGCAGAATCATCCTGTTGGTAGAGTTCATTTTCAGCCATAATAGCTTCAACACTTTGTCCAAAAGTAAAGTTGATAGTGAAGGTTGCAAAATGCTCATTAAAAGCATTTTCTTGAAACTTATTTTCTAACTCTAAGCGTTTTTTCTCAAAGTATTCTTTAAGAAGAACTTTGCCATCCTTAACTGGTAGAGCTTTTTCCGTTTTTTTGGTAGCCACTAACATTTCTGCTAGGAATGGTGCAGGAATAATATCGGGTGCGAAATCTTTAGAATACTTATTAAATAAACTTAAGACTTCACCCATTACCCAGTTAGCAGCCAACTTTCCGAAAGTTGAACCACCAGCATTTTCAACAACAGCTTCAAAATAGTCAGCTAGTTCTCGAGATGCAGTTAAGATATGAGCATCGTACTCAGTCACACCGAAGTCAGCTACAAAACGTGCACGACGTGCAGCAGGCAGCTCAGGCATAGTCGCTCGAATCGCTTCGATTTGCTCATCAGCAATCACAACCGGTAACAAGTCTGGATCCGGGAAATAGCGGTAATCGTTCGCTTCTTCTTTAGAACGCATTGAACGCGTTTCCATCTTCACAGGGTCGAACAAACGTGTTTCCTGATCGATGGTGCCATCCCATTCCAGGATTTCCATTTGACGTTCAATTTCAACATTGATCGCTTGTTCAATGAAACGAAATGAGTTCAGGTTTTTCAGTTCACAACGTGTACCGAACGGTTGACCCGGACGACGTAAAGACACGTTACAGTCGGCACGGAATGAACCTTCCGCCATGTTACCGTCAGAAATGCCCAACCAGCGAACCAGCGTGTGAATCGCTTTAATGTAGGCAACTGCTTCTTCAACCGAACGCATATCGGGTTCAGATACGATTTCAAGGAGTGGTGTACCTGCACGGTTTAAGTCGATACCGGACATGCCTTCGAACTGGTCATGAATCGATTTACCTGCATCTTCCTCAAGGTGCGCACGGGTTACGCCAATGCGTTTAGTCGTGCCATCTTCAAGCTGGATGTCGATATGACCCAAGCCCACAATCGGATTGTCCATTTGGCTAATTTGGTAGCCTTTAGGAGAATCCGGGTAGAAGTAGTTTTTACGTGCAAATACAGATGCTTTGTCAATATACGCGTCGATACCCAAACCAAAACGAATTGCAAGATCAACCACTTCTTTGTTGAGTACTGGCAATACGCCTGGCATCGCTAAATCAACCAGGCTGGCTTGTGTATTTGGGTCTTGACCGAAAGTGGTTGAAGAACCAGAGAAAATTTTAGTATTGGTTGCCAGCTGAGTGTGAATCTCGATACCAATAACGACTTCCCAACCATCAATCAGGTTTGATTTAGCTGCTTTTGGGGATTGTTTTTGAGCTTGAGCCATTATGCGTTCTCCTCAGCAATTGCAGCGCGTTTTGTATGCCAATCCGTTGCTTGTTGGTATTGGTGTACCACAGACAACAATTGAGATTCTGACCAGTAGTTACCAATCAGCTGTAAGCCAACAGGTAAGTTATCTTTGTCAAAACCAACAGGCGCATTAATCGCAGGCAGACCTGCCAAGTTTACCGCGATAGTGTAAATGTCACCTAGGTACATTTCCACAGGAGACAGGTTGGCACCAATTCGGTATGCAGTTGTAGGCGCAGAAGGGGCTGCAATCACATCAACCGATTCAAAGGCTTTCAGGAAGTCTTGCTGGATCAGACGACGTACTTTTTGTGCTTTCACATAATACGCATCGTAGTAACCCGCAGAAAGTGCATAAGTACCGATGAGGATACGTTGCTGAACTTCTTTACCAAAACCTTCTGAACGAGAGCGTTTGTACAAGTCCATAATGTCTTTCGGATCTTCACAGCGGTAGCCATAACGCACGCCATCAAAACGTGACAAGTTTGAAGATGCTTCAGCAGGGGCAATCAGGTAATAAGTTGGAACATAAGCTTCTGTCATGTTGAGGTCAATCTCAACCAACGTTGCACCCATTTCTTCTAACTTTTTAAGCGACTCTTCAACACGTACTTTTACGTCAGCATCTAAGCCGTGAACGTTGAAGTACTGTTTCGGAATACCAATGCGTAAACCTTTCACTGATGTGCCGTTCAGGTTTGCCACATAATCATCAACATCTTTGTTTACAGAAGTAGAATCTTTTGCGTCATGACCTGCCATCACGTTCATCAGGTAGGCACAGTCTTCAGCCGAACGTGCTATTGGACCACCCTGATCCAGAGATGATGCATAGGCAATCATACCGAAACGTGATACACGGCCATAAGTTGGTTTCAGACCGGTCAGACCACAGAAAGAAGCCGGCTGACGGATCGAACCACCAGTATCGGTACCGGTTGAAAATGGTGCCAGATCCGCAGCAACAGCCGCAGCAGAACCACCTGAAGAACCACCCGGAACGTGATCCAGTGCCCAAGGGTTTTTGGTCGCGCCAAAGTAAGATGACTCGGAAGTTGAACCCATGGCGAATTCGTCCATGTTCACTTTACCTAAAGTCACCAGGCCCGCAGCTTTACCTTTCGCTACAACGGTCGCGTCGTAAGGAGAGATAAAATTGTCCAGCATTTTAGAACCGGCTGTGGTCTTAATGCCTTGGGTACAGAAAATATCTTTATGTGCAATTGGCACACCGGTTAAGGAAGTTGCATTGCCGGCTTTAATTGCAGCATCAGCAGCATCGGCTTGGGCCAATGCCTGCTCGGCGGTTACGGTCACATAAGATTGTACTTGGGCATCGATTTTTGCAATGCGTTTTAAATAATGTTCAGTCAATTCGCGAGACGAAAATTTAGCCCCAGCTAAACCCTCGGAAAGTTCACGAATCGATAAGCGATGTAAATCTGTCATGAGAAATATTTCTTTACGTTTAATTTAATAAAATGATTTAACTGAATAAAGATTATTCAATCACACGCGGAACAAGGTACAAGCCATCTTGGGTTGCCGGTGCAACAGCTTGATATTCTTCACGATGATTTTCTTCAGAAACCACGTCTTCACGTAAGGGCTGTGGATGGTCAAATGGACTTTTAAGCGGCTCGACATTTTCAGTGTCAATGCCTTTTAAGGTTTCCATCATGCCTAAAATTTTATTTAGACTTTGAGCATATTCAGCAGATTGCGTATCATTTAGCGACAATCGGGCCAGATGTGCGATTGCTGAAACTGTTTTTGCATTTAAATCTGCAGAATGCTGTGCATCCGATGTAGACATAATATTACCTAATCAGTATTAAAAAAATTCAAAATATCGTGCGTTATAATAAGCGATTGACTTGTCCAAATCATCACATTTAGTTAAAGTTGCCACCTTGCGTCCACATAAAGTTTAATCGAGAACGTCTCCGTGATTCTAAAAAGACTAATTGGCTTGTTTTCGCCCGATCTAGCCATTGATTTAGGTACAGCAAATACACTTATTTATGCACCAGGACGAGGCATTATATTAAATGAACCGACGGTTGTGGCCATCCGTCACAGCGGTTCACAGAAAATCGTTGCCGCGGTTGGTCTTGATGCTAAACAAATGCTCGGTCGTACACCTGCAAATATTTCTGCAATCCGCCCGATGAAAGACGGGGTGATTGCCGATTTCGAAGTGACCGAAACCATGTTGAACCAGTTTATTGGTAAAGTACATGAAAAGCGTCTTTTCCCACCTGCACCGCGTGTTGTAGTGTGTGTACCGTGCAAATCAACGCTGGTTGAGCGCCGTGCCATTCGTGAAGCGGTATTCAATGCTGGCGCACGTGATGTCCGCTTAATTGAAGAGCCAATGGCTGCTGCAATTGGTGCCGGTATGCCGGTTGAACAGGCATGTGGTTCGATGGTGGTCGATGTGGGCGGTGGTACCACTGAAATCGCAATTATTTCATTGCAGGGCTGTGTTTACGCAGATTCACTCCGTATTGGTGGTGATGTCTTTGATGAACAGATCATTAACTATGTACGTAAAGCGCATGGCTGTGTGATTGGTGAAACCACTGCCGAAGTGATTAAAAAAGAAGTGGGTATGGCACTTCCGGATGAAGGCGCGAAGCCGCTGGAAATTGAAGTGCGTGGCCGTAACCTGGCTGAAGGTGTTCCTCGCGCCATTACGGTGACTTCAGACGAAATTACCCAGGCGATTTCAGACCCATTACAAAATATTGTCTCTGCGGTTAAATCTGCACTTGAACAAACCCCGCCTGAACTGTCTTCTGATATTGCAGAACGTGGCATTGTGCTGACTGGTGGTGGCGCACTACTTCGTAACCTCGACAAACTTCTTGCGCAAGAAACCGGTTTGCCTGTGGTTGTGGCTGAAGATCCGTTGACTTGCGTGACTCGTGGTGGTGGCAAGGTGCTGGAATTCTTCGACAATCCAAATCACGACATGTTATTTGTAGGTTAAGTTAGGGACCAGGCGGTGCAAACACAACTGTTTTCTCGACAACCGCCATCTTTTCGCTCATTTATCATTGCGGTGATTACATGTCTGGTGGTGCTGTTTTTTAACTGGCGCATGCCGCATGTGATTCAACCTGCACGTGATGTCTTGTATGCGGCATATAATCCTATTTATGCCCTTGCAAGTTATCCGGTGTTATCGCGAGAATGGCTCAATCAACAAACCAAGTCTGAAGCCCAGTTACGTCGTGAAAATACCGCGATGCAAGCCGAGTTGTTACAGGCTCAGGTTCGTTTGCAAAAATTATCTGAACTTTCTGCCGAAAATACCCGTTTAAGAGGTCTGCTGGATACGCCTTTGATTATTGATGGGCGCATGGAAATTGCAGAAGTCATCGGTACTGATGCCGATCCGCTACGGCATATTATTGTGATTAACCGTGGTTCCAACAGTCAGCTCAAGGTCGGTCAAACCGTACTGGACGATAAAGGAATTATGGGGCAGATCATCAATGTCAATTCGCATAGTAGCCGTATTATGTTGCTATCTGATAAAGAGCATTCTCTCTCTGTGCGTTTGGAACATACCGGAATGCGTGCCATTGTATCGGGTACAGGTGATTTGGGGCATTTGAAGATGGAATATGTTCCGACCAGTGCCAATGTTAAGGTGGGTGAAAAAGTGTACAGCTCAGGTTTGGGAGCGCATTTTCCGGCGGGTTATCTGGTTGGCACCGTGTCCAAGGTTAACCGGCATAATTCGGGTGAATTTGCCCAGATTGAAGTCATTCCAGCCGCACAATTGGCTGGTGGACATCATGTCGTGGTACTTTTTTCTGATTCATTAGCGATGGAGCAGCCGCATGCCACTCGCTAAATTACGGGCTGAAAGCAATCGGGATCCTTTAATTGCGATTATTGTTTCAGTCATTGTCTGTTCGGTGTTGATGGTTTACCCACTGTCTTATGCCGTATCCGGTGCACGTCCCTTATTCATGTTGCTGCTCATGCTATTTTGGGTGATGTGCCAACCTACATGGTGCGGAATCTGGTTTGCCTTTGCCACCGGTATGTTTACCGACCTGCTGGTAGATGCCCCTTTAGGCATGAATGCACTAAGTTTTGTGTTGATTACCTTTATTGTCCGGTTTTTAACCCGTGAACGACGCATTATGACCTTTGGCAATCTCTGGGTGATTAGCTTTCTGGCAGTAATGGCACATTTATTTGTGATCTGGATTGCCCAAACGATGGGTGGCTTGCAATTTTCCATTACCCGACACTGGCAGCCTTTATTGAGCAGTGTGCTGGTTTTCCCTGTCATGTATTTTATGCTTAAAAAATGGCGCGTTTAATTCTGGCTTCGAGTTCTCCACGCCGTCGGGAACTGCTGCAACAGTTAGGTTTAGAATTCGAGATTTATAGTCCGGATATCGATGAATCTATTCTTTACGGAGAAGATGTTGCCGCTTATGTCGAGCGTTTAGCCTGTAATAAGGCGCAAGTGGTATTGGAGCAATTTCCGGATGCCATCGTGATCGCTGCTGATACCAGTTTAGGTGTGGATAATCAGATTTTAGGTAAACCTGAATCAAAACAACATGCTTTTGAAATGTGGCAGTGCATTTCCGGGCGCAAGCATGATGTCTTTTCAGGTGTTTGTGTGCGTACAACAACAGAAAAATCAAGTATAGTGGTACGAACACAGGTTGAGTTTCAAAAGTTAAGTCTCAATGATATGGAAGATTATTGGGCAACTGGGGAACCCTTAGGCAAAGCGGGTGCTTATGCCATTCAAGGCATCGCAGCGCGTTATATTCCCCGTATCGAAGGCAGTTATAGTAATGTCGTGGGCTTGCCTTTACATGAAACCGTACAGTTATTACAGGCAGTTAAGGCACTAAATTAACTGACCTCAAAAAAGAATTTTTATAATGTTTTGAGTTTTATTATGTCTGACGAGTTGTTGATTAACGTCACACCTATGGAATGTCGTGTGGCCTTAATCCAGAACGGCACGGTCAATGAATTATTTGTTGAGCGTACGGTTAAGCGTGGATTGGTGGGCAATATTTATAAAGGCAAAGTGGTGCGTGTACTTCCGGGTATGCAGGCTGCTTTTGTCGATATTGGTCTTTCTCGAACCGCCTTCCTCCATATCAACGATATGGTCTGGCCCCGCAATCAACCGACCCCCAACGTTTTTGAACTGCTGCAACCCGGTCAGATTCTCACGGTGCAAGTGATGAAGGATATGCTGGGGACCAAAGGGGCGCGTCTTTCTACCGATCTTTCCATTCCTTCACGTTATCTGGTATTGATGCCTTATGGTCATCATATCGGTGTATCACAACGCATTGAATCTGAAGAGGAACGGGACCGGCTGCGTTCGATGATCGAACGCATTCAAAGCGAGCATGAATTACCGGGCAGCGTCATTGTCCGTACTGCGGCAGAGGGGATTCCTGAAGCGGAAATTGCACAGGATATGGCGTATTTGGCCAAACTTTGGGAATTCATTCAGCGCAAGCAAAAAAGCATTGCCGTCCCTTCACTGATTTTTGAAGAACTGCCGCTGCCACAGCGGGTGATTCGTGATTTGGCCAATGAAGATACTTCTAAAATTTCTGTCGACTCACGTGAAATACATGCCAAGTTGCAAGAATTTGTACTTGAGTTTGTTCCCAGTATGCAAGATCGACTGGTTCACTATCCGGGTGAACGTCCCATTTTTGACTTGTACAATGTTGAAGAAGATATTCAGAAGGCCCTACAAACCCGCGTAGCACTGAAATCGGGTGGCTATTTGATGATCGACCAGACCGAAGCCATGACCACCATTGATGTCAATACCGGTTCTTATGTCGGTGGCCGAACTCTGGAAGACACCGTATTTAAAACCAATATGGAAGCGACGCAGGTCATTGCCCGTCAGCTACGCTTACGTAATTTGGGTGGCATCATCATCATCGATTTCATTGACATGCAGGAAGCACAGCATCGTGAAGAAGTCATGAGCCAGTTTGAGCGTATGCTGGAACGTGATCATGCCAAAACCAAAATCACCCAGGTTTCGGAACTGGGTCTGGTGGAAATGACCCGAAAGCGTACTCGTGAATCTTTAGAACACTTATTATGTGAATCGTGTCCAACCTGTCAGGGACGGGGTTATGTGAAAACGGCAGAGACAGTGTGTTACGAGATTTTTCGGGAAATTTTAAGATATGCCCGTGCTTTTGAATGTAAAAGCGGTTTTACCGTAGTGGCACATCCTTTGGTGATTGACCGATTGTTAACAGCGGAAGCACCTGCAGTGGCCGATTTAGAGCACTTTATAGGGCGTATCATCAAATTTCAGGTGGAAAATCTGTATACGCAAGAGCAATACGATATCATTCTGAGCTGAAATTGTAACAGAATATCGTTAAACACTTGTTACATCTGAAATTTTACTTTTTAGGCTGAATTTTGAATACTAGTCATACACAAGTAGCCAAAGCCAAAATCTCCCAGTTTTGGTTTAGCAAACAAGAGGTATGACATGAGTATAAGCCAAGTAGCAGTTCAACAAAATACGAAAGTTACAGATAATAAAATGAGCCAAAATGGTTATATCGTCAATGAGCAGGGTAAAGAAGTTCAAATTACAGCTGCCATGATTCATTCAGTTTGTCATCAACTATTAAATCAATGTCGTGCAATTAAGAATTAATGTCGTGCAATAGAAAATAAAGGGACCTCTAAAAGGTCCCTTATTTTATTTATTATTCACTCTTTTGAAGCTGCGGTTAACTCACCGCTTTTAACTTTTTTGGTGGAATATCTTGACCTACAATTTCTTCAAAGCGCTGAATTTCATCTTCCAGGTGCGTGAGCAAGTTTTGCATTTTCGGTAAGGCATTACGACAACCGGTTAACCCCACTTCCAGTTTATCCAGATAGCTGGTCATGGTAATATTCAGTGCCTGTCCATCCAGTACAATTGAAGCTGGATAGAGTGCGTCCAGTTTTGCACCATTCCAGTATAGCGGTTCGCGTGGCCCTGGCACGTTAGAAATCACAATATTGAACGCTTGGCGTTTTGGCATCATTCCCGAGACAATATTTAAACCAGCTGCACCGTAAACTAATGCGCTATAGTTTAAAATTTGATTTGAATTCATGCGTTTGAACCGCTGCTTGGCATTTAACACACTACGGCGAATAATTTGCAGGCGTTCTAAAGGCGTATCTTTATGCGTACCCAGATTAGCCAAAATCATGGTAATACGGTTTGAAACTTCAGAATCATCATCACGAATTGAAGCTGGAACCATAGCAATCAGCGGTTTTTTCGGCAATGCGTGATGACTGATCAAATACTCACGCAGTGCGCCAGAACAGATGGCCAAGACTACATCATTGATGGTGACACCCAGTGCTTTTGCGATTTTGCTTAAGCGGCCCAATTCAAAGGATTGTGCGGCAAAACGGCGTGATGAACTGACTCGCTGATTTAAAATGCTGCTGGGTGCCTGGAAGCTGGAAACATAGTCCGGATTGCGCCCCATATCTTTGCAGATGGTTTGCGATAGTTCATACATGACTTTAGGGGTCGCTTCAAATTGTGATTTTACAGCCCCCATGACTTTCTTTATACGACTTGCTTTCGGCTCTTTTAATCGTTTAGCACGAGGACCTTCGACACACCAGAGTGGCACAATACTCTTGGCTTCTGGATCATAGGATAGTGATTTTTCTACTAAACGCATACCGGCAATACCATCAACCATAGCATGGTGAATTTTAAAGTACATGGCAAAGCGGTTGCCTTCAATGCCTTCAATAATGTTGCAGGTCCAGAGTGGTTTGGCACGATCAAGCAGTGCGCTATGTTCTTGTGAAATATAAGTCAGTAATTCACGGATTCGACCCGGGTGCGGTAGTGCAATGTGGCGGAAATGATGGTCTAGATCAAATTCTTGGTCTTCATCCCAAAATAGTCCATTGAGTTTATTATTAAAAGGCGCAACAGGAAGACATTTGGATTTACGAATATCAGCAACGAGGTCTTGAATAAATGTATCAGGTGCATTGTCAGGAATTTGAAACAGGAACAGCCCACCGACGTGCATCGGTTGCTGACGCTTTTCAAGTGACAGAAAAATAAAATCAATTGGGTGTAATGGACGCATAGCGTTGAATGCCTCACTGCAATTTTGTGCCTGTTCTTATATGAACAGGCTTGTTAGAATTATATAAAAGAGTGTTTTTAGTATATCTTTTTTCAAAAAGAAATGAACTGCTTTATGTGTAATGATAAGTTAAAAAAATCACTGAATAACAGTGATTTTTTTAAATATTATTTTAAATTTCCTGCGTGTAACCCGCATTCTTTATGGGTCGCCTCTTCCCACCACCAGCGGCCTTCACGTTCATGCTGATTTGGCAATACAGGACGGGTGCAGGGCTCACAACCAATCGAAATAAAACCACGCTCATGCAACGGATTATAAGGGATTTCCATCATGCGGATATAGTTCCACACGTCGGAACTTGACCAGTTTGCCAAAGGATTATACTTAATCAGCTGTTTTCCTGGACCTGAAAAACCGGCATCTGCTTGCACCACTGGAATTTCATTACGAGTCCCCGGACTTTGATCTTTACGTTGACCGGTAATCCAGCCATCCAGTGTAGCCAGCTTTTTGCGTAAGGGTTGAACTTTACGGATACCGCAACATTCCTGATGGCCATCCTGATAGAAGCTGAAAAAACCTTTTTCAGTCACCAGTTTTTGCATCACTTCTGTTTCAGGGAAACAAATTTCGATCTCAATATTATAATGTTTACGGACCTGGTCGATAAATTGATAGGTTTCTGCATGTAAACGACCGGTATCTAGACTGAAGACACGAAAAGGTTTGCCCAAATGAGAAGCCATATCAATTAAAACCACATCTTCAGCACCTGAAAATGAAATGGCAATTTCACCTTCTTGACTTAAAGCAAGTTCCAGAATCTCGCTGGGAGATTTATCGGCATATTCAGATGCAAGTGCATCAACAAGGTCAATGGTAGGGATTGTAGTCATGATAGTTCCTGGCGTATAGGCTTGGACACTTAAAAACCTATATTAGTTTAATTCACAATGATTTTAATGGAATTGAAATAATCTGCTTAGCACTAAAAAATAAATGCTTATGAATAAAATAGATTTAAAAAACAGCCCCTGAAATCTCTATTTTTAAGCTATCATAACGCAAAATTTTTTACTGACATTGGGAGAGCCCATGGAAATCGTATGTCTTGATCTTGAAGGGGTGTTGGTTCCGGAAATTTGGATTAACTTTGCCAAGAAAACTGGAATTAAAGCGTTGGAAGCTACTACACGTGATATTCCAGACTACGATGTGTTAATGACGCAGCGCCTGAATATCTTAAAAGAGCATGGTTTAGGCTTAAATGATATTCAGGAAGTAATTGCAGAGATGGGGCCTTTCCCTGGGGCAAAAGAATTTGTGAAATGGGTGAGTACACATTTTCAATTGATTATTCTTTCCGATACGTTCTATGAGTTTGCTCATCCTTTAATGAAGCAACTCGATTGGCCAACCATTTTCTGTCACAAGTTAGAAACTGATGAAAATGGCATGATTACAGCTTATAAACTTCGTCAGCCAGATCAAAAACGCCAGGCAGTTAAAGCACTGCATGGTTTGAACTTTCGTGTGATTGCAGCAGGTGATTCCTATAACGATACCACGATGCTGGGCGAAGCAGACCACGGTTTCTTGTTTGATGCACCGGAAAATGTCATTGCTGAATTTCCTCAGTTCCCACCGATTCACGGTTATGACGCGTTAAAAGAAGCAATTCGTAATGCTTCAGTACGTAATATTCCAGCTTAATATTTTTTAAGTTTATGCAATAAAAAGAAAGGGCGCCAATGGCGCCCTTTCTTCTTTAGTCCTAATTTTTAATGCAATTAGAAGCGGTAACCGATTTTCAGACCATAACCCATTGCATGGTTATCAGTGAAATCAGCTTTTATAGCGCCGCCAGTTTGAGCTTGAGCATCGCCTAGCCAGAAGTATTTAACCCCAGCTTGAATAAAGTAGTTTTCTGCAGGACTGTATTGTCCACCTAGACCAACACTCCAATAGCCTTCAGTTGGGCCTAAAGTAGTTACAGGGTTGCCTGCGCCAGAATCGTAGCCTACAGCTGCTGTACCCGCCCACTTAGTATTGAATTTATGTGAAAGACCTGTAGTTACAGAGTATTGATCGTTTGAGTAATCAATCAGGTTTTGCGCTTTGCCTTTTGCAAATGTAGATGCTTGAGCTAACAATTCAGGTTTAACTGCGAATTGATCCCAATGTACCCAGCGTAAGTTTGCAAATGCTAAAGTGTTTGCGGCAATACCTGTTTGTAAATCAATATTTACAGATTGAGGCGTTGTAGCATCAAGTATGCTTTCTTTGTAGCCTAAAGTTGATAAAAATGGTTTGTAAGGACTATATGGATGGCCTGTTGCAGGAATGCTTGCACCAAGAGCAGCTAAATTACTTGTTTCTGTAGAATTAGCTTTATGTTTGATTTCTGAACGATAAGTTACAGCAGCCTTTAAGGCTATTTCTGGGATTTGATAAGCAAATCCAGCTAACCAACCATACGCTTGTTTTTGATCAACTTTAATGTTGTAACCACTTAATAATGAATAAGCTGCACCACGTAATTTAATATCAGCCTCAACAGTTTGCCAAACCGGACCTGCATAAAAATTCCAGTTTGCTGTTGGTTGATAACCAATCAAAGCAGTTAAATTATTAGTACGGACTTCTACTTTTGTACCTTCTTTAAGTGTTGGGTCTGAGAAGTCTGAACCGTCAACTTGATAAGTAGCATCTGCACCATAAGGTTGGTCGTATAAAAGACCTAGGGAAATTTTATCTGTGGCTTGAACTTTAATGGCAGCAGAGGGGAAAGAGTAGTCATCTCCCATATCACCGACATGATGGCCACTTCGATCTTTACCTTTAACATCCGGATCTAGAACGGAAATTCCAGCTTCGGCATAATTTCCGGGTTGTAAAAATGCGGTGATAGATTGACCTGAGCGATCTAAGCCAGCGGCAAATACTGAAGCAGATGGAAGTAAGCTAATTAAAACTGCTGAATATATTTTGTTGAGCTTCATGGTTCTTTCCCTGATGCCATTTTGTAACTAAAAGTGCTGGAAAAGTAACATAAATAAAAAAAGAGTAAATACTCTGCTAGAGTTTAATAATTGACTTGTAAGCACACAAATGATGCTTGATAGAGTAATAATTCTATTTTTATTAAATTATCTTTATGATTTTTAAATAAAAAGAAAATTATAAAGAATGGAGTAAATTTCAAAATAAAAAATTAACCGTTTGATTGAAAATACAGCTATTAATTTATAAGTGTATATTAAATGCTAATCAAAGACTGAAAAAAAAGACCATTGCGAACAATGGTCTTTTATTGTTTGGTTAAATAAGATTAGAAGCGGTAACCAATTTTTAAGCCGTATGCAAGTGCATCGTTGTCTTCAAAGCTAGCAACTGTATTAGGAGTACCAAATTGTGCGCCAGATTGTGCTTTAGCATCACCTAACCAGAAGTATTTCACACCACCCGCGATGAAGTAGTTTGGTGCTGGGCTGAATTGTAAACCTAAACCAACATTCCAGTAACCTTCTGTTGGACCAAGGGTAGATACAGGGTTACCTGCACCAGTATCATAACCTACTGAAACGTTACCAGCCCATTGCTCACTCAGTTTACGACCAACACCAACAGTTGCAGAAATTTGATCATCGGAATATGCAACTAAATCAAAGCCATTTGGTTTTCCAGTTGAAGCTACAACAGGTGCTTGTACACTAGCTGTACCAAATTTAGGTGGGCGAATGGAGAAGTTAGACCATTCAACCCAGCGTACATTAGCAAATGCTACGGTATCTGCCATGATGCCGGTTTGGAAATCCAAGTTAACAGATTGTGGTGTCGTGATTGAAGTACTTGAATTTGGTTGTAGGTTAAGACCAGCAAATAAACCTGTATTAAAAGTTTCGGTGGTTTTTGCATCATGGTCAATTTCAGAACGATAGGTTAAAGATGCTTTGAGAGCAATATCAGGAATTTGATAAGCAAAACCAGCTAACCAGCCGACTGAACCGTCTTCTTCCATATTGGCATTATAAGAGCCAAATGTACTGCTACCGCCATATGCTAGACCACGTAATTGAACGTCACCTTCAACAGTTTGATAAACTGGACCTGCATAAAAATTTAAATTTTTATTTGGTTGGAAACCAAATAGCATTGATATATTTTGTGTTTTTACTTCAACTTTAGTTGATTCAGAACCATTATGGAATAAACCTTGACCTTGAAATGCGGCTAATGCACCTGGTAGTACAGCAGGTGAACTTGAGTCTGTGGCTGAATAAGTTGCATCAGCTCCGAAAGGCTGATCGTAAATTAAGCCAAAAGAGAAATTATCAGTAAGCTGTAATTTTAATGCTGCGCTTGGAAAATAATAATCATCTCCCATATCTGATAAGTTTGTATTTTGAAGCCCAATAGCACTTGCTGGAGCTGCTGGGTTTGGAGTATATCCATTATTTACTTTACCTGAAACATTTGGATCTAAAACAGAAATACCCGCTTCGAAATAGTTACCCGGTTGTAGGAAGGCTGAAATAGATTGACCTGAGCGATCTAGTGCAGCTGCAAATGCACCTGTCATTGGTACTGTTGCAAGAATCATTGCGGTACTAAGAGTTTTTAATTTCATTTTGTGTCTTTCCTTGAGGTACAAATTTTATTACGGCTGATTTGTGTTTTTGAATGCGCTAAATTTATTTTCCTAATATCAGTTATATAACCAGATATCATTTGTTACTCCATGTGACAAAAATAGCACAATAAAAAAAAGAGTAAATGCTCTATAAAAAACTATAGAGTTTAAAAAATGAACGTATTAGAGTTTTTAGTCTAAATTTATACTAATAGTTTATTTTAAATAATTGAAAAATAATAAATTAAATTTAATTGATAATTATTTTGTTTGAATATTTATTTGATTAAAAAGTGATCATTTATCATAAAAAGTATCATATTTTTATGTGATAGAGTTCTCTTTTTAAGCGTAATAATTGAAATTAAAAAACAGGAGGTCAGGAAATTTAATTTTTTAAATATTTTTTATTATTAATTGCTATTTGGGAATTTTAAAACACTCGTATCATTACCTGACTAAGGGAAAGTTTAAATATAGGTAGGTAGGGAAGCGAGATCTGGCAGGCTGAATAGGGCTTTAGATTATTTTTATTAAAAATTCTAGGGTGAAAAGTATTGTGCGCCCTGCGGGACTCGAACCCACGTCGGTCGCTTAGGAGGCAACTGCTCTATCCAGTTAAGCTAAGGGCGCAATGCGCAGCTAATTTAACGCAAATATCGGTAAAAAAAAAGTTATTGTCGAAACAATAACTTTTTAAAATGATTTTTATGTTTAAGATTTCTTCGTCTTTAGGCTTTTAAATAGGCCAAACATCAGCACTATCCAGACGGGAATCATTAATACGGATTCTTTAAAACCTTGGGTCCACATAATATAAAGTACTGTCGCAATAAAGATCAGTACCACATAATTGCTGAGAGGAGCCCAGAGTGCCGGGAACTTGGTTTGAATCGCAGCGTTTTTGACAGCCTGTTTGAATTTCAAATGTGTCAAACTAATCATGGCCCAGTTGAGTACCAAGGCACCTACGACCACATACATCAAGTGGCCCAAAGCGTCTTCTGGGACAAAGTAGTTTAAAAGCACACAACCGAAAATGAGCAGGGCTGAGAATAAAACAGCAGGGATAGGCACACCTTGTTTATTTACTTTCAGGAATGCTTTCGGTGCATTGCCTTGCTGTGCCAGACCATACAGCATACGGCTATTGGCATACATACCGCTGTTATAAACAGACAGTGCCGCAGTCAAGATAATGAAATTGAGTAGATGTGCTGCCCAGCCAATTCCGAGTTGACTGAAAATCATTACAAATGGACTTTTATCCATACCACCCAGTTCCAGCTGGTTCCAAGGCACTAAGGATAAAAGAATCGTGAGTGAGCCAATATAGAAAATCAGAATACGGAACACGACCTGGTTAATGGCCTTAGGAATGGTCTTTTCCGGGTCTTTGGCTTCTGCAGCCGCCATACCAATCAGTTCAATACCGCCAAAGGCGAACATGAGGAAAGCCAGCATATAGAACAGGCCTTCAAAACCATTCGGGAAGAAACCGCCATGTGACCAAAGATTGCTAAATGAAGAGGTTGATCCTGCATCTGCGGTCAGTAATAAATACAGGCCGAAAACAATCATGGAAATCACGGCAGTCACTTTAACAATGGAAAGCCAGAATTCGGATTCGCCATAAAACTTGACATTGCCGAGATTGACCAGAGTAATGACAATGAAAAAGAACAGTACCGAAGCCCATGCAGGAATATGTGGCCACCAGTAATTAATATATTTGGCAACTGCGGTAAGCTCTGTCATGGCAACCAGAACGTACAAAATCCAGTAATTCCAGCCCGCCAGGAAGCCCGGGAATTTGCCCCAATATTTATTGGCAAAGTGGCTAAATGATCCTGCTACAGGCTCATGAACAATCATTTCGCCCAGCTGGCGCATGATTAAAAAGGCGATTAAACCACCAATGGCATAACCCAAAATGATGGAAGGACCAGCAGATTGGATGACCTGTGCGGAACCTAAGAATAAGCCTGTCCCAATTGCACCGCCCATGGCGATCAGTTGGATATGACGGTTCTTTAAGCCACGCTGAAGTTTGGAAGACTCGTTGTTCAAAGTATTCAGCCCGACAATGTGTAAGGAAAGGATTGAAATGGATTGTAATAGATTGAAATGTATAAGCCTAGTACGGGCTCTAGAGAGGGATTGTTAAAAAATAATCATATAAAAAATATTTTATATATTCCTATTTTGAATCAATAAATTAATTTTATTTTTTAATACATAAAATAAAATGAGGTAAATGATGAAAAAAAGTTTGATATTCGTTTTTTATACTTAAGTCAAGAAAGCATCTATTTCATAAAAAAATCGCTATGATACTTTTTAGCATTTTGCTGACGGCGATGTACAACAATGATAAATGAAAGGATAAAAGAGAAATGAGTTTTGCTCCACAAATCAAGATTCCAGCAACTTATATGCGTGGCGGTACCAGTAAAGGGGTGTTCTTTAAACTGGATGACTTGCCCCAAGCTGCACAGCAGGCTGGAAAAGTGCGTGATCAGTTATTGCTGCGTGTAATTGGTAGTCCTGATCCGTATGGCAAGCAGATTGATGGCATGGGTGGAGCAACTTCAAGTACCAGTAAAACCGTGATTTTGGCCAAAAGTGCCCAGCCAGATCATGATGTCGATTATTTATTTGGACAGGTTTCGATTGATCAGCCTTTTGTGGACTGGAGCGGTAACTGCGGAAATTTAACGGCTGCAGTCGGCTCATTTGCCATTTCGAATGGCTTGGTCAGTGCAGAACGTATTCCGGAAAATGGCATTTGTACAGTCCGTATCTGGCAAGCCAATATCCAAAAAACCATTATTGCCCATGTGCCGATCACCAATGGACAGGTGCAGGAAACTGGTGATTTTGAGCTGGATGGGGTGACTTTCCCGGCAGCTGAAGTTGCCATTGAATTTCTGGACCCGGCTGATGATGGTGAAGAGGGCGGAGCCATGTTCCCAACGGGGAATGTCGTAGATACCCTGGAAGTGCCAGAAATCGGAACTTTCCAGGCGACCTTTATTAATGCCGGTATTCCGACCATTTTTTTAAATGCAGAAGATATTGGTTATGAAGGTACTGAATTACAGGATGCCATTAATGGCGATGCCCAAGCTCTGGCACGTTTTGAAACCATCCGCGCTTATGGCGCCAAACAGATGGGTCTGATTCAGGATATTTCCGAAGCGGAAAAGCGCCAGCATACCCCGAAAATTGCCTTTGTATCGAAACCTAAAGCCTATACATCTTCAAGCGGTAAAGATATTCAAACCACTGATGTCGATTTGCTGGTTCGTGCCTTGTCGATGGGTAAACTGCATCATGCCATGATGGGAACGGCTGCAGTGGCTATCGGTACGGCTGCTGCGATTCCTGGAACTTTGGTTAATCTGGCAGCAGGTGGCGGAGTACGTGAAGCAGTACGCTTTGGACATCCATCAGGTACCTTAAGAGTCGGCGCACAAGCTGTGCAGGAAAATGGACAATGGGTGGTCAAAAAAGCTGTTATGAGCCGCAGTGCGCGGGTACTGATGGAAGGCTGGGTTCGAATTCCGGAAGATAGCTTGAAATAGCAAACAAGATAGAGAATCTTGCGAGAAAGCAGTATCATGCTGCTTGTCATTGATCAATAAGTTAGCCTGATTAAAGCTTAAACGATGATGACGGTTCAATTCTCATGTAGATGAGGAATCGCAAGTTCTCTGTCGAAGGTGACAAGAGCGTTGTATATTAGATCGGGGTCATTTTTAATTTTCCCGATCTATTCCCAAAGCAAAGTATTCGAGGCGAATGTGTCATCTTTAACTGACGTGCAAGCAAATGCATTAACTCAAGCACAGCAACGTATTCAACAAGATTTATTAACGGCATTAGACGCATTTTCTATTCCGGAGCCGCTTAAAGGGGCTGTGTATCATGCAGTCATGCTGGGTGGAAAACGGGTACGTCCTGCACTTTGTTATGCCACCGCTGCTTTAAAACCGAATGCAAATTTTGCTGCCGTACGCCGTGCTGCAGTCGCCATTGAAATGATTCACTGTTATTCACTGGCCCATGATGATTTACCCTGTATGGATAATGATTCCTTGCGTCGTGGTCAACCGACCTGTCATGTCGCTTTTGGGGAAGATACGGCATTATTGGCAGGGGATATTTTGCAGTCGATGGCCTTTGAAATCTTGGGCAGTCGCCTGTTTGATCAGGGCCCGGCAGTTGCTCCGACCATTATTTTAAAACAGATGCAAATTCTGGCGACTGCCAGCTCGAAAATGGTCTGTGGTCAGGTGCTGGATTTACAGGCTGAAGGTAAGCGTGTTGATCAGGATGCTCTGGAAAATATTCACCGCAATAAAACCGGTGCCCTGATTTCTGCAGCCGTGATGATGACAGCCGTGACCGTATTTGAAGGCACAGATCCTGCCATTCCTAAACTGCGTGAATATGCGCAAGCGATTGGACTGGCCTTTCAGGTACAGGATGACATTCTGGATATTATTTCCGATACAGCAGTACTGGGAAAAACTGCGGGTAAGGATGAGCAAGTGGATAAATCAACTTATCCTGCACTCATGGGTCTGGAAAAAGCTCAAGCCTATGCCAAAGAGCTGCATGACCAAGCCTTTAATGCTTTGGAGATGTTTGCTGAAAATGCAGCTGAATTGAACCGGATTTCAGAATTTTTATTGGCGCGTAAAAGTTAATTTGGTTCAAATACAGCAGCCCAGACTATAAAAAAGAGGATCATATGTCCTCTTTTTTATACGTACAGACTGTAAAAATTATTTAGATGCTTTATATAGCTGGTCACCTTCATCGAAACGGGTGGTGACTTCAGCAGAAGGGGCTTTACCCAGAAGGCTGACCACGACAATGGCAATGATTGAAGCAATGAAGCCGGGAATAATTTCATAAACACCGGTATCACCCAACAGGTTTTTCCATAGAATCACCACCACAGCTCCGACCAGCATACCTGCAAGTGCGCCATTTAAAGTCATACGACGCCAGAACAAAGACAGAATAATCAGTGGACCAAAGGCTGCACCAAAACCTGCCCAGGCATAAGCCACCAAACCTAAAACCTTGGATTCAGGGTTTCCAGCCATCCAGATGGCAAGCAGGGCGATCAGCAACACCATGAGGCGGCCAATCCAGACCAGTTCTTTTTGTGTGGCATTTTTACGCAAGAAGGATTTGTAAAAGTCTTCGGTTAGCGTACTTGAGCAGACCAGTAACTGACAACTCAGAGTACTCATCACCGCGGCTAAAATGGCAGCCAGTACAATACCTGCAATCCACGGATTAAACAGAATCTTGGTCAGTTCCATAAATACGGTTTCAGGATTGGCCGTCACAGCACCAGCCAGTTCCGGATGCTGCTGGAAGTAGGCAATCCCAAAGAAGCCTGCTGCCACCGCACCACCTAGACATAACGTCATCCAGGTCATACCGATACGGCGTGCATTGGGAATGGATTTCACCGAATCTGCTGCCATAAAACGCACCAGAATATGTGGTTGACCAAAGTAGCCTAAGCCCCAGGCAAGTAAGGACATAATCGCCACAAAGCTTAGATCACCCATGATATCCATCGCTTGTGGACGTGCAGCTTCAAGTGCCAGGGTCATTTGAGACAGGTCCGAGAAGCTCAGAATGGTCACAATAGGGGTGAGTAACAGAGCAAAAATCATCAATGACGCTTGAATGGTGTCGGTCCAGCTGACCGCGAGGAAGCCACCGATAAATACATAACTGATGGTGGCAATGGCACTGATCCATAGTGCCGTGCTATAGGACAGGTCAAACATATTTTCAAACAGGCGCGCACCAGCCACCATGCCGGAAGCACAATAAATGGCAAAGAAAATCAGAATAATGAAAGCCGATGCCACACGTAAAATTTTCTTCTGGTCATTAAAGCGGTTGGAAAAATAGTCTGGCAAGGTCAGGGCATTGTGCTGTACTTCGGTGTGTACACGTAAACGTCCAGCAACCAGCAGCCAGTTGAGCCATGCACCAATAATCAGGCCAATTGCAATCCACATTTCAGATAAACCTGAAAGATAAATTGCACCCGGCAAGCCCATCAGCAGCCATCCACTCATATCTGAAGCACCGGCAGAGAGCGCCGTCACGAAACTACCTAAACGACGACCCCCCAAAATGTAATCAGAAAAATTGGCTGTCGCGCGATAAGCCAGAAGGCCAATCGCGATCATGGCGACAATATAAAAAAGAAAGGTAATTAAGGTCGGATTCAGGGAGTTCATACGGTATCCAGTTACACGGTGGACAGTAGATCGAAACACAGGCTTTTAAAGAACAAGCACAAATCATTTCAAAAAAATAACGCGAAATTTAACCATAGATTAAAAAAAAATGCTGAGTTTTTCTTGGCTGAAATAAAAATAGACAGCTTTTGCTGTCTATTTTTTAATATAAAAGAGTAGTTTACTGATTGCGTCCCATTACTCCACGAATGGTGTTCATGATGTCGGCAGGTAACACCACCGTTTTTGCATTATTGGATTTCGACATGTCCTGCATGGCTTTGACATATTGTTCACCCAGCAAATAAGCCACCGGAATTTCCTTGTCGCCGACTGCTGAAGTCACCATCTCAATGGCTTTCTGTGAGGCTTCAGCCAAGACGACTTGTGCTTCTGCATCACGGCGTGAAGCTTCCAGGCGGCCATCGGCTTCCAAAATTGCTGCCTGTTTTTCACCATCTGCCTTGGTCACGGTAGCACGACGCTGACGCTCGGCAGCCGCTTGTGCTTCCATTGCAGCCTGCATGGTCGATGAGGGTTGAATATCCTGAATTTCCACGGTTTTCAGGGTAATGCCCCAATCGGAAATATCATCGGAAATGGCGGCTTTCAGTTTGGCTTTAATGTGATCACGTGAGGATAGCGCATCATCCAGATCCATTTCACCGACAATTGAACGCAGTGAAGTTTGCACCAGGTTCTGAATGGCCCAAGTATAGTTTTCAATGCCGTAAACCGCTTTTTCCGGGGTAGTGATATTAATGTACGCTACTGCATTCATCAGCAGCACCGCATTGTCACGGGTAATGACTTCCTGTGAAGGAATATCCAGCACGATATCTTTGGTGGTGACTTTATAAGCCACTTCATCAATATACGGAATGACAAAACTGAGTCCCGGTCCCAAAGTGGTATGGTATTTACCCAGACGTTGCACGATCCATTTATAACCCTGCGGGACAATGCGCACCCCTTTAAAAATGGTCACGCCGGCAAAAACCAGCAGTGCTAAAACAATAATTGTTCCACCAGACATGTTATTTCCTCACTTATATATTTTCGTTATTGGGATGGTGTGGTTTAACCACCAGATCATTGCCGAGAATATCGACCACGCGAACCCGATCACCCACTTCTACCGGAGACAGCGTCCGACAGTTCCACTCATCTGACCCCAAAACCGGCATGGGAAAACGCACCGTGATCAGGTCATGCTGCATATGAGTCTGAATGACCATGCCCACCTGACCAATAGTCGCTTCACGGGATAAACCGGCTTTGGTTTTATCAATTGAAAGTGGTTTGATAAATTTGAACCACAACAATGTGCATAGCACAGACAGGATAATCCAGGTGACAATCTGAGTGGTTAAGCCCATCATCGGAAACATCCAGAATAAAACACCGACCATGATGGCTGCGATGCCAAACCATAGTGCAGCAAAAGCGGGGATTACCAATTCAGAAAGCATCAGTAATACCCCGAGTACAAACCAATGCCAAGGTTCGAATGCAAATTCCATACATCTACTCGTGTATTGTCAAAATAAAGAGAGACCATGAGGCCTCCATATCAATTTAGCAGATGAATAAGTCTTTGAATATTAAAAAAGCATATTTTTTAGATTCTGGATTTTGGCGCGGGTTTAAAGGCTGCGGGTGATTTTTTAAAGTCGCTGATTGCCTTTTTTATGGCGATGATTTTCAGCTGGGTCGCTTTTTCGCCTTCCAGAATGGATGTATTGCTGGCTTTTAAATCCAGCGTGCCTAAATGTCCTACTTTAGGCTGAATGATCACATTGGCCTGATTCAGTTCTTCATGAATGCTTTGTTGACCCATAATATTGATGGTCTGGTCCAGTAGGCCCCACATATTCATCGGTTGATTGCCACTCGGTCGTGCAGAAATGTCGACGGCAATAACAATATCTGCACCCATCGCTTTCGCGGTTTTCACCGGAATCGGGCTGACCAGCCCCCCATCGACATACTGTTTCCCACCGATGGTAGCGGGAACAAAGACATTGGGGATACTGCAGGAAGCACGCACCGCCTGACCGGCATTGCCTTTAATAAATTCAGCTTTAGTGCCGGTGTCCAGACGGGTCGCAACAGCTGCAAAGCGAATCGGGAATTTCTCAATCGGTTTATTAGCAATATGCTGGTTGACATAATTCTGCAATTTTTGACCTTGCACCACACCTTGACTGTTCAGGGTTAAATCACGGATATCCGATTCTTTTAAAGTCAGTGCAATTTGCTGTAGTTGATAAGGCGTTTTACCACTGGCATAAATACTGCCGACAAAACTTCCGGCACTGGTCCCGGTGACGATTTTCGGCTTAATGCCATGTGATTCTAAAACTTTCAGCACACCAATATGGGCAAATCCTTTAGCCCCGCCACCCCCAAGCGCAATGGCAATGACAGGTTCACGTGCCTTGATGGTTGTGGTTTGCGGTGGTGTTTTGGTGGTTTTATCACAGCCAATCAGTCCAAGCCCTAGTAGAGCAATGAAAGAATATTGCACAAGCTTCATGGTTGAATTTGTATATCAATTTGATGAAAAGTTGTGCACATGACAGCAGATAATTGTTATTTTGACTAGTTATTTTTTAAACGCTTTTGTAATGGCTTGGCTAACCAGTCCGGATTTTTGGCTGAAAATTTGCCGGTATAGTGATCTAAAATTTGTTCTACATCCTGCGCATAATTTCCCGTTGGCTGAAACACACCCAGGCAGTGTATCGCCTTGTTTTTATAATCCAGTGAAAACATCACAATCGGGATATGGGCACCCACGGCAATGCGGTAAAAACCACTTCTAAACGATTCAGCCTGTTTGCGTGTTCCTTCCGGTGCCATACCGACCCAGATCTGCTGTTGCGTATTAATGAAGTCGATAATTTGCTGAGTGGTACCTTGTTGGATACTGCGATTGACCGGAATCACCCCAATCCATTCAAGTATGGGTTTCAGCGGTGTGTTAAATAAGGTGTGTTTGCCAAAAACCGTGATCTTGATGCCCAGTCCAAGCAGTGCGGCAAAACCGTGCCAGGCATCGATATTCGAGGTGTGTGGAGAAATAATGGCGACCGCTTTCTGCAGGTTGGGAAAATCACCCTCAAAACTCCAGCCTTGGGCAAGAAATAATTTTTTGAAAATATTTCGGCTTAAGTGACCACTACGGGCAGGCACTTGATCGGGCAAGGTCGGAAAGTGTTGAGTCATGGTGTTTGATTGCACTCCCGGGTAAATTTATCGGCTTTTAAACATGTTAAGCTTTTGTAAAATAAGATTCATTGGCAAAATATCAACTGTCATTCAGCTTGCCTGATCAAAATAGTCAATCCGGTTTTGACCCTAAGGGCCCACTATGCCGAGTACACGTAACATCTATCTCTTGTTGTTCTCTTTATATTGGGCACAAGGTTTACCCGTCGGTTTTATGACCCATGCTTTACCGGTGATTTTACGTGCCCAAGGGGTGTCACTGGCACATATTGGCGGTTTTGGCTTATTGATGTTGCCCTGGTCAATCAAAATTTTCTGGGCACCATGGGTTGACCATTTTGGCCATGCAGCATTTGGACATTACCGTAGCTGGATTATTCCGACCCAGTTATTGAGTGTGGTGGTATTGACTGGCTTATCTTTTCTGCCGATTCAGGCTTTAAACCAGCCTGAATACTTGCTGGCTTTTTTTGTGGCTTTACTGAGTATGAATCTGGTCGGTGCAACGCAAGATATTGCTACCGATGGCCTGGCGGTCAATATGCTGAACAATCAGCAGCAGCATTGGGGCAACACCTTTCAGGTCATTGGCTCACGATTGGGCTTTATTGTCGGTGGGGGAGCTATTTTATGGGCACTGGACTGGCTGGATTGGCAAAGCACATTTTTAATCTTGGCGGGACTGGTGCTGTTGAATACTTTACCGATTTTATGGCTGAAAGAACCGCAACGATTAAAGCATATGCTGTCCAGTACCGAAGCAGGAACATTTCGCTGGCAAAAAATAAAAGATTATCTGGCTTATTTTTATCGAGAGCAAAATCTTGCTGCATGGTTAGCGGTGCTCATCACCTTTAAAATTGCCGATGGTTTAGCTGGGCCTTTGCTGAAACCCTTAATGGTGGATTTAGGACTGACATTTTCCCAAATTGGCATTTATGTGACCATGCTTGGCGCTGTGGCTGCACTCATCGGTGCAGGGCTTGCAGGGTTCAGCCTGAAGTATGTTTCCCGTGAACATGCTTTACTCGGTTTTTCTATTTTGAAAATTTTCACTTTGGCTGCCTATGCATGGCTAGCTGTTCAATATGAGACCCAAGGTCCTATTGAAACCTGGATGATCTATCTGGTTAATGCTGCTGAAGACATGATTTCCGCCATGCTTTTGGTGGTGATGCTGACTCTGGTCATGCAATACAGCCGCAAACATTTGGCAGGAACAGATTTCACTTTCCAGGTGGCGTTGATGGCAACCGTGAGCGGTGGACTGTATAGCCTAAGCGGGATTTTAGGCGATCTCTTGGGTTATGCGAGTTATTTAAGCTTGATCACTGTGTTGGCATTGCTCTGTATTTTCCCGATTCTGAGATGGAAAAACAGTTTGCTCTAAACCCTAAAAGCTTTTTAATTCAATTCAATATACATTTAAAATCTAAGGATTAAATAAGATAACTAAATAAAAATTAAATCATTTTTTTAAATATTTCTGAATTGTAACATCTGTTACAGAATAACTTAGGGGTATTTATAGATGAAAACCAAATTAGCAGCAGCGATTGCATTAAGCCTACTGGCAGCACCAACTTTTGCAGCGCCAACTTTTTATGGGGAAATTGATGCAAGTATCGATTACTTGCCAGAAGACAATGCCAATACTTCGGATAAAGATGTAGTAGAAGTTAGTTCTAATAGCTCTTTCATTGGTTTAAAGGGTGAAGAAAAACTGAACGATCGTCTAAACGCAGTTTATGTGATTGAATGGAGTCTCAGTGCAGATGGTGATAGTACAGACTGGACGACGCGTAACCGTTTTGTCGGTTTAAAAGATGCTCAACTCGGTACTTTAAAAGTGGGTGCACATGACACGCCATTGAAGCAACTCTCAAGTCCAGTTGATACATTTAACAACTACGTTGCTAACAAAGCAGATGTAAACGGTATTTTCACTGGTGAAGCCCGTATATCGAATGCAGTCATTTATGAATCTCCAGCAATTAAATTGCCTACAGGTGCCATTAAAGTGAATGCGTTGTTGGCCTCTGGTGAAGATTCAGGCATTGCAAAAGGTAATGGCTCATCTAAAACTGCTGGTCGTGGTTTAGGCGATGCATGGTCTGCATCTGTAGTCTATGACAGCCCGGTGGTTGTGGCTGGTATTGCGTATGATAAAGCCATTCCATCGTCTTTCTTAGGTTCTGGCTTTTCAAACGCTAGCTCTCCAGAGGTTTTACCAGCAGTTGATAAAGATGGCAAATTAACATCATTATTTGCAGCTGCAAATACAATTCGAGCTATTGGCCGTGTAAACCTTGAGGGTGGTTTGGCATTAAAAGCACTTTATCAAACTTCAGAAGTTGAAACTGCAAAAGGTAATGCTGCTGGTTCAGAATTTATTGATGATGCTCAAGGCTGGTTAGTGGGTGCAGAATATAATTTGCCAACAGCCAAGGCCTGGACGGTAAAAGCACAATATAGCCAAAACACAACTACATTTACTAATAATGCTCCTGACTATGAAGCAAAACAAATCTTTGCTGGTGCAGATTATGCATTTAACAAACAGGTGAAAGCGTATGGTTATGCCGGTTATCTGACTCTTGAACAAGGTTCGAATGAAACTAAACAACCTGTAGTCGGTACAGGATTGGAATATAAGTTCTAATCTGTGCGTTGTTTTTTTCTAAAAGGCGATGTTTTACATCGCCTTTTTTATTACTGTTTTTTATATTAAGTGAATTTTAAGTTTGGTATTCTACATTAAGACAACAGTAGAAAGATTAACCAACAGTCATGTCAAATATCATCAGTCCTATACGTGATAAAATAAAGCCCATTTCGTTAAGCCTGTTTAATTTATTGCTGGCAATATGGTTGGGCTTGGTGCTGAATTTTGCCTTTTTTCAAAAAATACAAAGTTTGACCCCTTATCAGGGCAGCAAAGCCTATTTATTTTTAATCGCGACCGTATTGGTGATCGTGGCGGCCTATAACCTGATTTTTCAGCTGCTGCAATGGCGCTGGAATGCAAAAATACTGGCTTCAATTTTTTTAGTGATTGGGGGCTTTACGGCCTATTTTGTCAATAGTTTGGGCGTGGTGATTTCACCTGAACAAGTTCAGAATATGATGCAAACCGATGCCCGTGAAGTCCGCGGATTGATGTCCTTACGCTTTGGGCTTTGGACGCTGGTATTTGTCATTTTCCCACTCATTTTTGTGGCGCTCGTTCGGATCAAGCCTGAAGCTTTTTTACCTAAACTTGGCAAAAAAATGTTAAGCAGTATCGCTTCATTGTTAGTGGTTGGCGCCTTGCTGTTTACCTTTTATGTAGATTATGCTGCGATTTTCCGGGAACATCGTGATTTGAAAGGCATGATTTCTCCACAAAATGCCATCGCATCGACCTTATCGTATTACCGTAAATCTGCACCTAAGCAGAATTTACCTTTAGTTCGTTATGGTGAAGATGCTCATTTGCTTCAGCCAGTCAATAAGCAGGCTAAACCTAAGCTTATGGTGTTGGTCGTGGGTGAAACAGCCCGTGCAGAAAGTTTTTCATTGAATGGCTATGCCAAAAATACCAATCCTGAACTCTCTAAACTGGACATTATCAATTTTAGTCAGGTGAGTTCATGTGGTACTGCAACCGCTGTATCCGTACCCTGCATGTTCTCCGGCATGCCTCGAAAAGATTATGATGAACAGCTGGCCAGTCACCGTGAAGGACTACTCGATATTGCACAACGTGCCGGCTATAAAGTGACCTGGATGGATAATAACTCGGGTTGTAAAGGTGCCTGTGACCGGGTTGAACAGTATCAGATTCCGCAACAGCTCAAAGATAAATGGTGTGCCAAAAATGGCGACTGCTATGATGAAATTCTGGTCGATAGTCTAAAAACTTATTTGGCTACAATTCCTGAAACCGACAAGACTCCACGTTTAATTGTATTACATCAGATGGGTAGTCACGGACCTGCTTATTATCAGCGTTCCAAAGCACCCTTCCAACCTTTTAAACCAAGTTGCGATAGCAATGCAATTCAAGGTTGCAGCCGTACAGAATTGTTGAATACTTATGATAATTCAATTGTATATACCGACCATGTTTTAAGTTCACTCATTCAGGTGTTAAAAGGCAACAGCACTTATCAAAGTGGGTTCTGGTATCTGTCTGATCATGGTGAATCGACAGGAGAACATGGTTTATATTTACATGGCTCACCTTATGCGATTGCACCTAGCCAACAAACTCATGTTCCAATGTTGATGTGGTTTTCTCCTGAATGGACTGCACAAAATTCTGCGCAAATCACTTGCTTAGCCCAGCAAAAAAGCAAACAATTAAGTCAGGATAATCTGTTCCCAAGTCTGTTAAGTTTGCTGGATGTCAAAACCCAAACCATTGACGAACAAAACAATATGTTGCAGAACTGTCAGTCAAAACAGAAAGTATGAGTTTAAAATATGGCTAAAATATTGATCATTGAAGATGATTTCATGATTGCTGAATCCAGCATCACTTTGCTGAAATATCAGCAATTTGATGTGGAATGGGTCAATAATGGCATTGACGGTTTAAAGAAACTCATACAGGAAAAGTTTGATATCGTCCTACTCGATCTAGGCTTGCCGATGATGGACGGGATGCAGGTATTGAAACAGATTCGCCAGCAGTGGCCTGCTTTACCTGTGCTGATTATTTCAGCACGGGATCAACTGCAAAACCGGGTGGATGGATTGAACTGTGGGGCAGATGACTATCTGGTCAAACCCTATGAATTTGATGAACTGTTGGCCCGCATCCATGCTCTATTACGTCGTAGTGGAGTAGAATCTGCGCTTCAGGACAGCCCGCAAATTTTAAGTTATGGCGAACTCACGCTGGATGTTGAACAGCACATTGCCAAGTTTAAGGGGCAATATATTGACCTGTCCAATCGTGAATGGGCGATTTTGATTCCCTTGGTGAGTCATCCAAACAAGATATTTTCTAAAGCCAATTTAGAAGATAAATTGTATGATCTGGATAGCGAAGTAAGCAGCAATACCATTGAAGTGTATGTGCATCACTTACGCGCCAAACTCGGCAAAGATTTTATTTGCACCATTCGTGGTTTAGGTTATCGACTGGGACAATTATAAATTCAGACAACGATAAAATCAGCTAGAAGGTCAGTCACTGGTGCAGTCACAGTATTCATTAAAAAAACGCCTGATTATTTATGTTTCTGTTTTTAGTATTGCCTTGGGCTGCTTGCTGATTTTTTCTGCTTACCGCATCGCCCTGCAAGAAATTAATGAAGTGTTAGATGCCCAGATGCAGAATCTGGCAGAACGCGTCGCGCAGCATGATCCTGAACCGGTGCAAAGCAAGTTTGATCAAGCCAGGCATTATCACGAAGAAGACCTGTTTGTCGATGTCTGGTCTTATGCAAATGAAGAACATAAAAGCCATGCCATGAATTTATTGGTTCATCCTGTGAAAAAAGCAGGATTTTATACCCATAAAACCGCACAAGGGGTTTGGCATACTTACATTCTGCCTTTAGAACATTATCAGATTCAGGTGAGCCAGCAACAATCGACACGGCAGCATCTAGCCTTGGAACTTGCCGGCAGTATGTTTATTCCTTATTTACTGTTTATGCCTTTTGTGATTTGGGGACTGAGCTGGATTATTAGCCGCAGCCTGCAGCCTTTGGATGATTTTAAAGCGGAATTGGCACAACGTGATTCGGAGGAATTAAGTGCCATTCAATCAGATAATTATCCGCTTGAAATTGTGCCGACCATTACCGAAATGAATCATTTGTTTGATCGGATTTCCTTTGCACAGCAGGAGCAGCGGCAGTTTATTGCCGATGCAGCACATGAGCTTCGCACGCCTATCACTGCATTGAATTTACAGATGCAGATTTTGTTAAAACAGTTTCCTGATGCTCAGGAGCTACAGAATTTAAGTAAAGGATTAATCCGGATTCAGCATTTGGTCAGCCAATTACTCAGCCTGGCTAAACAGGATGCGTCAATTCTAGAAGTTGAGACCAAACAGCAGTTTTTACTGAATCAGGTCGCGGTGAATTGTGTAGAACAGCTGGTTCATCTGGCCATGCAGAAAGAAATTGACTTGGGTATGGAACGTCAGGAAGATGTGCTGCTGTATTGTCAGGAATCAGCAGTACATTCCATTATTTATAACCTGATTGATAACGCGATTAAATACACGCCCAATCAGGGAGTGATTAATGTGTCTGTATTTGAACAGGCAGGTTTTGCCATGATTCAGGTCGAAGATAGTGGACCCGGAATTTCCCCCGAACTGTATGAAAAAATTCTTAAGCGCTTTTATCGTATCCATCATCATCTGGAAATAGGCAGTGGTTTGGGACTATCTATTGTAGATAAAGCCACAGAAAGGCTTGGCGGCAAGATTTCTTTTTCCAAGAGTGCCAGCTTAGGTGGCTTGCAGGTCAATGTGCAATTGCCACTCTAGCAGATCACTTCTCTTCTCTTAGATGATGGGTTCTAGCAGATAGGTATGAGCAGTTAAACTATCTCGGCTGTTTTATCCATGCTTTGGCTTGGTGCAAATCTTTTATAATTGAGTAGATAAAAGCTCACGTTGACGAGCCAGATAATCCAGGCGGTCCATAAGTTATGACTGAGAAAATGTGCTCCACGCATCATTTGCGCCCAGCCCATGGCGAAACCTAAAATAAGCCCCGAGACCAGAAAAAAATAGGCACGCTTTTTATCGGAAAGTCTGAATACAAAAAAACCAGCCATCAGTGCAAAGCCGGTAGATGCATGTCCCCCCGGGAAACAGTGTCCTTTGGTGGCAGAAAAATCCCAGAAAAAACCTTGATGGGTCGGAATGGTGATATTCCAGGGGCAGGCATGGGCAGACTGTGATTTCAACAAGCCAATAATTGAGGTGGAAAGGAGGATCAGCCCAAAGAAATAACCATAGGTCCAGCGTAAAGCTTTAACTTTCTCAAACTTGAACGATGCCAGCCAGATCAAAAAAAAGCCGGTATATACCGCAATAATCAGATTTTTGACATAACGATGGTTCAGTTCAGCTAAATACCAATTGTCACGTAACAGGAATTTCCCGGATTCACTGACCCAGGGATGAATTAGCGTCAGATCCAGTGCCCCCCCAATCGGGAAACAAACTAAAAGCAGGCAAAAACTGATAATGAGAAAACAGCCCTGATAGAGCATAAAACGTTGCTTATCGTGCATAGTAAAGATCAATTGATTTTAGTGCTGCGATTACAGCAATAAAAACTTAATCCAGACTTAAGCGAGCTTGAATCGGTGGGGAAAATCGCCGTAAAAGTATCGTGTTAAGTATGATGTTGGGTTAAATGTTGATAAGCATATCCAGGAAAGAGCATAACCGGATCAAGCTTTAATGCTACATTAACGGCAAGATTGCTATAGGTATTCAAATGACGATTCGTGCTGTTCTATTCGACCTGGATAATACCTTAACCCATCGTGATCAAAGTATTCTGGCGTATAGTCAATATCTGCTACAGGTCTATCAGCACCAGTTCCCGCATGATGCAATTGGGAAAATTCAGGCGATTATCCGTCGCATTGATAATGGTGGCTACCCGAAAAAAGAATTGCTCACCCATCCCAGCATTGCTGCATCTGTGGCTTATGCCTTGCAGCAGGAATTAACATGGAAAAGCATGCCACATTTGGATGAACTTACCCAATTCTGGTTTCAGCAATTTGGCTTATCCGCAGTGGCCATGCAGGGTGCCAGTCAGCTCTTAACCGAACTAAAACAGGATGGTTATCAGCTGGCGGTCATTTCAAATGGTGGACATGCGACCCGACTCACCATTTTACAGGGTTTGGGTTTTAGTCATTATTTTGATGAAATTGTCAGTTCTGAACTGGTCGGCATCAGTAAACCGAATCCGGAAATTTTTCTCTATACCAGCCAGAGGCTGGGCGTTGCACCAGAACATTGCCTTTTTGTCGGTGATCATCCCGTCAATGATGTACAAGGGGCAATGGATGCCGGTATGCAGGCTGTCTGGTTACAGGGTTTTCATGAAGTTCAAGATCAGCCCATAAATTGCATTCAATCTCTGGCTGAAATTAAGCAGTTTTTATGATGTTGATGATATTTAAAATTAGATTTTCTAAATTACCACGGCCTCATATTTAAGTAATTTCATTTTGATACCTCTGCGTAGGCAATGTCTCTACTTTTGAAAGGTCAAAAGTAGCCAAAAACCTTTTGTTTCCCATACACGACATCCTTGTCGTGATGAGAAACGTTGTGGCATCCATGCCACATTCATGAATCAAATACCTACTAAAATCTATTTTAACTTTGCATTACGAACAATTTGTAGTCATTGAAAATGATTTATGAAAGAAGTCTATTCAATAAGGAAAAACTGTTTAAGACAGTTAAATCTAAGAAATAAAAAGCGACTCTTTTGAGTCGCTCTGAAAATTGAAATGTCGTTTAGATAGTCAGTTTAAAGCATCAGCTTTAAAAAATGGTTTCTTCCGAATTGGCTGAAATTTTATGAATCGATAAATCTGCACCGCGGAATTCATCTTCCTGCGATAAACGAATGCCCATAATCAGTTTAAGTACGCCGTAAACGAAAAAGCCGCCAGCCAGTGCAATGGAGATGGCCAGTAAAGTACCAATCAGTTGAGAGAGGATTGAAACACCGCCCAAACCGCCGAGCCATTGCTGTCCGAAAATTCCTACGGCTAAACCGCCAAAGGTTCCGCATACGCCGTGTAATGGCCAAACACCGAGTACATCATCCACTTTCAGTTTGTTTTGGGTATAAGTGAACAGTTTGACAAAAATGACCCCAGCCACCATGCCAATGATTAATGCACCTACGGGGTGAACCACATCCGAACCTGCACAGATGGCAACCAGACCAGCCAAAGGACCGTTGTGCAGGAAGCCCGGGTCATTTTTGCCGATGAAGTTGGCCGCAATAGTACCACCAACCATGGCCATCAGTGAGTTAATGGCAACCAGTCCAGAAATGGCATCCAGACGTTGTGCACTCATCACGTTAAAACCAAACCAGCCGACAATTAGAATCCATGAACCAAGTGCCAGAAATGGAATGGAAGAAGGGGGATGTGCACTGACACGACCATCTTTTTTATAACGACCATGACGTGCGCCCAGTAAAATGACCGCTGCGAGTGCAATCCAGCCACCCATAGCATGCACCACGACTGAACCGGCAAAATCGTGGAAAGCTGCACCAAAAGTTTTTGCTAACCAGCCTTGTAATCCTAAATTGCCGTTCCAGGCAATGCCTTCAAAGAAAGGGTAAACCAGTGCCACCAATAATAATGTAGCAATTGCTTGAGAACGCATTTTGGCCCGTTCTGCAATACCTCCAGAAATAATGGCAGGAATGGCAGCAGCAAAGGTCAGCAGAAAGAAGCAGCGCATCAGGTTGTAGCCATGATCTGCGGCTAAGGTTGTACCGATATGAAAAAAGTGTTGTCCATAAGCAATATAGTAGCCGACAAAAAAGTAGGCGATGGCAGAAATGGAGAAATCTGTCAAAATTTTACTTAGGGCATTGACCTGATTTTTATGTCGTACTGTGCCCAGTTCCAGGAATGCAAAACCTGCATGCATGGCTAAAACTAAAACTGCACCAAGAAGGAGAAAGAGTAAATCTGTATTTTGCATTTTATGGCTCCATTTTAGTGCTTAAAATCACAAAAAGAAGATCAGTATAACCATGAGATTATTTTCGTGAAGATGGTCGAAATGGGGAAATTTTGATTAAGGCTGAGAAAAAGACCATAAGACTCGATATAAAGCAATCACTTGCTGAAGTATGAATGATTTGCGTTATTATGGTGCAATATTGTTTAATTTAAATTATAAATAAATATATGAAAATTGAATAAAATTTAACTTTTTTAAAGAAGTTGGTTTTATATGTTTTTTATAGCACTGAATAGTAGCAAGTTTAGCCCGATAAAAATGTAAACGGGTTTCTCGCTCATCATAAAGAAAAAATGAAAAATATATTTAAAGAAATTCTAATTTGGTTCAGTTTTAGAAATTGAGCACAAAAAAACCAAGCCAAAAACTCTGGACTTGGTTAAAGTACTCACTCTTTTAGTGCAAAATTTTATTTAGGAACTGCTGTGCACGTTCACCGCGTTGGGTGTTAAAGAATTCATCTTTGCTACAGTCTTCCACAATTTTTCCCTGATCCATAAAAATCACCCGGTTGGCCACCTGGCGGGCGAAGCCCATTTCATGGGTCACACACATCATGGTCATGCCTTCTTTGGCCAGTTCGACCATCACGTCCAGCACTTCATTGATCATTTCCGGGTCTAGTGCCGAAGTCGGTTCATCAAACAGCATCGCAATCGGGTCCATGCTTAAGGCACGGGCAATGGCCACACGTTGCTGCTGGCCACCGGACAGTTGTGCCGGGAACTTGTTGGCGTGAGCACTGAGTCCGACCCGTTCCAGATAGGCCAAGCCTTTTTTCTTGGCTTCAGCTTCAGAACGGCCCAGTACTTTAATTTGGGCAATGGTCAGATTTTCAGTAATGCTTAAGTGAGGAAACAGCTCGAAATGTTGAAATACCATACCCACACGGCTGCGCAGTTTGGTCAGGTCGGTTTTGGGGTCCTTGATGGAAATACCATCCACAATAATATTGCCTTGCTGAAAGGGTTCCAGACCATTCACAGTTTTAATCAGAGTCGATTTACCTGAACCTGAAGGTCCACAGACCACCACCACTTCCCCTTGGTGAATCTGGGTGGTGCAGTCGGTCAGTACCTGAAAATCTTTGTACCATTTACTGACATTTTGCAGATCAATCATCACTTTACCATCAGTCATACAGTTAACTTCCTTTGTAATTTTTTAACGGCATAGGTCGCGATCATACTCACAGTGAAGTACACCAAACCTGCAAATAAAATATATTGGGTCAATAGCGACATCAGGTCGCCACGGACATAGTTGGTCCGGAAAAAGTCCAGCAAACCAATGGCATAAACCATGGTGGAATCCTGAAACAAGATAATGGTCTGTTGTAACAGCAGCGGGGTCATTTTACGGAACGCCTGCGGCAGAATAATGAGTCGCATCGACTGGCTGTAACTCATGCCGAGTGCATAGGCGGCCGCAGTTTGGCCCTTGGGAATGGACTGGATGCCGGCCCGGACAATTTCCGAAAAGTAAGCCGCTTCAAACAGCATGAACGCCACAATACTGGATACCAGTGCGGTATCAATAGTCAGATAATTGCCCGTAACAGCCGTATAAATAAACGGTACGGCAAAATAGAACCACATTAGTACCAGTAGTAAGGGGATAGAACGGAACAGATTGACATAGCCTTGCGCAAATAAATTCAGGACTTTAAATGACGATAAGCGCATTAAGGCCAGCAGGGTACCAATTAAAATACCGCCGATGGTCGCACTGATGACCACTTTTAAAGTAATGCTCATGCCATGCCACAAGGCTGGAGCGGAGAGTTGTAAGTCATTTAAAAATGCAGTGAGCCATTCCATTATTTATCTCCTGCAATCAGACCGGGAACACGTAAGCGTTTTTCCAGCATATTCATTGCCTGAATTAAGCAGAAGTTAATCACAATAAAGATGATGGTCACAAAGGTATAAATTTCGATAGTGTTCTGGGTATATTCACTGATGGTTTTCATCTGGGAAATAATTTCTGCCACACCGACCAGTGAGGCTACTGAGGTATTTTTGACACAGTTGGTCAACTCGGAACTCAGTGGCGGTAAAATCATCCGGAATGATTGCGGTAAAATCACATAACGGTATAGCTGAGCAGTGCTAAAGCCCATGGCATAACCGGCATGGACCTGACCGACCGGCAAGGCTTCAATTCCGGTACGCACCTGTTCACAGACCCGTGCTGCGGTAAATAGCCCCAAACCGACACTGGCGGAAATGAGTGCCGTAGTATTCGCGCCCAGATCATTCATCCACCATAATTTGATGGTCGTGGGTAAAAAGTTGGGAACCACATAGAACCAGATAAACAATTGAATTAATAAGGGGACATTACGAAAGATGGTCACATACGCCGTGCCAATGCCCCGTGCGGTTTTGCTGGGTAAGGTGCGCATGATGCCCAGTATGCTGCCCAACACCATGGCAATGCTCCAGGCCACTACGGCAATCACCAGCAGCCAGCCCAGACCGGTCACAATCCAGTTCAGATAGGTGGTGTCGCCCACTCCAGTGGGCTGAAATAAAACTCCCCAGTTCCAACTATAATTCATAGTAACTCCTGAGTCGGGTCAGGCAAAAAAGTCCTTTTTCTGCCTGATATATTAAGTTGTTGTTCTAATGTTTATTGGTCACGATCATGTGGGTTACTGATTAAAGCTTTTAACTGATCAGACATCTGGAAGTTCAGGTTGATATTTTTCGGTGGAATGGGTTGCTGGAACCATTTCTGATACATCTTGTTGATTTCACCGGAGCTGTAGGTGGCTTTAATGGCATCATCAACTACCTGTTTAAAGCCAGTATCACCTTTACGCAGCATGCAGCCATAAATTTCATGGATGGGTGCAGTTCCGACAATCACCCATTTATTCGGATCAGCCGCCTTAGATTTTTCACCAGCCAGCAGAATGTCATCCATCATAAAGGCCGCAGCGCGACCGTTTTGCAGCATCAGGAAAGATTCCGCATGGTCTTTGGCCGAAATGATTTCTCCAATGCCTAATTCCTGTTGATGCTGACGGATATAACGTTCCGATGTCGTCCCCGCCGTAGTGACCAGTTTTTTACCTTTCAGGTCGGCAAAATCTTTAACGCCAGAATCTTTCGCTGTGAGCAGACGAGAGCCGACTTCAAAGAAACCGACCGAGAAATCGACCTGTTGCTGACGTTCCTTGTTGTTGGTGGTCGAGCCACATTCCAGATCTACCGTACCGTTTGATACCAGTGGAATCCGGTTTTGGCTGGTCACCAGGTTATAACGGATTTTTAAATCCGGCATATTCAGTTTTTTCTTCACAGCCTCTACAACTTTTAGCTGTAAATCATGGGCATAACCGACCGGTTGATTGGGATTGTCGGCAATATAAGAAAAGGGAATAGAGGAGTCACGATAGCCCAGAACAATGGTGCCAGATTTTTTAATCTTATCCAGCGTACCGGATGCGCTGGCATCCCCGGTTCCAGCGGTTTTTTCACCCGATGCGGGAGCCTTATTGTCACTACAAGCACTTAGCCCAAGCATAAGAGCACTTGCACAAAGTAGGGAGGTGATACTGCGTTTATGTATCATGTATAAAACTCCATTTTTATTTCATTATCATCAAGTGCCTAACAGGCAGCGAAGGCCATCAGTTTTGTTATGTAAAAGGTATTTTCTGTTCTGTACATAAATAGATCAGATTTCATCTTAAGCGAGTTTTCAATGCTTGCTCAAGCAAGTTTTTTTACCATTTTGTTACCGATAAATGATTATCAAACAATCAGTTTTTGAAACAAGACTGCATCAGATGCAATGCTAACTGCTGCAGGAACTATGCCATTTAAAATATGATTATTACTGCGTCGACTCAGCTTTTAGCCGATAAACTTGAATTAAAGCCAAAAACCAGTTGAGCTACTGCCAGCTTATCTGAGCATCGGTTCTTTGATAGCTTTGGCCCAGCGGCAACAGCCACAGCGTGGGCAGGACTGCTCGGGCTGGTTAGGTTGATCGACATGGCCACAGTACATGCAGGCATAATAAGTGTTTGGTTCTACCTGATTAACCTTCTGGTATTGCTTGGGAAACAGCGGCAAACCATAACGGATGTCTTCCGGGTGAAAAAGCAGGATACTAAATTTACCATCGCTTTCGAGCAGCCCGGCACGCACCTGACCTAGATGTTCAATGCCTTGTTGGCGCATTTCTGCAAAAAATTCATCGTGTGACATTTTCCCGCGCTTGATTTTCTCCAGCACCAATACACCATCTTCTACAATGTACAGCGACTTGCCTTCCAGCAGATTTTCAAAGGGTTGGTATTTCATCATCAGCCAGGTGGTCAGGCGGTACAGCATGATGATTACGCTCATGATCAGCAGGGCCTGAATTAATGGCAGGTCTTTGGTAAACATCGGGTCGCCGGCAATCGAACCGAGCGACAAGATAATGGCCAGTTCAAACACCGAAAGTTGCCGGACGCCGCGTTTCCCGGTCAGACGTAAAAACAGAATAATCATGATAAACATGCACACGCAGCGCACTACAATTTCAGCGGCAAATGACCAGCTAGTATCGTGGATGAAAATACTGGCCCAATCCATGTGTGCAGTTCCTTATCTCTGTTTATTCATCATTTTTTTTATAATATGCCTGACTTAATCCAAACCTGCCTTTATAGTTCGGTAAAGAACTGAAATTATTTGAGTCACGTAGTTAATTCAAAACTTGACCTGACCTAAAGCCGTGTAGTGTTAAGGCATGCCTGACAAGTGTTTTGCAGGGCTTCAATTTTACTGAAATGAGCCAAAAAATACTTTCCCATAAATCAGGTATAATTTTTCTTTTGCATTTTTCTGCCTTATGTCTTTCGATTTAAAAACCACGGTTCAGCCCGATGTTAAGCTTTCACCACAGCAGAGAAAGCTGAACCGGCTGATTGATAAAATTGAACAGCAGCAGCTTGAGCTGAAGCAGTGGCAGCAGGCAAAGGAAGAGATTCAGCAATATACCCGTCAAACCTTGATGCCGGTCTATCATGAGCTACATGCAGTGCTGTTCGAACAACTGGAACAGCTTTGGGCACATTTACAGGCTGCAGAATTTTCCAAGGCAGAGCTGACACAGCTGGATGTCAAAATCCAGTCTCTTGCAGCTTATTTAAAAGATTCTCAATCTTTATCAGGGCAACATGCCCAGATCGTTGATGAGATTTATAATTATTATCAACAGCATATTGAACATAGTCAGGCCAGAAAAAATAAAAAGCCAAGCGTAGAGGATATAGAGCTATTTTTTGATGAAGAAAATGATTCGGATCAAATAGTATCTGATGATTTTGAAGAATGGGACACTGAGCAGTATCAACAGGCCCGTGAGCAAGCCAAGTTAAAACGGCAGCAGGAAAAACTGGAACAAGCTGCAAAGCTGGCAGAGCAGTCCTTAAAAACTGTGTACTTAAAAATTGCGGCGATCATTCATCCAGACCGTGAGCTGGATGAAGCCAGAAGAATAGAAAAAACCGAAATGTTGCAACGAGCGAATGAGGCTTATGCAGCGCAGGATTTGTTTTATTTATTGAAACTGCAAATCCAGATTGAGCAGAATCGGGGCACTTCGCAAAAGGGTTTAACTGCCGAGCAGGTAAAATTTTACCAATTGGCTTTAAATGCACAAAGCCAGAAACTGGATGACCAGATAGAAGAAATGATTCAATCGTTGAGCTGGAATAAAAAAGCCTATACAGGAAAAGTGAAAATTACTGATTTATATAAGCAGGTAGATGCAGATACCTCAGCGATGAAAAAGCAGCTAAAAGGGGAGAAGGAACGCTTGAAGTATATGAGGAAGTTGAAAGGGTTGGAGATGTTGTTGGAGCATGGGGTTTTATAATTTTAAAAGCACCTCTCCCTGACCCTCTCCTGGGAGGAGAGGGGAAATCCATTACAAAATTAATTTAAGCTAGAAGCAAATAATAATAATTAAAATCACAATGAATGTTCCCTCTCCCTATGGGAGAGGGCTAGGGAGAGGGAAATAAAATGACAATAGATCCTCAATTATTAGAATTCGCTAAATCCATGCGCCACACAGCCACCGATGCAGAACACATCTTGTGGCAACTCCTACGCGCCAAGCGTTTTATGGATCTAAAATTCCGTCGCCAGCATGTGATTGAACCTTACATTGTGGATTTTTACTGTCATGAAATTGGTTTAGTGGTTGAGTTGGATGGTAGTCAGCATGGAACGGATGATGCAATTGAATACGATGCTGAACGAACCAAATTTTTAGAGGCTTTAGGTTTAACCGTCGTGCGTTATTGGAATCATGATGTGTTGGCGCGGATGAATGTGGTGTTGGAAGATTTGTGGAATGTGTGTAATGAGCTAAAAGTAAAAGTGGAAAAGTTCCCTCTCCCTCTGGGAGAAGGCGGGGGATGAGGGTTTTATAATTTTAAAAGCACCTCTCCCTAACCCTCTCCTAAAAGTAGAGGAAAACAAGTTTTTGAATTTACAAGGTTCAAATATGTAGTTTATTTATTGAAAACCAATTTTTTCTTTAATAAATTCAGGTAAAAACTCTGGGTTTGGTGGGATATCCTTTCCAATTTTAACTTCAACTTTTTGTTCAATTCTATCAATCAAGGAATTATTGTTATTTGTTATTAAGTATGCCTTTAATTTATCACATAATCTTTGAGAGAAAATTGAGTTAAAGAATCTTTCTATAAATAGACAAATTGTATATTTATTTTCTTCATTTAAAGTCACAGGGAATTCTATTTTCTTGGCGTCTTCATGATTTGCATTATATTTAATCCTATAGAGTAAATTTAATTGCTTTCTTTGCACTACTTGAATTTTGATATATTTATCAAGTAATTCATATAAATTATTTGCTAATTCATCATTATAAATATTTTTCTCAATTAATTTATCTATATGACTACATAAAATAGCTGAAAAGCTCATAAAATCTATGTCATTTATATATCTACAATGGTCTTGTACAAGTAGAGGGAAGTTTGGACTTTGTTTAAAAATTAAGTCTAACAGATACTCATTAAAATCCATCGGTAATGGAGTTATGAGATAATTTTCTTCTAATGTTTCTTTTAGAAAATCAATTACATCGGGAATTGAGAACCCTAAATTATTGGTTAAGCCAATTTCATCTAAAAGATCACCACAATTGTCATATGTTTTAGGAGTATCAATCAAATTAAGAGACATACGACATTGATTGTATTCTTTTAATAAATTAAAACGAGAAGGACAGTTCATTAAAGCATTGATGAATTTTTCAATTATTTTTATGTCATGGTATTCATAACATAGGTTGCCAATTAAAGTTAAAATTCTTTTCTTTTTCAAGTGATCATAAAAATTGAAAGTAATAAGGTTTACTAATATGTGGTCTAGATTGTCTAATAAATATGTGGATTTATCTTTGTTATCACAAATGTGAATTATTTTTATGGATTCTATAATATTTTCATAAATATTGGCACAGTTAATTAGGTGGGTAAAATGGAATATTATCTTGGAAAAATGAGTATATATATGTTGAATATTCAAAATTGTATTTTATGACGCTTATTGATTTTATATATTCAATAAATTCTTTAATATTTTTTTTCTATTTTTTTGCTTTTTAGTAATTTTTTTAAATACCTTATTTCTATTTGATTCGTATTCTTCATAGTGTAATGGTTGTGGAATTTCTCTTTCTAAAAAAATTCTTGGTGTATTTGCTAATAAGCTAAAAATTTCATGTTCAAATGCAATAAGATTAGGAATTCGATTAGAAGTTAACTTAATATTTAAATTTTGGATATCTTTTTCAATTATAAAGTCATCTTTACCTGAAACTAAAATAGCTTTAGTTTCTAGTAAGTCTATATCTAGTTTGGTCAGAGGGAGTTTTTTTCTATCGAAGTTATAATCTATCATCATAGTAGATTGTACAATAGGATAGGATAGAACATGCTTGTGGCTGAAAGCTTTTCCGTTATTTCCTGTATATGGTTGTGTCCATGTTGGAAAGCATGAAGCGATATTATTATCATCATGTATAAAATACATTAGACGTATAATTTTAGTTGGATCTGATTGAATATTACAATAACCGAATAATTGAGCATTTTCAGATTTCTCCAAATCTAAATTTTCTAAACCTTCTTTAATATACTCAAGTAATTTTATTTTATCTGTGTTTGCGGGGAATAAAGTTTTCCATAAATAACCAGAAATATAATATTTATCTACTGATAGAGTTGCTGATGCAGCACGTTTATTGAATAAAGTTCTTGGTAATTTCGCTGTTAAAACACCATTTTGTAATTCTCGAACATAGAACCAATCCTCATGTAACAAGGAATTGTAGTTGTATAAATGTGCAATAGTGGGGTGTTTATTTAAGAAATAATCAAAGCCATCCTTAATATGTAATCCACCAGCTAGAATAGATTTTACTTGTCCATTTCCTATTGGTTGAGTTGAAAATTCACCTTGAATGATATGATCTAATGCTCGTTGAGATAAATAATATTTTTTCCATTTATTGCATCAAATTCTAAAGTCATAATTAAAAATAAAGGGCTGAATAATCAGCCCTTTATACACAAATTAGATCAAACTAACAACACCTTAAAGCGCTGCAATCTGCTCCATATTCGCTTTAATCTTCGCTAACTGGTCAGCAAACTCGGCAAGTTTCACTTTTTCGCCTTCAACCACAGCAGCGGGAGCTTTCGCGACAAAACCTTCGTTAGAAAGTTTGTTGGCAATCTGGTCATGTTGCTTTTGAACCTTGTCTAAGTCTTTTTGTAGACGGCCTAATTCCGCTTTCGGGTCAATCAAGCCCTTCATTGGAACGTATACAGACACGTGACCCACTACAGAAGAAGATGATAATGGTGGTTGTTCGCCATCCGCCAAGAAGGTGATGCTTTCAACTTTCGCCAATGCTTTAAACAACGCTTCAATACGTGTGATCTGTGCTTTTTCAGCTTCGGTGGTATTTTGCAGAAGAACTGGCAACAATCGCGCATTACCTAAGCCCATTTCACCACGGATGTTACGTACTGCACCAATCAAACCTTGCAGCCATTGCATATCTGCTTCAGCTTGATCATTCATCAACGACTCATCCGCAGTCGGGTACTGCGCAAGCATGATGGTTTCGCCTGAAATACCAAGTTTAGGCGCAAGCGTTTGCCAGATTTCTTCAGTCAGGTACGGCATTAACGGATGAGCAAGACGTAAAGACGCTTCCATCACCGCGAGCAATACACGACGAACTTCCGCTTTACGCTCTTCAGATACATTTTCATCATTCAGAACCGGTTTAGTCAGTTCGACATACCAGTCACAGTATTCATTCCAGATGAACTCGTAAATCGCTTGTGCAGCCAGGTCTAAACGGTAGGTTGCAAATGCAGTTTGTACCGCAGCAGTCGCTTTTTGTAGACGGCTCACGATCCATTGTTCAGGCAATTCCCAAAGATCAGGACGAGCTGTTTGACCAACTGTTTGACCTTCAACATTCATCATCACGAAACGCGTACCGTTCCAGATTTTGTTAGCAAAGTTACGGTAACCTTCAACACGTTTCATGTCGAACTTGATGTCACGACCGGTGTTAGCCAGCGCACAGAATGTGAAACGAACTGCATCTGTACCGTAAGCCTGAATACCTTCTGGGAATTCTTTACGGGTCGATTTTTCAATCTTCGAAGCCTGTTTCGGGTTCATTAAACCAGTGGTACGTTTTTGTACTAAAGTTTCAAGATCAACACCGTCAATCAGGTCGAGTGGGTCAAGCACGTTACCCTTAGATTTAGACATCTTCTGACCTTCACCATCACGTACCAGACCGTGAACATACACAGTTTTGAACGGCACTTGCGGTGTACCATCTTCATTCTTCATGAAGTGCATGGTCATCATGATCATACGCGCCACCCAGAAGAAGATGATGTCAAAACCAGTCACCAAGACATCAGTCGGATGGAACGTATTTAAGAAATAGTTTTCCGCATCTTTCTTGGCATCGCCAGTCCAACCTAAGGTTGAGAATGTCCAAAGACCTGAAGAGAACCAGGTATCCAGTACGTCTTCGTCTTGGTTTAACTGTACATCGGCAGGGATGTTGTTTTTCGCACGAACTTCAGCTTCATCACGACCAACGAATACATTACCTTCAGCATCGTACCAAGCCGGGATGCGGTGACCCCACCACAATTGACGAGAGATACACCAGTCTTGAATGTTGTTCATCCACGCCATGTACATGTTACTATACTGTTCAGGTACGAACTTGATACGACCATCTTGAACCGCTTCAATCGCCGGTTTCGCAAGCGGTGCAATCTTCACATACCATTGGTCTGTGAGTAGAGGCTCAACGATCACACCTGAACGGTCACCGCGAGGTGGTTTAAGCGTATATGGTTGGATCTGGTCTAACCAGCCTTCCGCTTCCGCTTGTTCAACCAGTTTTTTACGTGCTTCAAAACGTTCTAGACCAACATAGTCCGCAGGTGCAGGGATGGTTTTAGAAATTTGTTCGCCCGCTTTTTCGATATATTCAAACTCAGCAAGAACTTCAGCATTTTTGTTGAAGATGTTGATGATTGGCAATTCGCAGCGTTTACCCACTTCATAGTCATTGAAGTCATGTGCAGGAGTGATTTTTACACAGCCGGTTCCGAATTCTTTGTCGACATATTCGTCTTTCACGATTGGAACTGCACGACCGGTAATTGGCAGGATGATATTTTTACCGACCAAATCTGCATAGCGTTCATCATCCAGTGCAACAGCAACTGCGGTATCGCCTAATAACGTTTCAGGGCGAGTGGTGGCTACTACGATATAATCTTTACCATCGTGCGTGCGAAGTGATTTATCTTCAAAGAAATATTTGAAGTGCCAGAGTGAACCAGCTTCTTCTTTATCAGACTCAACTTCCAGGTCAGAAAGGGCAGTTTGCAGTTTTGGATCCCAGTTAACTAAGCGTTTACCACGGTAGATCAAACCTTCTTCATGTAGTTTCACGAACACTTCTTTCACCGCATTGGATAAGCCTTCATCCATGGTGAAGCGTTCACGTGACCAGTCAACCGAAGAACCTAAACGACGGATTTGACGGGTAATGTTACCGCCAGACTGTTCTTTCCATTCCCAGACTTTTTCGATGAACTTTTCACGGCCCAGGTCATGACGGCTGATGCCTTGTGCACCCAACTGACGCTCTACCACCATTTGCGTTGCAATACCGGCATGGTCCGTACCCGGTTGCCATAAGGTATTTTTGCCTGACATACGGTTAAAACGCGTCAAAGCATCCATGATGGCATTGTTAAAACCATGACCCATGTGCAAGCTACCGGTGACGTTTGGTGGCGGAATCATGATACAGAATGATTCGCCTTTTTCAGACGGCTTGAAGTAACCGCGCTCTTCCCAAGTTTGGTACCATTTTTTCTCGATCTCGGTAGGATCGTAGGTCGTAGCAATATTTTGCGCAGAATCAGTCATAGTGAAAACAGATCAAAAGTGAATAAAAAATTGCAGTTATTGTAGCAAAAAAAATGACAGATGAGGCAGCTAAAGAAAATGCAAAAATTAAGCATTTGGCACATACACAATTCGGTTCTATGATGAGAGTATTATAAAAACAGCGCAGATGATCGCAGAACAATACTAAAAAGGAGATGATCACCATGAATTATATGATTTCTTTAAAATTAAAATCAGAAACACATCAACGGTTCCAGCAGATTCACCAGCAACTCAATCAGGGCAAAAGCGAAAGTCTGGCGAAACCGCTGGGTGAAGTCTTGGCGGATATCTCCTGTGAAATTGTCGATCAGGTGTTTGGTGAAATTGCCCGTTTATCTACCTCCAGTGACCGGGAATCTGAAAAAGTGGTGCAACAGATTTTAGATACGGTACGTAAATATATGCCGTGGTCGGTGTCATTTTTTGGTAATGACCGTCTCACTCCAATGGTTAATTATTTGATTGAAATGGCACATGAAAAAAATGATCAATACTATATTTCCTATCAGGTTGATCATGTGCTGGTGGTGGAACTGTTAGGTTGTGTGGAACAAGTCAAGAGTGGAAATAGCCAATATGTTTCGCCTGCCTTGAAAGCTTTTACCGAAATGGTCGATCAAGGTGTGACCTATTTGCTACGTGAGCCTAAAAAAATGTTGAAATTCAATTTGGTGGTTGATAAAACCCTGAATGGGGTGATTCATTTGACCACGCAAATGGGCTATAAACGTTTGGAAAAAATTGGAACTTATTATGATGATCAAGATACTTATCGTTATCTTGATCATTTTCTGATGTTTTTGAACCCAGAGCCTAAAACGGACAGATCAAACAATTCTGAAACCTAATTTAAAACAGGAAGCATAACATGGCGCAGCAGGACAGTTTAAACAACAAAGTGGTATGGATTACCGGTGCATCTTCAGGTTTGGGCAAGGCTCTTGCTCAAGAGTGTGCTCTGCAGGGTGCACAACTAGTACTGACTGCACGCCGTATCGATGAACTGGAAAAAGTCCGTTTAAGCTTACCTCATCCTGATCAGCATATCTGTGTCAGTGCCGATATTACTGATGAAAATCAGGTTCGCCATGCTTATGAGCAAGTGCTGAACCAGAAAGGGCGTATTGACTGGTTAATCAATAATGCCGGCCTAAGCCAGCGTGCCTTAATTGCCGACACCACCATGCAAACTGAACGTGCCATTATGGAAGTGGATTATTTCTCGCAGGTGTTTCTGACCAAAACTGTTTTGCCGACCTTCCTGCAACAAAATTCGGGACGGATTATCTTTGTTTCTAGCGTGGCGGGTTTATTGGGTACCCAGTACCGTGCTTCATATTCAGCGGCAAAAGCGGCCATCCACATGTGGGCCAATAGCTTGCGCGCAGAGGTGGCACAAGAGGGTGTTCATGTCAGTGTGGTGTTTCCGGGTTTTGTCAAAACCAATGTGTCTTTCAACGCCTTAAATGGAGAAGGTAAACCGCAGGGGCATCAGGATGAAGCGATTGAAAATGGTCTGGAGCCAGAAGCGTTTGCCAAAACCGTGCTGAGTGCTTTGCTGAACGGTGAAGAATACATTGTAGTGGGGGGGACTAAAGAAAAACTGGGGGTATGGATGTCACGCCTATCGCCAAGCACACTGTATAAAATGATCCGTAAGGCTAAGGTGAAATAATTAAAGCTCCCTCGTTTTTAAAAGGAAGCTTTAAAGTCCCCCTTTGCAAAAGGGGGATTCTAAATAGTAAAATGTTAGTCAAGATATAATTCCTTCCTTGCTCCTTAAGCATATATGCTGAGGAGGCTCATCTCCTGAAAGGAGAAAAATTTTTCATTATTAGATTCCCTCATCCGTGAAATCATATGATGCTCCCTCTCTCTGTGGGATGAGAAGCACTGCTTCGCAAGGAAGTGAAGAATTTTAGAATTATTTCTGAACCGCCGTCCCATAAGCAAAGACTTCAACCATCCCACCTTGCATGCCCAGCTCGGTGGTACTGAGGCGTAAGCCCATAATCCGGGTTGCACCGATTTTTTCGGCTTCCAGTTTCAAGCGGACAATCGCTTCACGGCGGGCACGTTCCACCACACTTTCATAACTGGTCAGGCGACCACCGAAAAAGTTCTGGATATTGGCAATCACATATTTAAAGTAATCATGCGAGATGACTACATTGCTGCTCACCAGTTGCCCCGGATATGAAGATGTTTTAAAACGGCTATTATCCAAAGTGATATAGGCCAAACGCTGTTCATTTTCCGCCAGTGAATCCAGGTGCTTGCGTTCATTGTATCTGCCAAAACCAAAACCGAGTGCAAATAAAATGGCAAAAACAGCAATTTGAAGAATCAGGCCATCCATCACTTAGACCTGCGCTTGAAATGGATCGGGAAGTTTGGGAATGTTTGGCTCCACCACAACTGCTGTGCCATACACAAAAAGTTCCGAAGCACCTTGGGTAATATTGGAGGTTGAAAAACGGATGCCAACCACGGCATTTGCACCCATGGATTGGGCTTTTGCAATCATGCGGTTCATGGCTTCCTGACGCGACTCTTCCAGCAGTTCGGTATAGGCCGTCAGTTCACCACCAACAATATTTTTTAAGCCTGCCAGCAGGTCCCGTCCTACATGTTTACTACGTACAGTGCTGCCATAGACCACATCAATTTGTCGGCTAATGGTATGACCTGGAACGGTTTCTAAATTACTCAGCAGCATTTTTTTGATATTCAAATGAAATGGGATTTATTGAAGATAGGAAATCATGTTTAAAAAAGCAATAAAAAAGCCTGCATGGTGCAGGCTTTTTTATCATATTTGAACATTACTGAGCGCTGTTTGCCGCTTTGCGTTCAGCCGAAGAAGGTGCCTGTTGAACGGCATCATCGGTGTTGGCTTTCAGACCACCACCGAGTGTTTTGTACAATTCAACCTGGTTATTCATGTTGGCTTGTTCAAGCAACAATAGACCCTGTTCAGCAGCATAAGAGGCACGTTGTGCATCCAGTACCGTCAGGTAGCTGTCAATACCGGCGCGGAAGCGGGCATTTGACAGTCGGTAAGTGGTATTGGTTGCATCTACCAGACGGCGCTGCGCTGCCAGACGGTCACCAATATTTTGACGTACCGCCAAGGCATCATTCACTTCGCGGAAAGCGGACTGAATGGATTTTTCATAATCAGATAAGGCAATTTGCTGGTCTGTTTCTGAAATCTTGATGTTGGCTTTACGTGTGCCCCAATCGAAGATTGGCAGGTCGATACTTGGGCCAATTGACCAGACAAAGCCACCGGATTTAAACAGGTCACTCAAGCTGGTTGAGGCATAGCCTGCATTGCCGGTCAAACTGATGGTCGGGAACAGACGTGCCTTAGCTGCACCGATATTGGCACCTGCTGCAGAAAGTTTATATTCAGCAGCGCGGACATCAGGACGGTTATTTAACAGGTCACTTGTTAAGCCAGCAGTTAAAGCATTGCTGCTGGTAATACGTGTGACACGTTGATTTGGCAATAGGTTTGCAGGAACCGCCTGACCAACCAGCAAATTAAGCAGGTTTTGTGCTTGCGCAATTTGGGTCTTGTAATTGGCAACATCGTTACGGGCCGTTTCGACAGAAATTTGTGCCTGACGCACAGGAACTTCACTGTCGATGCCGACATCGAAACGTTTTTTATTGAGGTTATAAGACTCAAGCTGGGCTTTCAGGGTTTGCTCGGCAAGTTTTAAATTGGCATTGGCAAACGAATAATTTAACCAGGCTTGTGCAACCTGACCTATCAATGCAATTTGAGTTGCATCACGCGCACTTGAAGTCGCTAAATACGTATCTAAAGCATTGTCTTTCAAGCTGCGCACGCGGCCCCAGAAATCCAGCTCATAGGCAGTCACACCTAAGCCGACATTGTAGCTGGTCATCGCACCCTTGGTGTTCATGGTGTCCTGACGCAGTACACTGCCACTGGCACCAATGGTTGGCAGCTGGTTGTTCTGGGTAATCTGGTACTGCTGCTGTGCACGCTGAATATTCAACGTTGAAGTACGCAAATCACGGTTATTGGCCAATGCCAGATCAAGCACTTGAAGCAAGCGTGGATCGGCAAAAAAGTCTTTATAACCTTGTTCAGCAATTGAAGGTCCAGAACTTGCGGTTAAATAACCCTGTTCCGGAATATTTGCTTGAGCTACGGGCTCTGGGCCACGCATGCTTTGACAGGCTGTCAAAGCAAGCGCAAGTGCAGATACCGCAATGCTACGACCTGAAATAGACCATACCTTTTGCATCACGATGCTTGCTCCTGATTATTTTGGTTTTTAGGTTTGTATTTAAAGATACTTCGAATCCAGACGTAGAACACCGGAATAAAGAAGATACCCAATAAAGTCGAACTGATTACGCCACCCAGTACACCATATCCGACTGAATGTTGGCTACCTGCACCCGCACCTGCAGCCAGGGCAAGCGGAAGTACACCAAAACCGAAGGCCAGGGTGGTCATAATAATTGGACGTAAACGCATTTTCGCTGCATGAAGCGTCGCTTCAAGCAAAGGCTCGCCTTTATCTTCCTGCAGCTCCTTGGCGAATTCTACAATCAGGATCGCATTCTTCGCAGCCAAACCAATGACGGCAATAATCGCGACCTGGAAGTAAATGTTATTCGACAAGTTTGGATCTTTCAGTACGATCATGCCAAGGAACGTCAAGCCAATTGCACCGACAATACCTAAAGGAATCACCAACAGTACCGAGAATGGAATAGACCAGCTTTCATACAATGCAGCAAGACACAGGAACACGATTAACATAGAAAGCCCGTATAGACCCGCAGTTTGCGAACCTGCTTCACGTTCTTCTAAAGATAAACCTGTCCATTCATAGTCAAAACCGCTCATGCCCATTTGTGGCAGTTTGGCAATAATTTCTTCCATGGCGAGCATTGCATCACCAGAGCTGACGCCCGGTGCAGGAGTACCCTGAATATTCACCGATGCAATACCGTTATAACGTTCAAGACGTGGCGAACCATAGGTCCATTCACCGGTTGCAAAGGCAGAGAACGGCACCATTTGTCCCAGGTTGTTACGTACGTACCACTTGTTTAAATCTTCTGGCATCATACGCGCATCGGGTACCGCCTGAACATAGACTTTTTTCACGCGACCGCGGTCAATAAAGTCATTAATGTATGAACCACCCCAGGCAATACTCATGGTACTGTTGATTTCAGAAATACTGACGCCCATAGCGCTGGCTTTTTCATTATCAACATAAATTTTGTATTGCGGCGTATCTTCCTGGCCGTTCGGACGCACACCGACAAGACGTTTATCTTGTGCTGCCATACCCAGAATCATGTTACGGGCAGTAATCAGTTTTTCGTGACCACTACCTGCAGCATCTTTCAACTGCAAGTTAAAGCCGGCAGAAACACCCAGTTCCGGCATTGCAGGAAGCTGCAACGGCATCACGTAAGAGGCATCTTTGGCAATCACGTTCAGGGCCATACCACGCTGGATGATGGCACCGATTTGAGATTCAGGTGTTGTACGCTCACTCCAGTCTTTTAACTTAATGAAGGCTAAACCGGCATTCTGACCGATACCCGTGAATGAGAAGCCCGCAACGCTGAAGATAGAATCGACATTGGCCTTTTCACCTTCCATAAAGAAACCATTCATTTGATCAATCACTTTTTCGGTACGATCAAGTGTGGCATTCGGTGGAAGCTGAACCAGCGTCATTACTACACCCTGGTCTTCATTTGGCAGGAATGAACTTGGCAGGTTCTTAAACATGAACAGCAAACCAGCGATGACCACAGCATAAATGGCACCCGCAATGATTTTATGAATTAGCAGTTTGCCTACCCATTTCTGGTAACCGACTGATAAGCGGTCAAAGCCATGGTTAAACCAGCGGAAAAAGCGAGCGAACACACCATTGCTTTCCGGCTTGTCTTTATCATGCTGTTTCAGCAAGGTTGCACAAAGTGCAGGAGTGAAGGTCAGGGCAATGGCCAGGGATAAAATCATCGCGGTCACAAGTGTGATCGAGAACTGGCGATAAATTACACCGGTCGTACCACTGAAGAATGCCATCGGTACGAATACTGCGGTTAATACTGTCGTAATACCGATCAGGGCACCCGAAATCTGTTGCATCGACTTTTCAGTCGCCGTAACCGGATCGAGATGTTCTTCCTGCATTACCCGTTCCACGTTTTCGACCACAACAATCGCATCATCCACCAGCAAACCAATTGCAAGGACCATGGCAAACATGGTGAGGGTGTTAATCGAGAAGCCAAACAGGTTGATGATGGCAAAAGTACCCAACACCACTACAGGCACGGCCATGGTTGGAATCAGCGTTGCTCGCCAGTTCTGCAAGAACAGGAACATCACCAGGAATACCAGCACAATCGCTTCAATTAAGGTGTGAACCACACTTTCAATCGAAAGTTTGATAAACGGCGTGGTATCAAATGCCAACTGGTCTTTCAAACCGCTTGGATAGTTTTTGCGCAGTTGTTGCAAGCGCTCTTCTACCGCAGTTGCCGTGTCGAGTGCGTTTGCACCGGTAGCCAGTTTAATTGCTACACCGCCAGCAGGTTTACCGTTGAATTTAGACCGGAACTGATAGGTGTCAGAGCCTAATTCAACTTTAGCCACATCACCCACAGTCACTTTTGCACCGGAACCGGCATTTTTCAAGAAAATGGCACGGAACTGTTCAGGTGTTTGCAACAGGCTTTGTGCATTTACAGTGGCATTCAGTACCTGGCCTTCAACAGCAGGTGCACCACCGAGTTGACCTACCGCAACCTGTGCGTTCTGGGTGCGCAGTGCAGTCACAACATCACTTGGAGTCAGCTGGTAACTGCTGAGTTTTGCTGGGTCGAGCCAGATACGCATGGCATAAGAACCACCAAAAACCTGCACTTCACCTACACCAGCTACACGGCTCAGTGGTTCAGAAATATTCGAGTTGACGTAGTCTTTGATGTCGGCATCAGAGAGTGATCCATCTGGCGAGTAGAATGCAACGACCTGCAGGAAGCTGGCACCCGATTTGGTTACCTTGAGGCCCTGACGCTGTACATCTTCAGGCAGCAGGGCAGTTGCGGACTGTAATTTGTTTTGCACCTGAACTTGTGCAATATCAGGATCAATGCCTTGTTCAAAGTTCAATGCAATAGATGCCTGACCGTTACCAGCACTGTTGGATGAAATATAGCGTAAGCCATCCAGACCGTTCATTTGCTGTTCAATAATTTGGGTCACTGTATTTTCTACAGTTTCAGCAGATGCACCTGGATAAGTCGCAGCAATGGTTACCGTTGGCGGTGCAATGGTCGGATATTGTGCAATGGGCATTTTGCTGAGGGTTAAAATACCCGCCAGCATAATCACCAATGCAATCACCCAGGCAAAAATCGGGCGATGAATAAAAAAGTGAGCCATTCAGTCTACCCCTTATGCATTTGAAGTAGCTTTTTGTTCAGTTTTAGGTTGTGCTTGGCCAGCAGGTTGGCCTGCTTTATTTGCATCTGCCGAAGGCTGACCTGCACCCTGAGGCTGGTAAGGTTTGGCAACCACGGTTGCGCCTTCTTTCACCTTGGCAATACCATCAACAATGACTTTTTCACCCGTTTGCAAGCCTTTGGTCACAATCCAGTCTTTGCCTTGCACACCGGCAGTTTCTACCGGTCGTGTTTCAACCACACCTTTAGCATTCACGATCATGGCAATCGCCTGACCTGTCGGGGTACGGGTAATCGCTGCCTGAGGAATCAGCATGGCATTTGGAATAACCCCTTGCACGATTTGAGCAGTTGCATACATACCGGGAAGCAGTAAATGGTTCGGGTTCTGGAACACAGCACGCAGCGTTACTGTACCGGTTTCCGGATTCACACTGGCATCGGAAAATGCAAGACGACCTTCAATCGGGTAATAGCTACCATCTTCAAGCTTAAGCTTCACTTTAGTGTTGTTGCTGCTACCCAAATTGCCTTGGCTCAACTGTTGACGTAAACGCAGCAGCTCGGCACTTGACTGGTTAATGTCGACATAAATCGGATCCAGGCGTTGCACCGTCACTAAAGGTGCTTCCTGGCTTGCGGTAACCAGGGCACCTACAGTGACGCTTGAACGGTTGGTTTGACCTGAAATAGGTGAACGAACGGTAGAATAACCGAGGTTGATTTCTGCATTTTTAAGTTCAGCCTGGGTTGCCGCGACATCCGCTTCAGCCAGTTTTACTTGTGCAGCAATATCATCATATTCTTGTTTTGAAATGGCATTGGTGCCGACAAGTTGACGGTAACGTCCTTCTTTCACGCGTAATAGGTTTAAGTTGGCCTGCTGACGGTTGAGTGCAGCACGTGCACTGGCGACAGTTTCACGGTTGGTTCGCGAGTCAATTTCATACAGTGCCTGTCCTTGACGGACATAACTTCCTTCAGTAAACAGACGTTTAAGAATGACACCACTGGTTTGTGGACGGACTTCAGAAATTTCAAATGCCGTCATACGACCAGAAAGTTCTACCGATTGCTCTACGCTTTGGGGTTGAGCAACAATGACACCGACTTCAGCCGGTGGCATTTTTTGGGCTGCTGCAGCTTGCTGCGCATCCTTGGGATCTTTGCTACAACCAACAAGTGCAATACTTGTTGCTAATGCGCAAGCGGTAAGGGCGGGTGCCCATAGCTTTGCAGACATCATTGTTCCACCTCGATTAGATTCTTCTCTAAAACTAATTTCTTTTTTCTCTACTTAATTTGGCATACAGCAGATAAAGTAGTGTGATCCAAATAAAACTTATGCTCCAACCCGCCAAAACATCAGAGGGGAAATGCACGCCCAGATAAACCCTGGAAATTCCCATAACAAACAGCCAGATAAAAGCACATATACAAACCAGTATGTGCTGGGGATGTTTTTGACTGAGATAAATTGCAAGACAACCCAAAGTTGCGGCATAAAGGCTATGCGCACTGGGAAATGCAGCACCATAGCTTGCAACCAGATGATACATTTCGGGTGGGCGAGGTCTTGAAATTACATATTTAAGTAGCCAAACCGTGACAGTACTTCCGATCAGCCCCATGCCAATAAAAACAACATTTGTAAATTTTTTATACCATGCCTGCTGTAAACACCAGACTGTGGTTAAAAATAACACAAATGGCATACCGCCTATAGTCGAAAGTGTGATGAATATTCTATTTAGTGGCACGCTACGATGCTGGCTCAGCCATTCAATCATCACCCAGTCGAAGTGATTCAAGAATGGCGTAACCAACATTAATATGCTGAAAATAAATAAGAAAAATCCTACACCAAGCAACAGATAAGGCATGTAAGCAACCTTTGTTATCTTAGTCGATTGAAGCATGACTAATGAATGGTTAAAGTGTACTCATCAGTACACTTTATTTCAAGTATGTGTAAATTATGCTTTTCTTTTTACCGATTTTTTAACATGAAGTAAAACAAAAATAGCAAATTACTTGGGTGCCGATTTTTGCGGTGTTGAAAATTCATCTACTTCTAATGGAGTTTTTGGCGGCCAAAAAAAGTCACTTGGGCGGGTCAGGAAGTGGGTGAGTACCAGTTTGGCCAATGGCTTCCATTGTTCAAAGCGAACGCGGCGAGCACGTAACGCGACAATAATCGTTAAAGTAAAACTCACAAACAGGTTGGTCAAACCAATTAACAATACACCTAAAAATGACACAATAATCAAGCCAATTTCAGGACTGCCATTAATACAGATCAGACCCTGAATAAAGTTGGCTGAAGCAAAGGCAATGTGGCGAATATCCAGAGGCAGCCCTAAAATAAAACCGATAGTGCCCATACTGCCAAGCATGATTCCGAACAGGAAGTTTCCTGCCAATGCACCTAAATTGCGTTCTATATAGGCGGCAAATTTATTCAGGCGTTCTTGCCCCAATAACTGTTTTAAGTTTGCATGGGCCTGTAAACGTGGACCCACCTTACGATATACCGCCATGTTGTCAAAATAGCCGGCAATCAGTCCTGAAAAGAATAGACACACCCCGGCAATCGCTGCATGAGGAATGGCCAGTGAGGTAAATGGATTGAGGGAATGTAAAGTTTTGGTGGCTTTGACATGAGTTAAAAGCGGTTCATCCACGCCGTACTGCCAGAGCAGGGTAATGATTGCTGCGGTCGGAATGGCAATGGAAATATTACCTAGAATGGCAATGAACTGGGTGCGGATAATATTAATGATCAGTGCGGCAAGTTCAGCAATCTGTGTGGTTTTAGAGCCTTTGGTCTGTTGTACCGTTGCTGCAAGTGCCGCGGCAGTCATGGCGGGCTGTTTGGTGGCAACGGTAAAATGCAAGACATGAATCAGCATAAACCCGAATGAATAATTCATGCTAAAGACCAAGGCGTGCATGATGGGTGCCATAGCCATTCGCGCAGCCAATATTTTCAAGCTGGCCATGGTGGCAATAATGACACCGGCACCCGCAGCCGATTTATACATCGACCAAAAACCTTGCTTGTCGGTACTTACATAGTGTTCACCGGTTTTACTGGCATTCTCGGTGACCTGTAATGCAATCAGTTCGCTATTGGCGGCTAAAAGTGACCGCACACTGCGCTCGCTATAAATAGCATGGGTGATATCGACCAGCAATAAGCCTAAAGATTCATAGCGAAGCTGGTCTTCATCCATAATCAGATTAAGTAACAGTTCAATACGGTCCAGACATTGTTCCAGTAATGACAGCAGATAGGTCAGGCTTAAACTCACGCCAATTCTTTTGGTGGCACGACGAATTTTTAATACCACATCCCGACATTGCTCAATCATGACCAAAGCTTGAGATGCGTCCGGAGGAACAATTAAGGCCATCGGATCGGTGTTTTGATGCAGTGCCTTGTAATGCTGGATAAATTCATTGATTTCCCGGTTTTGTACCAAGAAAGGCGATTCATATTCGGTAAGTTCCGGATGGGCGTTAATAAATTCCGGATACAGCCCAATGCCACTAATCCGGTAAGATAAAACGGTAATGGCCTTGATCAGCTCGCTTTTAATTTTAAGCTTGTCTTGCTGATTACTGTGCCCCTGATTGATCAAAGAAAAGAGTTTTTGCCAGTCTGCATCGACAAGACTATCCAGCCAGTATTTGTCACTACGCTGATAAAAAACACGCCGCACCAAATCTTGCAGCTGGCTTTGATCATTAATCAGGGGAAGAAAATGCGCACCCAGCCGCTGAGCGAGCTGATTCCAGAAACCATCCAAAGACAAAATGCCAGTATCGGCATATAAACTGGTTTGCTTGTACTGGTTAATGAGTTTTAAGATAAAATTCTGAAAGGTAGTAACAGCGTGGGGTGTAAGCAGCAGCGCTTGGATGAAAGCTTGGAATTTATGGTTAATTTCGTCAAGATTGGTGGAGTCATCTGGGCGAATCCGGTTCACCAGCTCAATCAGCAGTGAATCATCAAGAACAGCCTGACTGGATTCAAGCTGCTCCTGCATTTTTAAAAATAGATCATTAAAATTTATATGCATAGGCGAGGGGTAAAACTATATTTTTCAAATACCGTTATTGAATCCGGTTAAGGGCAAGCTGGGCCAAATTAATCAGTGCCTGGCGATATTCACTTTCAGGAAGTGCATCTAATGCGTTCAGTGCAAATTGTGTTTCTTCAGTGGCACGTTGGCGGCAATAATCCAGAGCACCACAGCTTTGTACAATCTCGATTACCCGTTCCAGCTGGTTAAGACCGCCGGTGGCAATACTACGACGAACAATTTCATGTTCTTCATCGGTGGTTTTTTGCAAGGCAGAGATTAATGGCAAAGTCGGTTTACCTTCCATTAAATCATCACCAATATTTTTACCTAATGTTTCCGCATCGGAAGTATAGTCTAAAATATCATCAATAATCTGAAAGGCATTGCCAAAGTGACCGGCAAAGACGCGCAGGGGTTCACGATATTGTGGCGTGCCCGATAAAATGGCAGCACCTTCAGTGGCCAGTTCAAATAGGCGCGAGGTTTTACCATGAATAATGTCGAGATAAGTCTTTTCGGTGGTTTCAGGCTGATGCTGTGCTTGCAGTTGCAACACTTCACCTTCGGCAATTTCACAGGTACCGGTAGAAAAGTCCTTTAACAGGGTCATGTCATTCAGATCGACCAGCAAATCGAAAGCACGGGAAATCAGAAAGTCACCGACCAGAACCGCAGTCTGGTTATTCCAAGTGGCATTAGCGGTAGGGCGACCACGACGCAAGCCTGATTCATCCACTACATCATCATGCACCAGCGTTGCGGTATGCAGCATTTCAATAATCGCTGCCAGTTTACGCTGGCGTTCGATATCTTCTGCACCACAGGCTTTGGCCGCCAATAGGCACATGATTGGGCGCATACGTTTGCCGCCTGCTTCAACCACGTGTTTACTTACTGCCATCACCAAGGCAACTTTTGAAGTGATTCCTTCATTGATAAATGTGTCCATCGCAGCAAAGTCTGAAGCAACAGGAGCGAGAATGTCTTGCTTAAAATCGATGGCCATATGAAGAGAAACCTCTAAAAATTGAATTGCTTATTTATAGTTTAACAACTATAGCTGATATAAGGCGAAGATCTTAATATAGTTGTTTAAAACCTGACTAGGCAAATGGTTTTAAATTTAACCGCATTATTATTATCCAGCCAGATGTGTGATGGAACTGGCACTCGGGTTTTTATACTAGCGAATTGAGTTTAAAAATCTATTACATTGACAAAACGTCAGTTTTACATACAGAGCTAAGAGCCATTTTTTAATACGCTTTGATCGTTTATAAAATAAACTGCGGACAAAGTGCAAAAAAACGCTGAAACAGCTTGTTGTTTGATTTATTATCACTTAATATGTTTGCCCTTATATATCCCCCCAGTGGCGTTCGTATTAAGATCGATATATTCCTTTATCGGCACGACGACACGGGCATGTTTGGAGTACATTATGTACGCAGTAATCCAAAGCGGTGGTAAACAACACCGTGTGGTTGAGGGTGAAACCCTTAAAGTAGAATTGTTGAAAGCTGAAACTGGTACAACTATTACGTTTGATGACGTATTAATGCTTGTAAACGGCGAAAGCATTCAAATTGGTGCTCCAGTTGTTGCTGGTGCGACAGTAACTGCTGAAGTAGTTAGCCACGGTCGTCACGACAAAATTCGTATTGTTAAAATGCGTCGTCGTAAACATTACCGTAAACAACAAGGTCACCGTCAATGGTTTACCGAGTTGAAAATTACTGCTATTTCAGGCTAATTACGAGGATTATGAAACATGGCTACTAAAAAGGCTGGTGGATCGACACGTAACGGTCGTGACTCGAACCCTAAAATGCTAGGTGTTAAAATGTACGGTGGTCAATCTGTGACTGCGGGTAACATTATCGTTCGTCAACGTGGTACAGAATTCCACGCTGGTGCAAACGTAGGTATGGGCCGTGACCATACTTTATTTGCTACCGCTGATGGCGTGATCAAATTCGAAGTGAAAGGTCAGTTTGGCCGTCGCTATGTATCTGTTGAAACTGCATAAGTTTTAATGGTACGAAAAAACCCACATTTGATGTGGGTTTTTTTATGGCTATTATTTAGGTAAAGTTAAACAAAAATAAAATATTAAAAGTATTTTATAGTGAGGGGGGATATGGATTTCTTTAAAGAAAAAATTGAAGAATCATTCGAGATTTTGATAACTAATAATATATTGCCTCAGAAGCTGAATGATGAGCTTGCTGTAATTAAAAATGAACATTATCAATTTAATAAGAAATCACAGCAACTTAGTGTGGAAGATTTCGAGCAAAAGGATATATATGCTCTTCGGCATTTTTGGGTTCTTAATCAGGATCGCTTGATGTGTATTAAACAAGGGCATTTTGAACCTTATGATCGAGTGGAATATGTAGTCTATTGTGTATATGAGCCGAGTGATCTCATGGATGCTCTGGCATATCTATTTTTGAAATCTTTTGTAGATCATATTCGCGGACAGTTTTTGCCCCAATGGATTGAAGGCGTAGTGGAATTTAAAGAGGATCAACTACATGCTGAGAAATATCAAGCTTTAAGCGTGCAGAAAAACAGAGTTTAAATGAGTAAATTTTAAGTTTTTTAAATGCTTATCCAGATTTACATGCACTCTATAGTGCTTTATACAGTAGGGATCTGAAGCAGTTTGATTCACCGCTGGTATTAGAAACCGTTGAGCGTATGGGCTTGATTTTTATTGAAAAATGGGCTGATTTTAAACAATGTCTTTGCTTAGGTGAGCAGGGAAGCCCAAATTCGCTAATTTTTTATATTCTGAATGAAGCAGTTTTGAAGCGCTATTTTCCTGAAACTGGACTCATCGAATGGAAATCTACGTCTTATCTGCAACAAGAGAAATACATCGATGAACAACTGGCGCAGCAAAAAGAGGTTTTACTAAAGTGCATTATAAAAAGGTATGTGGAAAGACTGGAACATTTAGCTTTAAAAGAGCCTGAACTATGGCAGATCAATCAAAGCTTATTTCCAGAGAGTATATTGAAGCAATATGTCGAAAGTTTAAAAAGTCTGATCAAGAAAATTCAAGCCTGCTTTTGAGGAAAGGATAGATAATTTTCTCCATCATGATGTAGAAATGGCTACATTGGCTATTAATAACAATACAAAACTTCTTATTTTCTCAATTATTAGAAATAAAAATTGGTTTAAGATGGACGCATTGAACAAATTGCGATACTGCAAATAAAAAAAGGTGATGATATGAAAATGCTTCGTAAAACCCTGTGTGCGATGACCTTGGGTGCTGCAACGCTTGCACCGGTAATGAGTACAACTGTTTTTGCTGCCCCTGTAGCAGCATCGGAGCAGCAAGCAACCAACAATCTGGTCAAGCAGTTAAGTAATATTCGCACATTGTCTGCTAACTTTGAACAAACCACAAAAGCGACTTCAGGCAAAGCGCCGCAGAAAAAAGGCTTGACTGGACAACACATGAATCAAACCTTTAAAGGGGTGATGAAAGTTGCGCGTCCGGGTAAATTCTTCTGGGAAACCACCAGTCCATCCAAACAGACCATTGTGACTTCGGGTAAAACCGTATGGATTTATGACCCTGATTTACAACAAGCCGTCCGTCAAAGCCTGGATGAACAGGTGGCAAATACGCCTGCGTTATTATTGTCGGGGAATACCAGTCAGATTATGAAGTCTTATCGAGTGACTCAGCCCGATAAAGGCAAGACCTATTACACTTTGTACCCTAAAGTGAAAGACAGTGCATTCCAAAGCCTGACCATTAGTTTTGGCGCGAACAAGGCCCCAAGTCTGATGATTTTGCAGGATTCATTGGGGCAAACCACCTATGTGCGCTTTAATAATGTGAAATTGAATCCATCGATTGCTTCTTCAACCTTCAATTTTACACCACCAAAAGGTACCGATATTATTGATCAATAATATATTGATTTATAATATTTAATTATGAGTTCGTCATAAATTGAAAAGCAGTCCTGTGTGGCTGCTTTTTTATTGGATATGCTGTTAAAAATGAGGGAAATTTTTATTCACCCAGCACCACCCTACAAGAATATGTTCAAGCTTGAACCTAAACATCATAACGCGCAATATTTCAAAATCAGCGGATGCGCAGAGGGCTTAGGGCTATCTGTTATCTTATCTCTATCATATCCATACATAATCTTCCTAAGTGGTGATTCTCAATGTGTAAGATTTAACACTTCAGTCTCAGGCAGGAATTATCCTAGGTGTGCATATGCCCTAGGGTTTTCACGATAACTGGGTTGAGCTATCTTAAAATCAGGCAATTTTTGATACAAATGTTTCGTTATTCGGCTAAAAAGAGTTAAAGATACATATTTTAAATGTTATTCAGGGATCTGGCTTTGTATAGTGCAGGAGCATTCTAAGGGTCTCAGGTTGTAAAAATAAAATGGAAACACGCACGAATAAACAATGGCTATGGGCACTTCCTGTTTCTTTGGCAGCACTCGTCATCACTGGTTGTCAGGAGCGACCTGCACCGCAAAAGGAACAGGTTAAGGTAGAAAAACAGGAAGCTTCTTCTACAATTCCATTAATTCAAGCCAATGTTGTTTCTGTGAAATTAAGCAAACCGGAAGCATGTGATGCGGAAGGTTGTACCCAGTATGAGATTCAGACGGTAAAGAGCAACTTGAAATGGGTGGATGACTATTTTCTCGATCGGGTGAAAAAAGCTGATCCGATTGCGTTTTCTACCACTCCCAATGAAAAGATCAATACTGCCGAAGGAGCAAATCCTAATTTAAGTCAAAGCTCGACCTATATTCGTTTTGTCAGTCAGCAGTATGACCGGGCAACCTTTGCCATTCAAACTTATACCTATTCATCCGGTGCTGCGCATGGCATGTATCATCAGGAATTTGTCAATTTTGACTTGAAAAATAAAAAGCGTCTGGCACTGCAAGATATTATGGTCAAAGGTTCAGAACAGCAATTATTGAATACTTTATATGATTCAAATAGCATCTGGCTGGAACAGCACAGTATAGAAAGAGAAAAGCTGAAATTAAGTGATAATTTTTACTATGGTGCCAATGGCATTGTCTTTGTTTATCCCTTGTATGAGCTGGCTTCCTATGCAGAAGGCATGACTGAACTGACCTTGCCTTATTCTGCACTCACTAAACTGATTAAAGCTGAATATCTGCCAGCTTTACCCAAGTATCCATCGTCTTAATTTTTCAGCTTAATTCGGGTAAATTTGCTCTAATAAGCCACAGCTGTCCGCTCGATCACTGTCTTTTTTAGTGTTTAGCGCTTACACTATAGCCAGTTTTTTTCTTTGCAAAAGATTGGCTATGATCGACCCGAAATTAATCCGAAATAATATTGAGGCTGTAAATTTAGCCTTGGCAAAACGTGGTGTACAGCTGAATGTCGAAGAGTGGGCTTCACTGGAAGCTCGCCGTAAAGAGCTTCAATCGAAAACTGAAGCTTTACAAGCAGAGCGTAATTCGGGTGCTAAACAAGTTGGCCAAATTAAAAAATCTGGTGGCGATGCATCTGAAATTATGGCACGTATGGCTGCTATTGGTGATGAAATTAAAGCTGCTGAAGTTGCACTTGCTGAATTGCAAACTGAAATTGAAACCAAGTCTTTAAGCATTCCCAACATGCCGCATGAATCTGTACCTGAAGGTAAAGATGAAGACGACAATGTTGAAATTTTAAAATGGGGCACACCGCGTCAATTTGATTTTGAAATCAAAGATCATACTGACTTGGGTGAATGGATGGGCGGTTTGGAGTTTGAAACTGCAACCAAATTGACCGGTACACGTTTCAGTGTCCTGAAAGGTCCATTGGCGCGTTTACAACGTGCATTGACTCAGTTCATGCTGGATACCCATACTCTGAAAAATGGTTATACCGAAGCTTATGTACCTTATCTGGTGAATGCAGATTCCTTACGTGGTACTGGTCAATTGCCTAAATTTGAAGAAGATTTATTCAAATTGCAGGGTGAAAAAGAATGTTACCTGATTCCGACTGCCGAAGTGCCAGTCACCAATTTCGTGCGTGATGAAATTGTTGATCCTGAACGTTTGCCATTGAAATATGCTGCACATACACCATGTTTCCGTAGTGAAGCGGGTTCCTATGGTCGTGATACCCGTGGTTTAATCCGTCAACACCAGTTCGACAAAGTTGAGATGGTTCAAATTGTAAAACCTGAAGATTCGATGCAGGCTTTGGAAGAACTGACCGGGCATGCTGAAGGCATTTTGCAGGCACTCGGTCTGCCATACCGTAAAATTATTCTGTGTGGTGGTGATATGGGCTTTGGTTCAACCAAGACCTATGACCTTGAAGTTTGGGTACCGAGCCAAAATACCTACCGTGAAATTTCTTCATGTTCAAATATGGGTGATTTCCAGGCCCGCCGTATGAAAGCACGCTACCGTGTAGACCAGAAGAAAACCGAATTCGTGCATACCCTGAACGGTTCTGGTTTGGCTGTTGGCCGTACCTTGCTTGCGGTGATGGAAAACTACCAGCGTGCAGACGGTTCAATTGAAATTCCTGAAGTACTTCGTCCATATATGGGTGGTGCGGAATTTATTGATTGATCTTCGGATGGATCAATAAATTTATGAACAGCATAATTTTGTGCACGAAAATTGCTTAAGACAGTCAGATTTAAAATATTGAGGTAGTGTGTGGATATCTTTCCAATCTCTTTAAAGTTGCAACAGCAACCTTGTCTGATTGTCGGTGGTGGGCGTATTGCCTATCGTAAGGCCGTACTTTTGGCAAAAGCAGGGGCAGTCATTGATGTGATTGCGCCTGAAATCGAAACTGATTTACTAGAGATTGTTCGTGCCAGCCAAGGGCAATATGTCCAAGCATCTTTTAGTCCAGATATTCCATTACGTCCTTACCGGTTGGTGATTGCGGCTACCAATGACAAAGCGACCAACATACAGGTTTTTGAAGCTTGCGAAGCTGAAAAAATTCTGGTGAATAGTGTGGATGATCTACCTCATTGCCGTTTTATGGTGCCAGCCATTATCGACCGTTCTCCTTTGGTGGTTTCGATTGCCACCAATGGCAAATCACCAGTTTTATCCCGTCAAATTCGTACCCAACTGGAAGCCAGTATTCCGCATGGCATGGGCAAGCTGGCAGAGTTTTCTGGAAAATGGCGTGCTGCAGTAAAAGCCAAAATTGAAAATCCAGAAGAGCGCCGTATTTTTTGGGAAGATCTGTATGTCAGTCCACTCAAAGAACAGGTGTTTAATGACAATATTGCTGCAGCGGACCGTTTAATTGAGCAAGCCTTAATGGAATGGAAAGCGCCAAAAGGTGAAGTCTACCTGGTGGGCGCAGGACCGGGCGATCCTGAACTGTTGACCTTAAAAGCACTGCGTTTAATGCAGCAGGCAGATGTGGTTATTTACGACCGTTTAGTATCGCCTGCGATTATGGACTTGTGCCGCCGTGATGCGGAAAAGGTTTATGTGGGTAAAGCCCGCTCCAATCATAGTGTGCCGCAAGAAGGCATTAATGCACTCTTGGTGGAATATGCTGCAAAAGGTAAACGTGTCTGCCGTTTAAAAGGCGGTGATCCATTTATTTTTGGTCGTGGGGGGGAAGAAATTCAGGAACTGTTTGCTGCGGGTGTAGCCTTTCAGGTGGTACCTGGGATCACTGCTGCTTCAGGCTGTTCTGCTTATGCAGGTATCCCTTTAACCCATCGTGACTATGCGCAAAGTGTGCGCTTCCTGACCGGACATTTAAAAGAAGGTTCGCCAGAGTTACCTTGGAGTGAGCTGGTGTATGAAAACCAGACCTTAGTACTATATATGGGCTTGGTAGGTCTGGAAAAAATCTGTGCCCAGCTGATTGCCCATGGCCAACGTCCAGACATGCCGGTTGCACTTATTTCCAAAGGGACTACCCCTGACCAGAAAGTGGTGGTTGGAACCTTGGCCGATATTGCTTCAAAAGTGTCAGAACATCAAATTCAAGCGCCAACCCTGACCATTATTGGGGAAGTGGTAAAATTGCGCGAACAATTACAGTGGCAAGGCTAATTCGAGTCTTGTTACATTGAAAGAGTAGAGAAATCCTGTGATCCACGTTGTTTTATACGAGCCTGAAATTCCTGCCAACACCGGGAATATCATCCGTTTATGTGCCAATACCGGTGCGCAATTGCATTTGGTTAAACCGCTGGGTTTTGAGCTGGATGATAAAAAGCTGAGACGTGCAGGTCTGGACTATCATGAATGGGCGCATATGAAAGTGTGGGAAAACTTTGCAGAATGTATAGCGCATTTAAAAGAACAGGGAATTGAGAATGATGCCATCTATCCCTTAACCACCAAAGGTTCTGAAACTCCGCATACCTCAAATTTAAACCGCCCGGTGGCATTGTTGATGGGACCTGAAACACGTGGTCTGCCTGAAAATGTACGTATGATGTTCCCGGAAAAACATTGGATTCGTTTACCCATGGCTGCTAATTCACGTAGTTTAAATTTGTCTAATGCTACAGCAGTTATTCTGTATGAAGCATGGCGTCAGCAAGGTTTTAAAGAACTGGTTTAATTTTAGATCATAAAAAAAGACGCATTGAGCGTCTTTTTTTATGCATGAAGTCAAAGCATTAATGCGTATCATCAAACTCGTTGTGCTGCGGAGCGGGGTGTTTGAAACCTTTGGTTTTATAACCCAGATACAAAATACCGAACATTGCCCACCATAAACCGAATTTTAATGCAGTATCTTCAATCTCTAGCCACATCGCAAAAATGCTCAGGAAGCCGAGTAAAGGAATGACCACAAAGCTGAGAATGTCTTTGATGTTTTTGCTACGTCCATCCCGTAAAGCATAACGTGAAATAACAGACAGATTCACAAAGGTAAAGGCAGTGAGGGCACCAAAACTGATCATTGAAATCACGATGTCCAAATCCATGAAACCAGCAGTTAAAGCCACGCCACCGACAATCAGGATGTTGTAAACCGGAGTGTAGCTTTTCGGACTGATATGACCAAAGATCTTTTTATTGATCACGCCATCACGGCCCATTACATACATTAAGCGTGAAACACCTGCATGTGCAGAAATACCCGATGCCATCACCGTGACGATCGCAAAGTAAAGCACTACAGTTTTGAACGCTACTCCGCCAACGGCTTGAAGAATGTCTGGCTGAGTTGCAGCAACATCTTCAAAGTAAGTCTTCGGATCATTCGGGAAGTAGATTTGCATGAAATAGGTACTGATAATGAAGATAATACCAGCAAGGAGTGCCGTAAGGAAAATCGCTTTAGGTAAGGTTTTTTCAGTATCTTTGGTTTCTTCTGCCAGTGAGCTGAGTGAGTCAAAACCGGTAAAAGAGAAACACAGCAATGTTGCGCCGGTAATGAGCGGACCTAAAGCCGTCATTTCATTCCAGAATGGTTCCAGGCTCCACAACTGGTATTTGGCATTTGCTAATGTACCATCGGCATTGACCCCACCTGCAAGCAGTGTATAAACCATCCAGGTGAAGTAAGCGATGACTGCCAGCTGAACCAATACAATCAGGCCGTTGAAGTTGGCAACGAATCTGGCACCACGTAAGTTTACCCCGGTCATAAATGCAGTCAGTACAACGACCCAAACCCAATGGTTAACCTCAGGGAACAGAGCTTCCAGATAAATGACCGCCAAAATGATGTTGACCATGGGTGACAGTAGATAATCCAGCCATGATGACCAGCCCACCATAAAACCAACGTTCGGATGAATTGATTTTTGCGCATAGGTATAAGCAGAACCTGACGACGGATAGCGACGGATCATGTGTCCATAACTAATCGATGTAAACAGAATTGCAATCAGGGCAATAATGTATGACGTCGGTACGTGGAAATGACTTTCTTCGGAAACCAGGCCGAATGTGTCAAATAAGGTCATTGGTTGAATATAAGCTAAACCAATAATAATGATGTGCCAGAGCCCTAGCGTTTTTTGCAGTTTAGCTGCCGATTGAGTCCCAGAGATATTTGTCAACGGCGTTATCCTCTTAATCGTTGATCAAGGATCAGTCATGTTTACAAGGATCGTTTGAGACGAACGATCCCCCCTATATGAATAAAACAAAGTGCGCCAATCTACTCTAGTTTGGTACCTTTTGCCAATATCTTTGTGAGTTTTTAATGCAGAAAATATGCCACTTGATATAAAAGACTCGCTTTAATTTTCTATATAAAAGTAAAAGCCTGATGCTTAAAAAAACATCAGGCTCATTTTTAGCTATATTCGCTTAATTTTCAATATTTACCAAGCTTTTTCTAAAATCGCTTTTAAATCGCTCAAGGTGGCTTCTTTCGGATTGTAAATAATGGAACCATCATTTAATGCTTTGTCTGCGACTTCATCCAGTTGTGCTTCTGAAACCTTGCCGGTTTCACGTAAAGTACGTGGCAATTTCGTCAGTGCATACAAGCGATCACGCATGGTCAGAATCGTAGCAATGGTTTTATCGGCACGTAAATGGGCAGGGGTTTGCGCATAAATGTCTGGACCTGCTAAAGGTAGCAATAATTCTGCAATCTTGTCTCCATTCACTTCTTTATTGTACTCAAGCACATAAGGCAGGAACAGGTTCATGCACAGGCCATGTGGTAAATGTGCAACTGCACCTAAAGCATGTCCAAGGGAATGCACCAGGCCTACCATGGAGTTCGAGAACGCAATACCGGCCATGGTGGAAGCTTGGGCTAATTCCAGACGGCCAAACTCATCAGTTGGATTATCTAACACATTGAACAGGCTGTTGCTCACTTTTTTGATGGCAGCTGTCGCATAAGCATCACTGATCGGATTGGCTGCCATACAGGTATAGGCCTCAACTGCATGGGTTAGTGCATCCATGGCTGTCATGGCAGTTAAATGTGGTGGCAAGGTCTGGGTCATGCGCGGATCCAGAATTGCCGCATGTGGCATCAGATAATAGGATGCAAAGGGCATTTTGACATTTTTTTCAAGATCCGAGACCACAGCCACCATGGTCACTTCTGAACCCGTACCCGATGTGGTAGGAATCACAAAAAATGGTTTTAACGGTTTTGGCAGGTTATGTGCACCTGAATATTTAAGCAGGTCATCGCCACCTTCGGTCACCAGAATATTGGTTGCCTTGGAAGTATCAATCACTGAACCGCCACCGACAGCAATAATCGCATCACAACCATTATCACGATAAGCTTTCGCTGCATTTCGGACGGTTTGTACACTTGAATCAGGTGGAACATCATCAAAAATATAACCAATCACCGCATCGGTAGATTCAAAAGCCGCTTCAATTGGTGCAAGCAGGTTGTTGCTGCGTACACCTTTGTCAGTAATGATCAGAGGACGTTTTGCACCTAAAGTAGCAAGTTCAAACGGAATATGTTCTAAGGCAGCATGACCTGCAATGACTTTGACCGGACAGAAAAATTCGTAATAAGGCTTAGCCATGTTATGCACTCCGTTTAAAATAGGATTGAGCTACTTTCAAATAAATATTTGCAGCTCCAGTCAGTTTTTCTTTTAGGCTTAATTCGGTCGGATATTGTTTTACAGCAAGCTCAGCAAGCAGTTTAGGTAAAATAAGCGCTTCCATTTTGTTTAAGCAGCGGACCAAACGAATGGCAAATGCAATATCTCCATCGGCTATCATACGGTCATGGGCAAAGGCCTGTGCGGTACTTTCCTGAAAGGAAAATACTAAAAAGGCATGGCTTAAGTGCTTAAAAGTAATGGTGAGGTCAGGTTTGCTGTCTACAGATTGCAGTAATTGTAATTGATGGTCTTGCGTGACTTTTGCAATAAAAGCCGGTCCATGGGGAAATACTTTCATCGATAGAACGAAATCCACCGGGAATTTTGCAACTTCCTGTTTGACTTCGGCGTCGACTTGACTCGCCATTACCAGACCTCTGCCAATCACATCCATCATGAGTTTGACATAGGTCAGTTGTAAAGCGGGCTTAACGGATTTGGTTGAAATCACTCGCGTATCCCTTATCTAAAGAATATTTTATTTGTTTAGAGTAAATACTCTAATTTATTTTTATGTCAAAAGCAAAATTATTGTTGCATGATTTGAACTTCACTAAAGTAACCGCTGTTGTTTAAAGTTTCAATGATATCGAAGCATAAGTTCTCGAATTTTGGATAATCTTCAACTAAATCCTCAATGCGTACCATCTCTAGGCCAGCATAACCACAGGGGTTAATGGTGTGGAAACCAGAAAGGTCACAATCAATATTTAGGGCCAGTCCATGATAGCTGCATCCTTTGCGGATTTTAAAACCCAGAGAACCAATCTTGCGCTCTGCTACATAAACGCCTGGTGCATCTGGTTTGGCATAGGCTTCAATGCCATATTTATTCAGCAGTTCAATCATTAAATTTTCAGCATAAGATACCAGCATGCGTACATTCCAGCCCAAGCGGTTTAGGTCAAACATAAAGTAGGCTACCAGTTGGCCTGGGCCATGCCAGGTCACTTGTCCACCGCGATCCGTTTGTACCACTGGAATATTGCTGGGTATCAGAATATGTTCCGGTTTGCCAGCTTGACCTTGAGTTAAAACCTCATGGTGTTGCAGAATCCACAGCTCATCCGGCGTGTTTTCATCACGGTTTTCAGTCAGGTTTTTCATCTCCTGAAAACGGTCGAGATAAGGTGTGAGCTGGTTAAATTGACGAATAATCAGTTTGGGTTTTAGAACAGCATCAGTCATGTGAAGTGCGTCCTTAAAAATTTTCAACAGGATGCAAGGATTATAATGAAATCATGCCAAGATGGGGGATGATCGCTGCACGATTTAAAGTTTTTCGTAGTATTGATAATATTTTTATTGGCTTATAAATAAAAAAACACGCATGACGCGTGTTTTTTGCTCTTAAAGTGCAGTTTTAATCAATGGGCAGGCTGCCAAGTCAGCATATAAAGCATGTACCTGTTCCAGTTCGACAAAAACGATTTGGGCAGTTAAAGAGTGATATTTTCCAGTACGTGAAGGTTGTACCTTGATGCTGTTACCATCAAATTCCGGAAAATGTTTTACCAAAATATCTACAACAGCAATATGTAATTCTTCACAGGCTTCACCAATCAGTTTGATCGGATAATCCATAGGGAAAACCCATAGATGTTCCTGAAGTTCGCGAGATGGTGTACGGTCTAACATGGTCATAGTAGTCCCACTTATATATCAAACGCCTGCATAGAGGCAGGCGTTATGTGTTGCTGAATACTAGATGGGGGTGTTGGATAACTTTTCAATCCCCATCCGTATCACTATGTCTTAGTCATTTTCCAGGAATGAACGTAAGTGTTCAGAACGGGAAGGATGACGTAATTTGCGTAGTGCTTTGGCTTCAATCTGACGGATACGTTCACGGGTAACGTCAAACTGTTTACCGACTTCTTCCAGAGTGTGGTCAGTCGGCATGTCGATACCAAAACGCATTTTCAAGACTTTCGCTTCACGTTCAGTCAGGTTTTCCAGTACTTCACGGGTTGCTTCTTTCAGGCCTTCTGAAGTTGCCGCATCAATTGGAGAAGTGATGTTGCCATCTTCAATGAAGTCACCCAAATGTGAATCTTCATCATCACCAATTGGCGTTTCCATGGAAATCGGCTCTTTGGCAATTTTAAGTACTTTACGGACTTTAACTTCATCCATTTCCAGACGTTCGCCCAATTCTTCCGGGGTTGGTTCACGGCCCATTTCCTGAAGTAATTGACGAGATACACGGTTGATCTTGTTGATGGTTTCAATCATGTGTACCGGGATACGAATGGTACGTGCCTGATCGGCAATCGAACGGGTAATTGCCTGACGAATCCACCAAGTGGCATAAGTCGAGAATTTATAACCGCGACGGTATTCAAACTTGTCTACCGCTTTCATCAAGCCGATGTTTCCTTCTTGAATCAGGTCAAGGAATTGCAAACCACGGTTGGTATATTTTTTCGCAATTGAAATTACCAGACGCAAGTTGGCTTCGACCATTTCCTTTTTCGCACGACGGGCTTTTGCTTCACCTACTGCCATACGTTTAGAAATATCTTTGATTTCCTTAACATTCAAACCCAATTCTTTTTCGATGTCGGCAATCTTTTGCTGGAATGCCAGTACATCGGGACGTACTTTTTCTAAATAAGTTTTTTGTTCAGCTGGCGCTTTGGCAATTTGCTCATCTAACCATGCAGGATTTGATTCCTGGCCCGGGAAAGACGTACGGAATTGAGTACGGTCCATACGGCCACGGCGGACTGCATAACGCATTACTTCACGTTCAGACGTGCGGATCTGTTCATGGGTGCCACGAATCATTTCAGAAATGATGTCAAATAGACGCGGAGTGAATTTGAACATCATAAACACGGTTGCCAGTGCTTGGAGCGCTTCATCTGCCTGTTTACTGTTACGACCGTGTTTTTCAATGACAGCTTTGGTTACTTTCCAGGCTTCTTCCAGTTCAGCAAAACGCACACGTGCAATTTCCGGATCAGGACCTGACTCACCTTCAGAATCATCCTCAGTTTCAGATTCTTCTTCTTCGTCATCGTCCAGTTTTACATCTTTGGTCGATTTAGATGTTGATTCTTCATCCTCATCGATATCCGCTTCATCTTCTAAAACTTCTGGAATTTCTTCATCAGATTCCGGGTCTAAATAGCCCGATAAAATATCAGCAAGACGACGTTCACCTTCGGTAACATCATTATATTCTTTTAATACAACTTCAACGGCATTTGGCCAGTAGGCAATCGAGTGCAGAACGTCACGGATACCTTCTTCAATGCGTTTGGCAATGCTAATTTCGCCTTCACGTGTTAAGAGTTCAACCGTTCCCATTTCACGCATGTACATACGTACGGGATCTGTGGTGCGACCAGGTTCGTTTTCAACAGAAGCAAGTACGGCTGCCGCTTCTTCTTCGGCAACTTCATCGGTCGCTTCTGCACTGGTGCCATCGAACATGGTGTCATCAGATTCAGGTGCACGTTCATGAACAGGAATACCCACGTCTTGAAGCATCTGGATGATGTCTTCAATCTGTTCGCTTTCCGTGATCGAGTCTGGGAGATGATCGTTAACCTCAGCGTAAGTTAAGTAACCTTGCTCTTTGCCTCGGCTAATCAGAGCCGCTACTTGCGAAGTAGGGGAAGTCATATCGCTCATCTTTGCTTACTCTTCGTTGAATCTGTGGCAGTGAAAAACCGTGCATGATAGCACAATTTGCTTAAAATTGTTTTGAATATTGATTGCTCAAGTTTCATTTAAAAATATAAATTTGATTTAACAGCTGTTTTCAATATTGGGCTGAAACTTTTTTTTTCAAGTCCATAGGGTGGATCACTCAAATTATGTTGAGTTTTTATTGGTCCATGCTGGAAATTCCAGGAACTAATAAATACACAATTTTTAGGGAGAAAAACAAGATTAAACCCGGTTTGCGGGAGAAAAAAATAAAAATACTTGACAAGAGTGCATAAGCAGGATAAATAGCGCCTAGACCCATTCACTTTTTTTCACCATGAGGTAGTTTTAGTGTCTTCTACAGATTTTGAACTAGATGATAGCTACAGTGATGATGATGTTAGTTTTGATGAAGTATCAAGCAAAATTAGTGCTAAAGAGTCGTTAGAAAAACGTCGTCTGATTGATGACCTTCTTGCACAGCGTCGTTTAGAGCGTGAGCTGAAAGATTTTGATTATGATCTGGATGATGACGACGATTTTGATGATGAAGAAGACTAAAATAGGATTCTGCATAGCGGGCTAAAATGCTATGCTATGTCGCAGTTATTTTACAAACCTGGATTTTAAATGAGTGCTTTAGATTTAGACCTTTTGAGCGAATATCTAGATGGCGACCAGAATGAATATGGTCTAGATTTTCCGGCTACTCATGGCTTTTTATGTGCAATTGCGGTTGGTCCGAAATTCGATAAATGGCTGGACGAACTTTTTGATAACAATCATAAGAAAGTGCCTGCTGAAATCATTGCTCAAGTAAAAGCCTGGTTAGAATCAATTCGTCAAAGCCTGGCGAATGAAGAAGGAATCGAGTTTCCTTTTGAAATTGAAGAGGCAGATGTTGATTCAAGTTTAGGTGACTGGAGTGTCGGCTTTGTCGATGCCATGTTCTTAAACGAAGATGCCTGGTTCACTCCTGAACATGAAGAACAATTGGTTGATTTAACTTTGCCAATGATGGTCTTTAGTGGTGTGGATGAAGAAGATCCGCAAATGGAATCTTTCCGTCGCAATGGCCAGTTGATGGATGAAATTGCTGAAGAAATTCCGGATAATTTAAATGAATTATATTTGATGTACCATACGCCAGCATGATGGTACGCCTTGCGCTGCTATAATCGCCGCGCATAGATCACATACCAGCGTGATGTGACATCTTGTGCTGTTCTAATCGCAGCTTATGTATGTATTTAGCTCAGATTAATTTGTTAATAAAAAAGCACCCTAAGGTGCTTTTTTATTTGTTCAATTGGCTATTTTCTGGATTTTAATTTCAAGAAGAGCGGACTCATCCACTGATAGGCAATAAAGAATAAAGCAAAATGTATTGCAACGATGAGCAACATAAATACGGCATAACCTGCTAGACCCATTTTTTCAGCAGATTGAATAATTTGTTCTGCATTCGGGTTCATCATGACCAAAAAGAATATAATAAAACACTCCAAAGTAATGGCAATTGCGGTATTTCCCCAGACCAAGATATTGCGTTCTTGAGCAGTCGGCAAGCGTTGTTCTTTTTGCAGGAATTTAACCACATGACGAATCATGGTAACCAAAAAAATAGCGACGAAGAGCATCAAGCCAAGATTAGTGACAAACAATAAAAACAAAACACTGAGAATTAAAACCACGCCATAATCGATAGCAAAACTTTTTAGATATTGTTGCATTTAAGCCCCTGATAAAATCACAATTAGTTCTTCATTTTGCGTAGCTGTCTACGGTATAGGAGGATAGCAACAATCACTAGGATAATGAGGATAATACCATGGCTGACTTGGCTAAATATTTGCTGCATGAGCGGTTGGTTTTCACCAAAGTAAAAACCCACACAAGCCAGAAATGTAGTCCAGATGATGGTGCCTAATCCGCTGTAAAACATAAATTTCCAGAATGGCATTCGGCTCATGCCAGCAGGAATGCTGATGAGCGAACGTACTGCAGGAATCATGCGACCAAAGAATACAATGCGATGTCCATAATGCTCAAACCAGTCCAGAGACTTTTTAACATCACTAGATTTTATAAACATATATCTGCCATAACGGTCAACGAAATGGAAAATACTGTCATGGTTAAACTTATAGCCAATCCAATACAGTAAGGCAGCTGCAAGCAATGAACCGAAACAGCCAGAAATAATTACCCCAAATAGTGTGAGTTGACCTTGTGACGCAGAGTAGCCAGCGGAAGGCATGATGATTTCAGAAGGAATAGGAGGAAATACATTGTCAAGGAACATCAGTAGGGCAATACCTAGATAGCCCAATTGTTCCATAATGGAAATAATCCATTCTGTCAGAGTCATAAAGTTATAAAAATATTCGTGATATTTACACCATCCTAAATATTATTTGTTGCGGGGTAAAGTATAGCCAAGCAATTATTCCTGGCTATGGATCAGGGTATAGATATAAACTTTTCTTAAGCTATAGGCGAGTGCAAATGGAATTACACCGAGCAAAGTATATTCCAGCAGATTAGGGGTGAGATGATAAGCAATAAACAGGGAAAAAATACTGCCAATAACAGCACCCATTATCACAATAAAAAGATGTGATTCTTGCTCTAAAGTTTGTTTAATTTGTTCTACTTTTTGCAGATTTCTTTCGCGCACAAGATAAAAGCGTCGAGTATCCTGGGCTGAACGGCTAATTGTTCTTGACATAATTTAACTCCTTTTTCACGTTACTTTTTAATGTTATATATTAAATATTTCACGTTAAAAATTAATGGGTTATAGATTTATTATAATTTTTATCCCAGATTACCATATTATTTGTGACTTGATATACATTAATGGTGAAAATTGGTGATATTTTTTTATTTATTGTTAATTTTAGGTAAATAAAAAGCCCTCGAGTGAGGGCTTTTTTGAGGGAGATTAATTACAGGCGTTTACGCTTGGCAGCTGCAATTTGTGACTGACGCATACGGAAACCGGCTTTTTGTTTCTCGCTGGTTTTATCGATGCAGTATTTGCAAGACACGCCATGTTCATAGCTTGGAAGTTCTACTTCTTCAGGAAGCAAAGGCCAACCACAGGCATGACACTTGGTGTTCTGGCCTTCTTCTACACCATGAGTTACGGCTGTACGGCCATCAAACACGAAACATTCACCTTCCCACATGCTTTCTTCGGCAGGCGTTTCTTCCAAATATTTTAAAATACCGCCTTTCAAGTGATAGACCTCATTAAAGCCTTCTTGCAGCAATAATGATGTTGATTTTTCACAGCGAATACCGCCTGTACAGAACATGGCAATTTTCTTGTCTTTATGCTGTTCCAGCTGTTTTTTTACATATTCCGGGAATTCACGGAAGGTTTCAGTTTTAGGATCAATTGCGCCTTTAAATGTACCGGCTTTATATTCGTAGTCGTTACGGGTATCAATTAAGATCACGTCATCACGTGCAATCAGTTCATTCCATTCTTTTGGATCAAGATAGTGACCGACTAAATCGCGCGGTTTGACTTCAACGCCTAAAGTCACAATTTCTTTTTTCAGTTTAATTTTCATTTTACGGAATGGCTTGTCAGAGCTGTGTGACTCTTTATATTCCATTGCGTTAAAACCTTCATCTAGAAGAAACTGGTGGATGGTATCAATTGCTGCACGGTCACCTGCTACAGTACCGTTAATGCCTTCTCCTGCAACAATAAGAGTTCCACAAAGATTGATGGTTTTTACCAAATCAAGAAGACGTTGCTGCAGATCGGCAGGATTTTGAACTTCTTTAAATTGATATAGTGCCGCAACAACCCAGTCAGTGGTCGCTTGCTGTTCTACAGGTGCAAGCTGTTCTACAGTAGCGTTCATGGAAAACTCCAAATGTATTAAGGTAAGACAAAATTTAAGCCGCATATTCTAACGTGAATTGGCACAATTAGCGATAAAACCTAGTATGAAATATGGTTTTTCATTTGCTGTTGGGGAATGTATGATGCCTGTGCTGATAGTTTATCAAATCAGAAAAGCGGTCTGAATTTTCCAGATGTGAACATTGTTGAATTTCGGAGTTTATTTTGAATACTGATCGTCGAATTGCTTCTTTGACCCCATGTGCAGGGCGTTGCTCTACGGTGTTTGGTGATTCGGTCTGTCGGGGGTGCCGTCGTTTTAATCATGAAGTGATTAAATGGAATACCTATACAGCAGAGCAGCATACAGCCATTTGGCGTCGATTAGATTCGCAACTGGATCAGATTTTGATTCCAATGTTGCCTATAGCCAATATCGCCCATGTAGAAGGTTTTGTTTTATCCAAGCGTGTGCGTTTGCGTCTGGATGCGAGCAAAGGGCGCAAGCTGTACCATGCATTAAAATTGTGTGAGAAAAATCGTCATTTTACTGATGATAGCGGTTTAGGCATTCACTATAAAGACGTGCGTCTTTTATGGGATGAATTTGAGCGACGTATATTGGCACTTGCCACGGCCAGTTATGATTTGGCTTTTTTACGCGCTGATTGCATCAGTATGCATTTGCTGCAAAGTCTGGAAGAAGAGGATTAAATCCTCTTTTTTAACTTAAAATTTATAAAAAAATTTCTTATTCTCGTGTGCACTGAAATCATTTTGCATTAAAAAATCATCAGGCTTAATCAGGAAGCCTGATGATTTTAATTTTTTTGTGGCAAGTTTTGTTGTCTCGTTTAAAGATTATGCTGCAAACGGTACTGTACAATTTCTTCAATGGTAATCACGGTTAAATGATGAGTCTGTGCATAAGACAGAACCTGAATACCAGATGCCATCGTACCGTCAGGATTGGTCAGTTCACATAATACACCAGCGGGTTTCAAGCCAGCCAAACGTGCCAGATCAATGGTGCCTTCAGTATGGCCACGACGCGTCAGTACCCCACCTTCGCGCGCGCGTAAAGGGAAGACATGACCTGGTCGGTTGAGATCACTTGCCACAGCACCATCTTTAATTGCCGCTTTTACTGTGGTGGTACGGTCTTTTGCCGAAACGCCTGTAGTGACACCTTCTGCTGCTTCAATGGTCACGGTAAAAGCTGTTTTAAAATGGCTGGAGTTATCTGTCACCATTGGGGGAAGTTCCAGATGGTTAGCGAGTTCATCAGTCAAACAAAGACAGACAATGCCTGAGCCATCGCGAATCATACGGGCCATGGTGTCTACAGTTAAGGTTTCTGCAGCCACGATCAGGTCGGCTTCATTTTCACGGTCAAAGTCATCCATGACTAAAACGGGTTTGCCTTGGCGGATATCTTCTAAAGCTTTCTGGATGCGTTGTTTAGCAGGAGGAAGGGCAGAAAAGAAAATTTCGGGTTGAATCAAACTAGACATTGAAACGCTCTCGTAAAATAAACATACGGTTGAACATTTCAGGACTGATGCAGAAATGGGGTCGCAGCGATATATCACATATCAATATCGGTTACGTCGTCTTCTTTCATCCGGACTATACCGTCGGCTTTGGTTTTTCACCAAATCTGCGAGTAAACTTTAACCAGTTTACAGGCTCGTGGGCTGATTAAATCCTACAAGAATGTAGTTTTAATTTACCACCGGTGGGGAATTGCACCCCGCCCTGAAGCGATGTGTCATAAGTATAGTCCTGTTTTTAACAGTGGGTACAAATTTCTATAGATGAATCAGTCATATCCATAGTCAAACCAAGAATAACTTTAGAATAAGCTTATAATTATGAATATGTAGGGTATAAAAAAGCCCGCAGAAGCGAGCTTTTTGAATGTTTTGATCTGAACTGATCAGTTTAGGCAACCTGTACAGGAATACAGTTGGCGGTATGGTTCACTGTATTGTCCGGATTGGCATATACCAGACGAGGTTTATGGGCATTCGCTTCAGCTTCGGTGAAATCGCCAAATGTGGCGATAATCATTAAATCGCCCACATCAGCCTGCAGGGCAGCACCACCATTGACTGAAATAATGCCAGAATTTTCTTCACCACGGATGGCATAAGTGGTAAAACGCTTACCATTAGTCACGTTCCACATATGAATTTCTTCATATTCACGGATACCGGCTAAATCCATTAACACGCCGTCAATTGCACAAGAACCTTCATAATGTAATTCTGCTTGTGTCACGACACAACGGTGGATTTTAGCTTTTAATAAACGAGAAAGCATGGCTAGCGTCTCCTTAGTCGACCTAAGATTTTATCTTAGTTAAATCAAATCACTTCTTACTGGATCAGTAATCCGCAGAAAGCGCATTTTGCTCCGAAAAAAGCAACATGGCAAGAAGGAAAATTCAATTATTTGTAGAATGATCAGTTCGGTTTATACGCGTTAATTTGATTCATGGCTGTCTGAATGTCACCGTTTACCAGCAATTTAATGCGAGATAAAGCATGTGCAATGGCATCATCCATTAAACCTTGTTCGCTGCTTGGAGCTTTGCTCAGGACATGACCCGATACACGTTCTTTGGAACCTGGGTGACCGATACCGATACGTAAGCGATGGAAATTGGGACCTGTATGCGGAACGATATCACGTAAACCGTTATGCCCACCATGACCACCACCTGTTTTCAGGCGAATGACACCGGGATTCATATCCAGTTCATCATGTGCGATGAGCATGGCTTCAGGAGCAACTTGATAGAATTTGGCGAAGGGTACAACGCTTTTGCCAGAGGCATTCATAAAGGTTGTGGGTAACAGCAGACGAACGTCTTGACCTTTGATGTTACCTCGACCACTGATTCCGTGGAATTTAGGATCGGCTTTGAGAGAGATGCCATATTGTTCTGCAAGGCGTTCAACGAACCAGAAGCCTGCATTATGGCGGGTTTGGGCATATTCCTTACCAGGATTGCCCAAACCAACAATTAGCGAAAGTTTTGACACTAATTTACACCGTTAACACTTATGCGCGTTTAAAGTCAGCGTGCATTGGAGTGTTTTTAGCTGGGTGACGTTGTAAAGCTTGGATTTTAACGCTTTCAACTTTGTCACCAACTTTGATTTCAACAACTTCTTCAAAGAAAGCGTTGTCTTCAAGTGCTTTAACAAGTTCACGAAGTTCTAAAGTAACCGCTACAGGTTCAGCAGCACCACCGTAGATGATTGCTGGTACTTTGCTTTGAAGACGAAGGCGGCGGCTCGAACCTTTCCCTTGTACTGCTTCTTCACGTGCTGCTGCGTTTAATACGAAGTTTGCCATGATAGACATTCCTAATTTAAGTTTAATTAAGCTGAGTTTTCGACCAGCTCAGCGATAGAAAACCCTGCCAAAGGCAGGGTTTTGAAAATTTAGCGCTATATTATAGATAAGAATCAAACATTGCGCTAATAGATTCTTCGTTGTTAATACGACGAATTGTTTCAGCAACCATGCTGGCGACTGAAACTTGGCGAATCTTACCAAGTTCTTGAGCTTCTTGAGAAAGAGGAATGGTATCCGTAACAACGAGCTCGTCGATTACAGAGTTTTTCAAGTTCTCAATTGCTTTACCAGAAAGTACTGGGTGAGTTGCATAGGCAACTACACGGCGCGCACCAAACTGTTTCAGTGCATCAGCAGCTTTACATAAAGTACCTGCTGTATCCACCATGTCATCCACGATGACGCAGTCACGATCTTTTACATCACCAATCAAATGCATCACTTGTGATTCATTGGCTTTTTGACGACGTTTATCGATGATTGCAAGATCGATATCACCCATTTGTTTCGCTACAGCACGTGCACGAACTACACCACCAACGTCTGGAGAAACAACCATTAGGTTATGGTGTTGCTGTTGACGAAGATCAGCAAGTAATGCTGGAGTACCGTAGATGTTGTCTACAGGGATATCGAAGAAACCTTGAATCTGGTCAGCATGAAGGTCGATCATTACAACGCGGTCAATACCGACAGTTGTCAGCATGTCTGCGACAACTTTTGCAGTGATTGGCACACGGCTTGAACGAGGACGACGGTCTTGACGAGCATATCCGAAGTAAGGGATGACAGCAGTAATACGACCTGCACTTGCACGACGCAAAGCATCAGCCATAACAAGGACTTCCATCAGGTTGTCATTTGTTGGGGCACAAGTAGGTTGTACTAGGAATACGTCTTTACCACGAACATTTTCAGTAATTTCGACAGCGATTTCACCGTCAGAAAATTGACCTACAGATGCTGCACCTAAAGGGATGTGCAGATGGCTTACGACTTTTTGGGCGAATTGTGGATGTGCAGTTCCACTAAAAACGACAAGATTGGGCATGAAGCACCCTTGGCGGTTGGAATGTTTGAAAGTAGATGGCAGGGGCGGCTGGATTCGAACCAACGGATGCCGAGATCAAAACCCGGTGCCTTACCACTTGGCGACGCCCCTAATGCGGCAGAACTTTAATATTTTTGCGGTTCTGTGTCAAGGTGAATTAACAAATGAACATGCAAATACTATTCTGTCTTTTTTGAGAAAATGGCAGGGGCGGCTGGATTCGAACCAACGGATGCCGAGATCAAAACCCGGTGCCTTACCACTTGGCGACGCCCCTAAATTTGATTGCTGTATTGTGATTTAAACTATAAGTTTAAATGGCAGGGGCGGCTGGATTCGAACCAACGGATGCCGAGATCAAAACCCGGTGCCTTACCACTTGGCGACGCCCCTAATACAGTAATCTACAGATGAATATGATGGCAGGGGCGGCTGGATTCGAACCAACGGATGCCGAGATCAAAACCCGGTGCCTTACCACTTGGCGACGCCCCTATCATATAACCTGGAAATGACGTAATGGTGATTCATTTAAACTATTGACCAAGTAAGCTTTACAAGGTGAATGAGCTAAAATCTCATCAATATTCATATCGGCAGTTACTTCAGTAAAAACACAAGCACCTGTACCTGTAAGTTTTGCAATACCGAACTGGTCTAAATACTGCATTGCTTCATTCACTTTTGGATATAGGCTTCTTGCCAAAGGCTCAAAGTTATTTCCAAAGTTAAATGGCTTTAACTGATAGGCGCAAAATTTAGTAGGCTTCGTGTCTCTTGTCAACGTTTTTTGTGAAAAAAGCAATTGAGTGCTGATAAAACAATCAGGTTTTAACACAATGTATTGTTTTTGATCTAAGTCTATGAATGTTAAGTGTTCACCAATGCCTTCCGCCCAAGCATTTCGCCCATGGACAAAAACTGGAACATCGGCACCTAACTTGAGTCCCAGTTCGGCCAACTGTTCAATACTTAAGCCGCATTGCCATAATTGATTGACCACAATGAGAGTAGTAGCTGCATTGGATGAACCACCACCAAGTCCTGCACCCATAGGAATATTTTTTTCAATGCGGATATTTAAGCCTGAATATGCTTTTGCATACGGCTTTAAAATCTGTATTGCCTTGAAAATCAGGTTCTGTTCCAAATCAACACTATTTAATCCATCAATACTAATTTCAGGACTTGCTGTTTGGCTGAACTCCAGCCAGTCATACAGGTCAATGAGCTGAAAAATGCTTTGCAATTCATGGTAGCCGTCGTCACGACGGCCGGTGATATGCAAAAAAAGATTAAGCTTGGCAGGAGCGGGAACACGAATCATAGAATTTTGAACTTTTGAATAGGCTTAACGGTTTTGAATGAGCATTGTAATACGGTTTTCCTGACCGGATTCAAGCAGATGCTTTAAAACTAGCTTGTTCGGTAACTGGGCTTGCTCGTTATAACTGAGATCCACTATCCAGCCATCTTCCAAGAACTGGATGGGGCGGTTTTGCTCATCCTTACTGATTTTTGCCAGTGTGGTTGCCGGTTTGGCCTGAACCCAATCGACTAAATGGGTAATAGGGGCTTGCCAGCCTGTGGCACGCTCAAGTAACTCTTCCGGAGTATCCGCTGTAATCAACCCGGTTTTTGAACTATTGAGGGTGACATTACCCAGTTGGCCGGAAATCTGGGTTTTACCCACGCCCAAAATTCCGCTTAATTCGATGTCGAATGCATCCTGCTGTTGTACCCAGGTAAAAAAGGCACTGCCAGATTGTCCCGGAGTTCTTACCCCAATTTTACCTTGCAGATTAAAATTCTTCGCAGCTTCTGGAATTTGAGCCACATTCGGTGCTTGAGGCTGGGTGTATTGTTGGCAACCGCTCAGGATTAGCGTGCTTGCTGCAATCAGGCTTAAACTGAATTTTGAAAAAATGTGCATACAGATAGTTAACTCTTTTTCATTTGTTGCGGTAACAGTAACGATTTCAATTGCTCTAATTGCGGATCATTCGGATGATTTTTTTGTAATTGTTGTAACACTTTACTAAATTTTGTCAGCTCACCTTGCATGTATAAAGATTTGGCATAACGTACACCAATTTTCACATTTTGACTTAATTGGTAGGCTTGCTCTAATACTTGAGCTGAAGTTTTAAAGTCATTTTGTAAATAAGTGATATAGCCTAAAGTATCTAAAATAGAGGCCTGTTCCGGAGCAAATTCCAGAGCATGTTCAACATACTTGCGGGCTTCATCTAAACGCCGGTTTTGCAGGGCAAGCGTATAGGCATAGGCATTGAGGTAAGTCGGGCTATTGGGTTCTATTTCCAGTAATTTTTTCAATAATTTATCCAGTTTATCTTTGTCTTGAAAAGCATCAAGTAATAACACTTCGGAGTAAATTAGTTCCGGGTCATCCGGGACGTTTTTAATGGCTTCATCCAGCAGGCGCATGGCTGCTTTTTTATTGTCCATGCGTTTTAAAATATCAGCCTGAGCCTGGTACAGGAAACTGGCATATTGCGGATAATTGACCCGTTCCTGAGTCAGGAAGCGCAGGGCATCAGTGGGCTGGTTCTGGGCAGTAAAAATATTAACCATGTTGCGGCGCGAAACTGTGTACAGGCTGCCATCCACCAGACGGTAATAGGCTTTCGCAGTTTCAAAATGCTGCTTTCGTTCGGCATTGACTGCTAGATAATAATAGGCCTCATTTTGATATTGCATGGAATATCGCAGCTCAACTAAATATTTTTCAGCTTTTTCATATTGTTCTAAGTCAATACTGGTTAAACCGGCAATAAACAATGCTTCTTCTTCATTGGGCCATTTTTTTAACAGGATCTCAAGTTTATTGAGAGCTTCTTCTGACTTATTTAATTTAATCAGATATTTAATTTCCGCTAAGCGAACTTCGATATTGTTTTTATGTTTGCGGCTGGCTTTGTCGTACCATTTTAGGGTTGCTTCATCATCCCCCAAAGCACTGAGTAAATTGGCCTTCATTAAAATAAAGCCGGTCACATTGGCACGCTTTTTTAAGGCACGACTAATGGTGGTCAGGGCCTGCTCTAGTTGCCCGTTTTGTGCTTCCAAACCTGCGATCAGTACCAGTACGGAAGGATTATCTCGTTCTTTACTTTTACGCAAGGCATCAATCAGAAAATCCCGATCTTCAGGGTCTTCAGGGGCAATCCCTGCCAGAATTTTTTCCAGGTCTGCATTGGGGTCAATATTTAAAATTTTGTCCAGCGTTTCTGCGGCCAGTTCATATTCATGGGCTTTTAAGGCAATATGTGAAAGATAAAATAAAGCCGGTACGTCGGTCGGTTCTTGCACCACCCAATGGGTGGCAATATCCAGGGCTGCTTTTAGATCATTCTGTTCAATCGCAACATTTAAGGCGCGCTGTTTAACCGTGGTGGAATTGCTTTTAATTGCAAGCACGGTGTAGTTGTGTAATGCTGTGGGAATGTCTTGATAGGTCAGTGCAAATTCAGCAATCATGCTTTGTTTTATAGCATTATAATTTGAATTGGCATGATAAATTTCTCCAGATGCTCTAATATGAGCACTGTAAGCCATGCTACCCACAAGTAAGAATGTGGTAGAATATTGCTTAATTGTCGCGCCGTTTATCCGGCTATTTGTTTGACGCAATTTTTCTTGATCCAAGTAATGCTTTTTATGACACCAATACTGCACAATAGCATAAATTTAGCGAAATGATGATCTGATATGTCTTTCTTTGCATTGGGTGTCAACCATCAAACCGCCTCTGTAGAGCTGCGTGAGCAGATTGCATTTAATCCTGAAAAATTAATGCACCTGCTTGCCCTGCAAAGCCAAAACCATGACCTGAATGATATGGTGGTGGTCTCTACATGTAACCGCACCGAAGTTTATGCCATGTCTGAAAATGCGGACATGGTAATGAATTGGCTCGCCGAAGCAAATGGCTTAGATGTTAAACAATTGTTTAATCATGTATATCGTTACGAAAATGCGCAGGCAGTGACCCATTTAATGCGGGTAGCCAGTGGTCTGGATTCACTGATGCTAGGTGAACCACAAATTTTGGGTCAGGTGAAATCTGCATTGTCTCTAGCTAAAGATGCACATACCGTTTCGCCGGATTTAAACCGAATTTTTGAATACGCCTTTTATGCAGCCAAACGTGTGCGCTCGGAAACAGCAGTGGGGAGTCATGCTGTTTCGATGGGCTATGCCGTTGCCCAGCTGGCCCTGCAGGTGTTTAGCAAACCTGAAAAACTGACCGTGATGGTGGTAGCTGCAGGGGAAATGAACAGCCTGGTGGCGAAGCATTTAGCGGAAATGGGAGTGGGGAAAGTTCTGATTTGCAACCGTACCCGTGCGCGTGCAGAAAGTTTGGCCCAAGAAATTGCCCATCGCGTTGACGTGGAAATTATTGAATTCTCTGATTTGGCTGCAAATTTACACCGTGCAGATGTGATTTCAAGCTGTACCGGAAGTCTGCATCAGGTTATTTCATATCAAGATGTTAAAACAGCGTTGAAAAAGCGTCGTTATCAGCAAATGTTGCTGGTCGATTTGGCCGTTCCGCGCGATATTGATCCCAAAGTGGAATCTCTGGATGGCGTTTATTTGTATGGAGTGGACGACCTGCAAAGTGTGATTGACGATAATCTTGCCCAACGTCGCCAGGCTGCGGTTGAAGCCGAGGTGATGGTCAATCAGTTAGCTACAGAAATGCTGACCCAGGAAAAAATCAAAAAAGCTGGCAGTACCATTCAAGCTTATCGTGAACAGGGTGAAGTACTCAGGCAAGAAGAACTGGCTTTGGCAATCTCTCGTCTGGCCAGTGGTGACAATCCTGAGCAGATTTTGCAGGAATTATCGTATCGCCTGACACAAAAACTACTGCATCCGACTTCAATCTTGTTGCGACAGGCAGTCAAGGCTGAAGATCCGGCTTGTTTTGAATCGATGCGTGATCAATTAGAAGATGTATTTGCTAAACGGCGTAATACCAAGCATGAATCATAAATACTAAATTATAGCCGCTCGCTTAATCTTCCAGTAGGGTAAGCGAGCGCTTTTTATCAATTTCGTAAATTTTCTGTTTCAGGTTGCGCATTTCAGCAATGCTGGTGAACTTTTTAGATTTGAGTTTTTGTTGTAAACATTGATATTGCAGTTTGATGGAAAAATCTTCTGCCAGTTTATCGGCCTGCTCGGGTGAAGATGTGTAATCACTTATATTGGCGTGTAGCAAAATATTTTGCAGATCATGGTGATAAGGCGCACAGGCACCTAAGACATAATACTGTGACAGCTCGGTATCATCAGGTAAATCATCAAAAATGATATTGAAGATATCAAGAATTTTAAACAGCAGTTGATCGTGTGAAATCAAGGCGCGTAGCGGTTCAAAATGAATATACAGATAGGGGTGATTCATTAAAATCGCAATGACATATTCTTCTGCATCAATCTTGGTGCTAAAGCTTAAGGATGCATCATTGTTGACCTGAGGTTGCCATTTGCGGTTAAAGCCCAGTTTTTCTCTAAAGAACTGCTGCAATAAATAACGGTACGACCCCTGTTTTGGCAACAGTTCGGTCAGTTGACGTAATTCGCCCATGACCTGGCTTTTGCCTTCCGGCTTGGTCACATCATGATTCTGGGTTAAAAGAGCAAAGACAAAATCGGAGAGTAACGGCGCTTGCTGTAACAGGCGGTGAAAGTTTTCAATACCTTCACGGCGAATCAGTGAATCCGGGTCGTGATCATTGGGTAACACAAAAAACTTGAGTTCACGGCCATCATTGAGTAGCGGCAGGGCAATTTCGAGTGTACGGCGGGCGGCTTTTTGTCCGGCAGCATCACCATCGAAAGCAATGGTAATACGGTTGTTTTGTTTGAATAAAATATTCAGGTGTTCGGTATTACTCGCTGTTCCCAAGGTCGCCACAGCCCCAGAAATGCCATATTGCTGCAAGGCAATGACATCCATATAACCTTCAACCATTAGCCAGTCTTGGGCTTTCTGTTTGCGGCCTTCATATAAACCATACAGCAACTGGTTTTTATGAAACACTTCCGAGTCAGGCGAGTTGATGTATTTGGGTTTGATTTCGTCATTCAAGGCACGACCACCAAAACCGACCACGCGACCTTTAGCATCCCGGATCGGGAAAATCACCCGGTCACGCAGCAGGTCAAAATCGCGTCCATTGTCACTGGTACGAATCAGCCCCAGTAGTTTTAAGCCTTCAATATCCTGTGGAAAAGCTTTTTCCAGATGTTGCCAGTCTTCTGGCGCATAGCCTAAACGCCAATAGTCAATGGTTTCTGCACTTAAGCCACGTTGCTTGAAATATTGCTGGGCACTGGTACTTTGCGGTAACTGGCGCTGGTAATACTGGGCGATGTTTTCCAGTAGATCAAACAGGTTGCCGTCTTGTACGGTTTCTTCCATTGGCATCTGTTCAAAAGATGCAAATGGATCATCATAGTATTCGGTTTCTTGCGCCTGAAATTCTGCAAAAGGATCAAAATGTGCTACAGGCGCTGCATTCGGTGTTTGATCGGTGGTGTTTTTCGGTTGTTCTTGCAGCTGTGTTGCTGCGGCAGGTTTTATGGATTCACGTTTATATTTGATTTTATTACTGTCGTTATTGTCTTTTGGTAGTTCAATACCAGTACGGCTCGATAGATCCTTCATCACATCAATAAAGTTACGACCGTCAATATCCATTAAAAAGCGGATAGCATTGCCGTTGGCCTGACAGCCAAAACAATGGAAATATTGCTTGTCGCGATAGACATGGAAAGATGGCGATTTTTCCTGATGAAAAGGGCAGCAGCCTGAATAGGTGCGACCGGTTTTCTTGAGTTTCACGCGCTGACCAATCAGATCGACAATATCGGTACGATCCAGGATTTGATCAATCGTGTGTTGAGGAATAGCCATAAGTATGCAATCGGGTGGTAATTTATTTAAATGACTGACAAATAAGCTGTCAGAATTTCCGCATATTAAAATTACGGCATCGGTTAAAAGTTAATTTGTATACCTTTTGCGCAAAATGATCAATATGATGCATTGAAATGACAAAAGGGCAAGTATGATAACTTGCCCTTCATGAAAATGCGACTGATAAGCCAAGCTTATTGTGATGCTCGCGTTCCAGTTGCTGCCGCTGCTTGAGGTTATTGCTCTGGTGCAGGGGGAATGCTGTTTTCAGTTTTAGGACGATCCAGCAAGCCAAAACTGATGCGATTGGTGAAACTGCGTTTTTCACTTTGCGCTGCATTTTGCTGTTGCTCTGCTTCGGTCGAGCTTTGCGCTTCGCGACCAAAAATACCTAAAGTGGCGCGGTTAAACCAGCTGCCTTCACCATGTGCAGCACGCATATTCACGCTACCATCAGCTTTGACCAGATGCGGATAATTCAGCTTTAACACTTCAATGTACTGCTGTGAAGTCTGCTGATCGCCCAATTTGTCATATCCATAGGCCATGGTGGCTAAAGCTTCAGGAACTTGCGGAGTTTGTGGATAGTGTTCAACTACCCATTGTGAGCGCTCAATAGCCGCTAGCCATGCTTTACGCTTAATATTAAAACGTGCCGCGTTCATTTCACTTTCAGCCAGCTCTGTGCCAATGAACTTCATACGCTGTGCCGCATCGACAGCATAAGTACTTGATGGGAAACGGCGGATGAAATCGACAAAATTCTGATAAGCCACTTTTAAATAGCTGACATCACGGTGTGACTGTTTTAATGATGTATAACGCAACAGGCCATCATAGTTTTGTTCCATGTTCGCGACACCACGAACATAGTAGGCATAGTCCACATTCGGATGTTGCGGGTTTAAACGGATAAAACGCTCAGCCAGGGCAACTGCGCCTTCATAATCTTTTTGTTGAAATTTAACGTATAACAATTCCAGCTGTGCCTGTTGGGCATAGTCACCTGTTGGATAATAGGTATCGATTGCTTCAAGATGTTTGGCCGCATCGGTATATTGACCACGTTCAAGGGCTTTTTCAGCTTTTTGAATATAAACTTGTTCGCTAGATTGTGGTCCTGTGTCTACCACTTCTTTCTTTGGATTACTGCTACAGCCCACTATTGCCGACGCAACGCCTAAAGATAAAGCAAGCATTGTCATTTTATAACGTGGTAACGACATAAAAATTCCTCTGTTAATACGGGCAATGAGCTACAATTGCACTATTAAACCACTTTTGTCTGAATGAGCAAATGAGTCAAGCACAATCTTCTAATTCTAATGTCCCTGAAACTGATTTCAATTTACTTGAAGATTCTGAGGATGCAGATAACCATACTTCAGACTCAACTGCAACACGTTTATCGTTGCAATTTCAATTGGATGAAAGTTATTTAGGGCAACGTATCGATCAGGTTGCAGCGCTAGTCTGGAGCGATTTTTCTCGTGAAAAATTGAAGCAGTGGCTGAAAGATGGCCATTTGTTGGTAAATGGTAACACTGTCAAACCTAAGTATAAATGTGAAGGCAATGAGCTGCTCACGCTGGATGTAGAGCTGGAAGTTCAAACCAAAAGCCTGCCGGAAAATATTCCCCTCAATGTGGTGTATGAAGATGACGATATTATTGTCATTAACAAACCGGTTGGTATGGTTGTTCATCCAGGTGCGGGAAATACCAGCGGTACACTGGTGAACGCCTTGCTTTATCATTATCCAAAATCTGCCGAACTGGCTCGTGCCGGTCTGGTACACCGTATTGATAAAGACACCAGCGGTTTGCTGGTGGTAGCGAAAAATCTTGAAGCCCAGTTTTCTTTAAGCAAGCAATTGGCGAAGAAATCGGTATATCGTCTCTATGATTTGGTGGTGTACGGTAACATTATTGCCGGTGGTACGATTGATGAGCCAATTAAGCGCCATCCGGTCGATCGAGTAAAAATGGCCGTGTTGCCGGGTGGTCGAGATGCAGTGACCCATTACAACGTGAAAGAACGCTTTCAGCATTTCACTCGTGTGCAGGCACGTCTGGAAACCGGCCGTACCCATCAGATTCGTGTGCATTTTAGTTATCTGGGCTTTGGTCTGGTCGGTGATTCGGTGTATATGAGCCGTGTCCGTGTACCGGCAGGTGCTTCAGAATTACTGGCCGATACTTTACGCGGCTTTAAACGTCAGGCCTTGCATGCAACCAAACTCGGACTGATTCATCCGCGCAGTGGTGAAGAAATGATGTTTGAGGCACCATGGGCAGATGACTTTGCGCAATTGATTGATCTATTACGCAGTGAAAATAAAGCCTACTAAGTGGTTTTATGGCTGGTGAATCATAAGGAAAAGCACAAGGAAATAGACATGCAATTTGTTCAAGGGCTTCCGGAAGGTGTATGTGTTGGGCAGACGCGAGTGCATCATGAAAAAATTCAGCCTTCAGCTCAACCTGAACTGGCAGGATTTAACCTGGCCTTGCATGTGGGGGATGATGCAAAGCGTGTACAGCAGCATCGTATGGCTTTACTGGCGGAGTTTGCCGAATTTGGGGTCAATAAAGTGACCTGGATGACGCAAACCCATAGCACCATTTGTCATACCATCAATGAAGAAATCCCTTTTCAGGCCTTGGAAGGGGATGGAGTGGTGACCCAGCGTAAAGCACATGCTTTAATGATGATGACTGCGGATTGTTTGCCTGTGGTGCTCGGCAATGCAGATGGGACGGAGATAGCGAATTTGCATGCCGGCTGGCGAGGTTTGGCCCATGGTATTGTTGAAAATACCATTGCTGCCATGCAAACCCAGCCAACTTGGGCATGGTTGGGCGCTGCGATTAGTCAGCCCTGTTTTGAAATTGGAGCAGAAGTCAAACAGGCTTTCTGCTCTAAATACCCTGAACTGGAAGCTGCTTTTAAAGCGGGTGAAAAAGCAGATAAGTTTTATGCTGACTTATATGCGATTGCACGATTTATCTTAAAGCAACATGGGGTCGAAGTTGTGCTAGGCGGTGACCAATGTTCCTATACACAGGCAGAAGAATATTTTTCCTATCGCCGTGCAGCCAAAACCGGTCGTATGGCAACATTCGTGTTTATGATTTGAAACTGTTAAACTTGTTGATTAAAACTTACTGCTTTTATTGATATGCCTTTATCCACGAAATCTCTTGCTATCGTTTATCACAGCCCCTATGGACATACTGCAAAGGTCGCTTCTTTCATTGCTCAAGGGGCCAAGCAAACCGGTATTCAGGTACATTGCATGAATATCGAGCATGTGGATTGGAATGTGCTGGATCAGGCTGATACCATTATATTCGGTTGTCCGACCTATATGGGCAGTATTACTTCAGCCTTGAAGCTATTTATGGAGCAGTCATCCAAACGCTGGCTGGCACGGACCTGGCAAGGCAAAATTGCAGCGGGTTTTACCAATGGTGGCGGATTGAGTGGTGATAAACTGGCAGTATTGCAGCAAATCAATCTGTTTGCCATGCAGCACGGCATGCTGTGGGCAGGTTTGCCGCTGATGCCGACTGGGCGTGGTTCGCAGGACCTGAACCGGATGTCGGGCTTTTTGGGATTGATGACCCAGTCGGATAATGCCCCGGTAGAGGTTACACCACCGCAAGGTGACCTAGATACGGCTATCTGGTTTGGTGAATATCTGGCATTGTTAGCAAACAGATTCAAGTAAGTTCAGATTTTTTCAGAAATTTAAAAACCTCCAGCTGGAGGTTTTTTTATTCAGGTAACAATTATTTGTGGAAAATCCGGGCCTTGTCACGCTGCCAGTCCCGGTCTTTTTCAGTCGCACGTTTATCGTGTAACTGTTTACCTTTCACTAGGGCAATTTCCAGTTTGGCTAATGGACCTTTCCAGTAGCAGGCCAAAGGTACACAAGCATAACCTTTCTGATTCACTGCACCCAAAAGTTTTTCAATTTCGCGGCGTGAAAGCAGCAATTTGCGTGTGCGGGTGGCTTCAGGAACCACATGCGTTGAAGCAGATAACAGGGGCTGGATTTGTGCACCAAATAAAAACGCTTCATTGTTCTTGAACAGAATATAACTTTCGGTAATGGTCATCCGCCCGGCACGCAAGGACTTGACTTCCCAGCCTTGTAAAGACAACCCGGCTTCGAATTTATCTTCAATAAAATAATCATGGCGAGCACGCTTGTTCTGCGCAATAGTGCCACCAGTATTTTTTTTAACTACGATTGATTTCGACATAATACGCATATTCCAAGATTAGCTCTATTTTGCCTCAAACTCGCTCTGAGGTGAAGTTTTTTCAAAAGTAAGGAGATTGTTCACTAAAAAAAGAAGTTTTTGTTAAAATAGGGCTCTACTAAAAACTAGAGTAAAAATGGATGACTAAATCTCGCGTCATTTATCCAGGCACTTTCGATCCAATTACTAATGGACATATCGATTTGGTGTCACGTGCAGCGAAAATGTTTGATGAAGTTGTGGTGGCTATTGCCATTGGTCATCACAAAAATCCAGTCTTTAGTTTGGAAGAGCGAGTGGAACTAGCAAAAAAATCGCTAAGTCATTTGCCTAATGTAGAATTTGTCGGCTTTGATGGTCTGTTGGTCAATTTTTTCCGTGAACAGAAAGCAACAGCAGTTCTGCGTGGATTACGCGCCGTATCTGACTTTGAGTATGAATTTCAACTGGCCAACATGAACCGTCGCCTGGATGCAAGTTTTGAGGCGGTATTTCTAACCCCTTCAGAGCAATATTCTTTTATTTCATCTACTTTAGTACGTGAAATAGCACGCTTAAATGGTGATGTCGCGCAGTTTGTACCGCAAGCTGTAGTTGAAGCCTTTAAGCGGAAACAACAGCAAGGTTGGTAACGTGTCTTTATATATTACCGATGAATGCATCAATTGTGATGTCTGTGAGCCGGTGTGCCCGAATGAGGCGATATTCATGGGTGAGGTCATTTATGAAATTCACCCGGATTTATGTACCGAATGCGTTGGGCATTTTGATCAACCGCAGTGTCAATTGTTCTGTCCGGTCGACTGTATTCCGCATGATCCCCAGCATGTGGAATCACAAGATGACCTGATGGAAAAATATAAAAAGCTGATTGCACAAAAAAGCATCAGTAATTAGTGCTGAAATTTGTTAGCATACGCCCCGAAGTGAGCCAGACGATCGCTGCTGTGGAGATCTCCGTGATTGAAGCAGGGGAGGAAAGTCCGGGCTTCGTAGGGCAGGGTGCCAGGTAACGCCTGGGCGGTGAAAGCCGACGGCAAGTGCAGCAGAGAGTAGACCGCCATCTTTGCAATTTTCCTTCGGGGAGACCAAGAGAGATGGTAAGGGTGAAAGGGTGCGGTAAGAGCGCACCGCGTGTCTGGTAACAGTTCACGGCAAGGTAAACCCCACCAGAAGCAAGACCAAATAGGAATCCTTCAGGCACGGCCCGTGCTGGATTCGGGTAGGTCGCTTGAGCGTACGAGTGATTGTACGCCTAGAGGAATGATCGTTCACGACAGAACCCGGCTTATCGGCTCACTTCACCAATTTTTTTACAATTATTGCGTGATATTTCTTGACATGAAGTGCCCTGAAATAGATAATATGCGCACAGTTTTGGCTATGTAGCTCAGTTGGTTAGAGCACCGCACTCATAATGCGGGGGTCACAGGTTCAAGTCCCGTCATAGCCACCATTTTCATAGACCACGTTTATAAAAGCGTGGTCTTTTTTTATGTCTAAAATTTACCTTAAAAAATCATTATTCACATTGAATTGCACTGGCATCGAGTTTTACTTTAGGAAATTTTTTGCTTATATTTTCCAGAATTTTTGGCTTTTTATTTTTTCCAAACACGATCTGTTGCAATTGATCGATTTTATTTTTAGTAAGATGTAACCGGGCATAATGCAGCGCAATCTAGTTTTGAGTAGCAACTGCTAATTTCTGATCTTCTGCAATATGCTCAATACGATAGAGCTTTTGCTGTGCTTGAATGCGTTGTGCCGGGGGCTGCGCTTTTGCTACATGGTCAAAAGCTGTTGATTGTTGATCAATCACCACATCCATACAAACTCCATTGTAATCGACGAATATGGGTGAAACTAACTGGTAGGAGACACCCATCCGGGGAATTAAGCTGATGGCGATGAATTTGAGATGCATTTTATTTCAATATTTTAGTGCTTTAATTTTAAGGTTTAAGTAGGAAATAGCTGGAATAAATCGCTGTTTTGTTTAAATATTAACTGAAAAAAAATAAAACGCTCAAACTCTGAACACTCATAAAATAAAGGGCTTGACGCTAGTTGTCGAAATCTAGATAATGCGCACACAGTTTATGGCTATGTAGCTCAGTTGGTTAGAGCACCGCACTCATAATGCGGGGGTCACAGGTTCAAGTCCCGTCATAGCCACCATTTTTATAGACCATGCTCTCAGCATGGTCTCTTTTTTTATGGTTCAAAAAAGTCAGGTCGATTCTCAGAAGCAGAAAAAGGTCTGTTAACCATCCATTAATAAAATGCCAACAGAGCCTGTATAAGAAATTAAAACCTTTCTTGAAGATATTGCTCAATAAATTGATGAGTAGTTTCGCTGGCATAAAAAGGTGAAATCAGCGCCAGAATAATCCCGTCTAGCAATCCTTGTTGTTCTAGGGCTTGAAGAGTGTAGGGCATAAAACGGTGGGCTTCCTGATGTAAGTCTTCTTCATCTAGTCCGACAGATTGCAACAGTTCCTGTAAGCTGTAGTTGGCGAAATAGTCATAAAAGCCAGCCACCACATCCAAAACCACCTGTTGCAGGTATTCTGTTTGTCTTAACTGTCGCCAGGTTTCATAGACCAGAATAAAGAACTCTTCAAAGTCTATGGGCTGGAATTGGGAAAAAGTTTCCCGCAAGGTTCTTTGTTTAATATCTTCCCATAAATGCAGGCTGATATCTGCCAGCTCTTCATTCGGCAGTAAAAACAGATTGGCAAGTTGTTTAACCAGAGCGTGAGCAAGTTGCTGCTCCAGCTTGAGTTCAATAGCCTGTTGCTGGTCTTGAATAAAACTGAGTATCTTGGAACCTAAACCTTGTTGATGGGTATTGAGCTTGCGTAGATGATCCAGCCAAGGCGTATTACTTTCAAGAATCTGGTTGGCTAACTGTAAACTGACATGTTCGACTTGCGGATTGTGCTGCAAATTATCATGGATGTAGTGACGCAACTGATCCAGTTCGAGAATCTTGTACATCCAGAGTTCAAAAGTTTCATCAGACAGCAGGGTGTTGATTTGAGTCTGGCTGTTCATTGCCAGCTGATGAATTCTTTGAGAAACAACCCCGATGAACTCTAAAATTTCAGCACCTAGATTCAATTCAAAGGCATATTTTTGAACCACCTCTTGTAGCGATTCAAGTTGAATAATCTGTTTTAAAGCAATCTGATCTGAAGAAATATAAAGATGATGAACAAATTTTTCGATATAAGGATTATGTTGTTCTGCTAATAATTGTTTTTTTATAAAGCGGGTTTGCTCAAGCATAAGCGCTTGAGCAAACTGTTGGGCTAGGTGCTTCTTAGACACCTGGTGTCCATCCATTCATAATTGGATAACGGCGTTCACGGGTAAATGCTCGTGAGCTGATACGCGGACCAATCGCACCTTGACGACGTTTATATTCATTACGATCTACCAGGCGAATGACTTTTTCCACCACTGCTTTATCAAAGCCTTTGGCAATAATGTCATCCTGACTCATATCTTCTTCAATATAAGAATAAAGAATGGCATCCAGTACTTCATAGGCAGGTAAAGAGTCTTGGTCTTTCTGGTCTGGACGCAGTTCTGCAGAAGGTGGGCGAGTAATGACACGCTCTGGAATGACTGGAGTCTCTGAAATGCTGTTACGGTATTTCGCCAGTTCAAAAACAATGGTTTTATACACGTCTTTCAGCACCGCATAACCGCCAACCATATCGCCATACAGGGTGCAGTAACCTACAGAAAGTTCAGACTTGTTGCCGGTAGATAAAACCAGATTACCAAACTTGTTCGACAAGCCCATCAGTAAGGTACCACGAGCACGGGCTTGCAGATTTTCTTCAGTGGCATCTGCAGGGCTGTTACCAAAGAATGGATACAGGGTTTGCATGAAGCTGTTTACGATTGGATTGATTTCAGCAATACCGAAAGTTACACCCATGTTTTTGGCCTGTGCAGCGGCATCTTCTACACTGATTTGCGCTGTATAGGTATAAGGCATCATCACGGCCTGAACTTTATCTGCACCAATCGCATCAACCGCGATTGCCAATGTTAATGCCGAGTCAATGCCACCCGATAAACCAAGAATTACGCCAGGAAAACCAGAACGCTGAACATAATCACGAGTTGCTAAAACCAGACCTTGATAGATTTCAGCCAAGGTATCTAAAGCAGGTGTTACTGTTCCGACTTTATAGGCTTTTTGTTCGGCTTCATATTCGGCGTAATAAAGATCTTCTTTAAAGCTGGCTGCCTGTAAAGCAATATTGCCATCTTTATTGATCACAAAGCTGGTGCCATCAAAAATCAGGTCATCTTGACCACCAATCTGGTTGGTATAGACCAGATTAATATTCAACTGTTTAGCCAGTTGACTCATGGTGGTGACACGATGTTGCGGTTTACCTACTTCATAAGGTGAAGCATTTAAGACCAAAGCTGTTTCAACATTCAGTTGAGATAACTGATGCACGGTACTCAGTGACCAAATATCTTCACAAATCAGCACGCCAAACTTATGACCTAAATATTCAAAAACAAGGTGTTGATGGCCTTCGCTGAAATAACGTTTTTCATCAAATACACTGTAGTTTGGCAAGTTTTGTTTGTTGTAAACACCCAGTACTTGTCCATCTTTCATTACGGCTGCAGAGTTGTAGCGGTGACCCTCTTCACTCTGATTGACAAAACCAAAAACCATCACAATGTCTTTGACTTGACTGAGCAGCTCAAAAGCTTTTTGTGTGCGTTTTGCCAAGCTAGGACGGAGTAATAGATCTTCTGCAGGGTAGCCTACAGTTGAAAGCTCCGGGAAGAGAATTAAATCAGCTTTTTGTTTTTTGGCTTCATTTATCTGTTCAAGCATCTTTTGAGTGTTTGCTTCGATATTGCCAATATGCGGAGAGAATTGTGCAAGGGCAATTTTAAAACTTTTCATTCCAACTTAATCCTATTACCTATAGGGATGTATACACAGACTTAGATTTATTATGATTATGCGTTCAATGCTGTGTACGTGACGACAAATAAAATAGAAGTATTAATCAATAATTAGCAATTCGATACTATATACGAATTGCATCGTTTATAGAGAAAAAAACAAAAAAAAATCTGAATTTAGACAAAAAAATACAGCAGGGATGCGAAAATAGACATATTGCAAATGGATTGTGGTGATTGGATGAGATAACCTGCTAGATGCAATTTCTATTAAATGTTTTAAATCAAATATTTGAGGTGGAATTCTACATTTTGTCTACGCGTGCACAAGCACTTGCCAGGTTATGGTTTGAGAGGCAGTTGTAGTTAAAAGTTATACACACTGTTGTCTAAACATCAGTTACCAAAAAGTATGCCATTCACTTCAAGCCTACTTATGAATCGCCACCTGTTTTTATAAACAGCTTTCAGTTTGCTTACCTGGAAAATTCACCAGATTTTGTTTAGCAGAATGATCTCGACAATGCTGAAAAGAGGGACTTGAACGATGAAATCGAACTATTAAAAATTAAAAAAGATGATCGGATGGAAAATTATGAGGCATTATTGAAATTTATTCATTCCAAGAATTAAGTTAAAAATTGAGCCTGCAAGAATTACTGTACGAGGTGTTCATTATTTAAAATAATGTTGGGGATATTTTTAAAGAATATGTCCCGGGCAATCTCTCCTTGTTGTTCAATGTTGTATGTATGAAACGGTTTGCCCGCAATAAAGTGGTATTTATAAGGATTATATTTTTTTAAACTCAAAAAATATTTGGACTGCAGTATAGCACCGTGTAACAGAACATTGATATTAGACTGATATTGATAAATGTGGGTCATCTCATGTATGAACAAACCTTGCATTTGTTTGGATCGCCGAGAGAAATCTTCACAAAAATTTTCGTTATTCATAAAAATGTTGCCATTGGGAGCCATATACATATTTATGGGTTGCCAGGGAAGATATTTGATATTCAATATTTGAACTTCATTGTAATTGATTAAATTACCGAAAACTTGCCGTGCAAGATTTATCTCACCAGTGGTCAACTGCCGAAAACGAAAGTTATGAATATCAAACATTAAATAAAGTTTGAACAATAACAAGAGTCTAAATTTTTGCAGCATAACATGTGGCTTTGCCATTGATACTGTAATTTTATGCAAAAAATAAAACTGGAGTAAATGTCAAGGAAGGGAAATTTGTTCAATTCTTTGATTTGATATTGTAACGATGCTGAAGAAAATTTGAATTCTTATTACCCGTGATGGATAAGAAGTTAGATACAAGTTTAACAATAGAATTTAAAGATCAATTCAAAATGAATTTACTTAGAAAGTTAAATCTGGAAAAAATCCATTTAGGGATTTATTCCTTTGATATTTATATAAAAGTATAGGTAAGCCTGAAAACATATTGTTTAATTTAAGAAAATCTGAATCGCGCATAAGAAATAGACTTGAAAAAAAGGCGGCTAAAAACCATGAGGGAGTTACCACATAACCTACGTCTTCAATGACCATGTTCGCTGGCTTTTTTTTAGAAATTTGAAGCAAGCCATTGGGAATTTTTAAAATATAGCAACAAGCATTTGAGAATACTGTCTACTTAATTGCAACTTTCAGAAATCGTGTTGATTGCCATTTGGTATAACTGCTCTTATTTCAATAATTTCAAAGCCTTCTTCTTTTTTATTAAGGCAAAATCAAGGTCAACTCTTTCGATATTTACCATGTTACCAGCGGATGGTTCATCTCATCAGAGCTCATTAATTGGCGCTGCATGCTTTACATTTTTCCTGGATGAAAGATTATTAAAGTCATTATTTATGGATTGATTCAACTACGCTAACTGTATGCAAAAATCAGCGGATTCAACGCATAAATCTCTAGGCAGCGATTTGCAACCCGCGGCAAAAGCTCAATGGGATGGTTCTTTGGCTGTAAGCTGTACTTAATCATGAATCAGTTATGAAGTCTGCTTGACTCTCAACATCAGATGAATATTACTTAAAGCAGCCTAATAAAATAGAGATTTTATTTAGCCTGTTAAAAGGAAAATATGATTTGGTGATGAGTTAAGTAAGAAGCATCGACGGGTACTTAGCGGGAATTTATGCATCCTTGTCTGGCTATAACTCTGTCATAAAAACAAGCCAGTGGTTCGTGTTATGCAAACATTGGCTTAAACAGGATTCGGGTTGAGTAAAATTTTATTGCATGGAGTAGAGGCTTGATTGAAAGACGTAAAAAAACCGCCCGGAAGGGCGGTTTTTTTAAATCATTAATTCTTAAAGAATTAACGACCTTGGATGTCACGTTGAACTTCACCAGTGTAAAGCTGACGTGGACGACCGATTTTGTAAGGACCGCTGTGCATTTCTAACCAGTGGCTGATCCAGCCAACTGTACGTGCAAGAGCGAAGATTACAGTAAACATTTCAGTCGGAATACCAATCGCTTTAAGGATGATACCTGAGTAGAAGTCTACGTTAGGGTATAAGTTACGTTTGATGAAGTATTCATCAGACAACGCAATGCGTTCAAGTTCCATCGCAAGTGCAAGCTGTGGATCGTTGATACCAAGCGCACCAAGAACTTCGTCGCAAGTTTCTTTCATAACTTTAGCGCGTGGGTCGAAGTTTTTATAAACTCGGTGACCGAAGCCCATAAGTTTAACTTCTTTAGTCTTCACTTTTTCCATGAAGCCAGCAACGTTTTCTACAGTGCCGATTTCATCAAGCATCTTAAGAACAGCTTCGTTCGCACCACCGTGAGCAGGACCCCAAAGTGCAGAGATACCCGCAGCGATACATGCGTAAGGGTTAGCACCAGTAGAACCGGCTAAACGTACTGTAGAGGTAGATGCGTTTTGTTCGTGGTCAGCATGAAGCGTGAAGATACGATCCATTGCTTTAGCAAGAATTGGGTTAACTTTGTAGTCTTTGTCTGCAGGAGTAGCAAACATCATGTACAAGAAGTTTTCAGCGTAGCTCAAGTCATTACGTGGGTAAACGAATGGTTGACCAACTGTATATTTGTAGCTCCAAGCTGCTAGCGTAGGAACTTTAGCAATCAAGCGGATTGCAGTAATTTCACGGTGGTTAACATCTTCGATGTCCAAGTTGTTGTGATAGAACGCAGAAAGCGCACCAACTACACCAACCATAATTGCCATCGGGTGAGCATCACGACGGAAACCATTGAAGAAACGGCTAACTTGGTCGTGAACCATAGTGTGGTTACGAACTTTAGCATCAAATTCTACTTTTTGTTCAGCTGTTGGAAGTTCGCCGTTTAACAATAAGTAGCAAGTTTCTAAATAGTCTGCTTTAGTTGCAAGCTGGTCGATTGGGTAACCGCGGTGTAGAAGAACACCTTTGTTACCATCGATGAATGTGATTTTAGATTCACATGCAGCTGTTGCCATAAAACCAGGATCAAAAGTAAAGTGACCTGCGGCCAACACATCTTTAACGTCGATTACATCTGGGCCCAATGTGCCGCTGTAAATTGGTAATTCAATTTCTTTGCCATCAAGCTGTAAAACGGCTTTTTTGCCAGTTGCTGCAGACATTCAATAGATCTCCTGTCCTGGTGAATGTTTTATCTGACTCGTAGTACTAATCTTTTAATGCGCGAATCAGACGGGTCAAAAATTTGCTATAAGATTAGTGAGTACTGAAATTTTGTCAATTATACTTATGGATAAAGCGACGCCCTCACCGGGGTTGGATCAAAAAAATCCAGTAGCCATGAGGAAAATATCAGTATCGACGCTGTATAATAAGTCAAATGAAAATAAGTTGCAGAAAAAAATATGCATGTTGGGGGAATTGTAGGCAATTTTTAATTCCTAAAAACTCTGATAGGTTCCGAATTTACGTCAAGCCTAATATTTTAAATTATTCTAATTTTCGTAACTTACATCTTTTTATTGTATTTTTTGCTGATTTTTTAGTCATAATTAAAAGCGATAAATGAAAAGTGAAATTAAGTTTGTTTGGTTAAAAAATAGCTGCCAAATATGTGCTGAAATGCCGGTTATTTGTTCAAATTGGATAAAATAAACCATAATTTTGCAGAAAAAATCAGCATGATTTTGCCATATAAGGAAGTTATGCACAGACTAAGTGGTTATTTCATTTCATGAAGTTGGATTGATATAATTATTATAAATACTATATATTTCTAATGGAAATGAAAATTGTTATAAATGATATAAATACAGCTAAGATTGTTGTAAAATATAATGATTCTTTGTTCATCTTTAGTCTAAATAAATAAATTTAATTCTCAAAGCTAAAAACGATAAATAAAATTTAATTTTATTTAATAAAAACCAAACATATAGCTCTGTTTTGTTAGATGTATTTTGTCTGCTTGCATGGGGGATTTTATGTTAATGATTCTTATTTGATGCTTTTTTATGGAAAAGCTAAATGTGACTGTTTGTATTTTGATAGTTCACGTTTTATAATTCAGTGTCGTTTTAAGTTTAGGTGTTACTGGATAGAGTAATTGCCTAAAAATGCTAGCTTTCCTTCGAATTAATTCCAACAAACTCCGGATGGAGTTTTTACTTACAGGATGCCCGCTGTGAAAAGCAACAGACCTGTCAATTTGTCCATGGGTCAAGTTTTAGAAGTAAACTTAAAATCCCCTGTGGCTATTGCATCAATTCTACACCGTCTCTCTGGTGTCATCGTATTTTTACTTGTACCGGTACTTTTGTGGCTTTTAGACAAATCATTGTCTTCTGCTGAAGGTTTTGCTGAAGTTCAGGCAATCTTTAGTGGCTTCATTGTGCGCTTTATCGTATGGGTGTTTGTAGCCGGCTTACTTTTCCATTTTATTATGGGTATTAAGCATTTACTTGCTGACCTTGGTTTTGCTGAAGAACTGCAAAGTGGTCGTGTGGCAGCTACTATTTCATTGATCTTGGCTGCGATTTCTATTGTCGCATCATTTGTATGGATTGTTCTCTAATGAAAAGTGCTACAGGTTTAACGGGTTCAGGTTCTCGCGATTGGTATATCCAACGCGTAAGTGCTGTTGTATTAGCTGTTTATACTGTTGTGGTATTGGGTTGGATCCTTCTGAATGGTGGATTTAACCATGAACAATGGTTTGGCTTTATGATGACATTACCAATGAAGATTATGTCTTTATTGGCAGTCTTATCTCTTGTCGCACACGCTTGGATCGGCATGTGGCAGGTATTCACAGATTATGTGACTACTCGTCAAATGGGTCCTTCAGCTTCGGGCTTGCGTTTGGTGCTGACTTCAGCAGTGATTATTGCTGTATTTGCATATGCAATCTGGGCAATCCAGATTTTTTGGGCGAATTGATAGGAAAATATCATGGGCGCGATTAACCCTAAAGAAGATTACACAAATATTCCACACGAAACTTTCGATGCTGTCATCGTTGGTGGTGGTGGTTCAGGTATGCGCGCATCTTACCAGCTTGCTCAAGCGGGTTTGAAAGTTGCGGTACTGACTAAAGTGTTCCCAACACGTTCTCATACTGTGGCGGCACAGGGCGGTATTGGTGCATCTCTTGGTAATATGCAAGAAGATAACTGGCACTACCACTTCTATGACACGGTTAAAGGTTCTGACTGGTTGGGCGACCAAGACGCGATCGAATTTATGACGCGTGAGGCTCCACAAGTTGTTTATGAATTAGAACATTTGGGTATGCCATTCGACCGTAACGCAGACGGTACAATTTACCAACGTCCATTCGGCGGTCACTCTGCAAACTACGGTGAAAAAGCAGTTCCTCGTGCATGTGCTGCTGCCGACCGTACAGGTCACGCACTGCTTCACACGCTTTATCAAAGCAACGTGAAAATGGGTACGCAATTCTTCGTAGAATGGATCGCACTTGACTTGATCCGTAACGAAGCTGGTGACGTACTTGGTGTAACTGCTATTGATCAGGAAACTGGTAAAATTGCAGTATTCCAAGCTAAAGCGACTCTATTTGCTACAGGTGGTGCTGGTCGTGTTTACCGTGCATCTACTAACGCATATATCAATACTGGTGACGGTCTTGGTATGGCGGCTCGTGCAGGCATTCCATTACAAGATATGGAATTCTGGCAATTCCACCCAACGGGTGTTGCGGGTGCAGGCGTATTGTTAACTGAAGGTTGTCGTGGTGAAGGTGCAATCCTTCGTAACAAAGACGGCGAACCGTTCATGGAACGTTATGCTCCAACTTTGAAAGACTTGGCGCCACGTGACTTCGTATCACGTTCTATGGACCAGGAAATCAAAGAAGGTCGTGGTTGTGGTCCTAAAGGTGACTATATTCTGCTTGATATGACGCACTTAGGTGCTGACACGATCATGAAACGTCTTCCATCTGTATTCGAGATTGGTAAGAAATTCGCGAACGTTGATATCACTAAAGAGCCGATTCCAGTAGTACCAACAATCCATTATCAAATGGGTGGTATTCCAACGAATATTCATGGTCAGGTTGTGGTTCCTGAATCTCGCGAAACAACTCCGCTTGAAGCACACTACAACAAAGATACTGATGTTTATTCTACAAATGCGGAAGGCCGTGACTTCACTAAGCCAGTGAAAGGTTTCTATGCAATTGGTGAATGTTCATGTGTATCTGTACATGGTGCGAACCGTTTAGGTACAAATTCATTGCTTGACTTGGTTGTATTCGGTAAAGCTGCTGGTCAACATATCATTGATTATGTGACTAAACATCATGGTGATGACTACCAACCGCTTCCTACGACTGTGCTTGAACAAACTGTTGAGCGTATTCGTAAATTGGATGAGTCAACTTCAGGTGAGAACGCTCAAGAAGTTGCTGATGCAATCCGTGACATCGTTCAAGACCACGCTGGTGTATTCCGTACATCTGCACTTCTTGAAGAAGGTGTGAAGCAAATTCTTGCGATTGAGCCACGTGTTCGTAACATTCACTTGAAAGACAAATCTAAAGTATTCAACACTGCACGTATTGAAGCTCTAGAAGTTGAAAACTTGTATGAAGTGGCGAAAGCAACACTGATTTCTGCTGCGGCTCGTAAAGAATGTCGTGGTGCGCATACAGTGGTAGATTTTGAATTGCCGCCAGAACATGCGGACTATCCATACGGTCGTCGTGATGATGAGTGGATGAAGCACACATTATGGTTCTCTGTTGATAACCATCTTGAGTACAAGCCAGTGCGTTACAAACCTTTATCGGTTGATGCAATTCCACCTAAACCACGTACATTCTAATAGGGAGAAGTAAGATGAGTAGAGGTACTCGTACATTTAATATCTACCGCTACGATCCTGATAAGGATAAAGCACCGTACATGCAAACTTTTAAACTTGAATTGACAGACAAGCACCGTATGTTGCTTGATGCTCTTCTTGCTTTGAAAGTGCAGGACGAATCTTTAACGTTCCGTCGTTCATGTCGTGAAGGTATTTGTGGTTCTGATGGTGTAAACATCAATGGTAAAAATGGTTTGGCGTGTCTGTGGAACCTGAATGATTTACCGGAAGTGATTACTGTTCGTCCACTTCCAGGTCTACCAGTGGTTAAAGACTTGGTTGTAGATATGAATCAGTTCTATGATCAGTACAATAAAATTCATCCGTTCTTGATCAACAACCAGCCTGCACCACCGAAAGAGCGTTTACAGTCTCCTGAAGAGCGTGAACACCTTGATGGTTTATATGAATGTATTCTTTGCGCATGTTGTTCGACTTCATGTCCGTCATTCTGGTGGAACCCTGACAAGTTCTTGGGTCCTTCAGCATTGTTGAATGCTTACCGCTTCATCATTGACTCGCGTGATACTGGAACACAAGAGCGTTTGGCTCGTCTTGACGATCCATTCTCGCTATTCCGTTGTAAAGGTATTATGAACTGTGTATCAGTTTGCCCTAAAGGTCTTAATCCAACTAAAGCTATCGGTCACATCCGTAGTATGTTGTTAGATCAAGCAGGTTAATCTGCTCCAGTTAAAAAAGCACACCTTAGGGTGTGCTTTTTTATGCTTTTAATAGTTGTAAGATAGGTAAGGGATACTAAATGGCTATATGAATAGACAGGAGTAGGGGTGTGAAGTGTTATTAAAAAATATATAATTGATTAAAGTAGAGACGGAATCTTGCTTAAAAGCGGTCTAAGTGTGGTGGGATTGTTTGAGTGAGTGATTAAAGCACTAATTGTAGGCTTGAATCTGCAAAGTTGAGATTAAAATGTTATCATATAACGCATATAAAGAGAGCCAGTTTAAATATTGAGCTCTCTTTTGTTATATGTGTGGGCGTGGGGTAGGACTTTGGTCTAGATTGAATCTAATTATGAGATAAAGCACCATATGTTAGATGAAAATGGAGGATATGTATTTCGCTGAGTTATGAGAGGTATGTGTCAAAAAAATCAATTGCAACTGGAGAACATGTTACGATTTGGCACAAAGCTATATTTAAAAAAAGCACTGTATTTGCGTACATTTTTTCAACATCTGAAATTATGTATAAGGTTTATAAATAGATATAAATCGCTTTAGAAAAATTAAGTCGCGTAGTTATTTTTTCTAAGTCGATTTGCAAAAAATTGCTCGGTCTTGGTCGAGTATATATCAATGAGTGATGATGCCAATGGGGGCGTTATGATTCATTATTCACATTGGGTTATTCCTAATGTAGTGATCACGCCTCATGGCTTATGCCTTATGGGGACTAATGTCATATTACCAATTTGACATTATTAATCATGGGTTCGCTTAAAAAGCATCCTGAAAATGTTTTTGCAATAGGAAATGGGTCCACAAATGCAAGAAGTTGCTGACGCACTGCGTCTTGACACTGAACTTAGCGCTGACAGTGCAGCGTATATTGAAGAACTTTATGAGCAGTATTTGACGGCTCCAGATTCAGTAGGTGCTGACTGGCAGGAATACTTCGGTAAATTCCCTAAAGGTGATCAACCACATAGCAATGTACGTGAGCAATTCCTTTTATTAGGTCGCAACTCAAGTCGCGTTCAACCTGTAATTCAAAGTGCTGTAAGTTCTGAGCATGAGCGTCGTCAAATTGGCGTATTGCAACTAATTGCGGCTTATCGTAACCGTGGTCATCAAAAAGCAAAATTAGATCCACTAGGTTTGGCTAAGCGTGAAATCGTACCTGATCTTGATCTTGCTGCGCATGGTTTGACTCAATCTGATTTAGATACAGTATTTAACACAGGCAACCTTGCAATCGGTAAGAGTGAAGCAACTCTAGCTGAAATGGTTCAGGCGATGGAAGCAACTTATTGCGCTTCTATTGGTGCTGAATACATGCATATTGTTGATACCAAAGAAAAACGCTGGATTCAACAACGCCTTGAAAGTGCAAAAGGTCAATTCGGTTTCACTGCTGAGCAGAAAAAACACGTCTTAGAACGTCTGACAGCAGCTGAAGGTCTGGAAAAATACCTCGGTAATAAATACGTTGGTGCAAAACGCTTTGGTGTAGAAGGTGGTGAATCCTTCATCCCGATGGTGAATGAACTGATTCAACGTGCAGGCTCTGTAGGCTGTAAAGAAGTTGTAATCGGTATGCCGCACCGTGGCCGTTTGAACTTGCTGGTCAACATTATGGGTAAAAACCCGGCTGACCTGTTTGGTGAATTTGAAGGTAAATCACTGCACAAAAAAGGTTCTGGTGACGTTAAATATCACCAAGGTTTCTCATCTAATGTGATGACTCCGGGTGGCGAAGTTCACTTGGCATTGGCATTTAACCCATCTCACTTGGAAATCGTTGGACCTGTAGTTGAAGGTTCTGTACGTGCACGTCAAGTCCGTCGCAAAGACATTGGTGGTGATGATGTATTGCCAATCATTGTTCATGGTGATGCCGCATTTGCAGGTCAAGGTGTAAACCAAGAAACCTTCCAGATGTCACAAACACGTGGTTATACCGTAGGTGGTACAGTTCACATCGTTGTTAACAACCAGGTGGGCTTCACAACTTCTGACCCACGTGATGCACGTTCTACAGAATACTGTACTGATATCGCGAAAATGATTCAGGCACCGATCTTCCATGTCAATGGTGATGATCCTGAAGCTGTATTGTTTGTTTCTCAATTGGCACATGACTTCCGTCACACTTTCCGTAAAGACGTTGTAATTGACATGTTCTGTTACCGTCGTCGTGGTCACAACGAAGCGGATGAGCCGGCTGCAACTCAACCAATGATGTATCAAGTGATTAACAAAAAAGCGACCACTCGTACGCTTTATGCTGACCAACTTGTACAACAAAATGTTCTGGATCGCGCTGCTGCTGATGCAATGGTTGAACAATACCGTTCAGACCTTGAAGCAGGCAAGCATGTTGCCAATGCATTGGTACTTGAACCAAATACCAAAATGTTTGTCGATTGGTCTCCATACCTGGGTCACGAGTACACAGACGTATGGGATACATCATTCCCAATCGAACGCTTGAAAGAACTCGGTACCAAAATGCGTGAGCTTCCAGAAGGCTTCGTTATGCAGCGTCAGGTTGCAAAAGTGATTGATGACCGCTTGAAAATGCAAACTGGTGAAATGCCGCTGAACTGGGGGGCTGCAGAAACTTTAGCGTATGCAACTATTCTAGATGAAGGCTTCCTGGTTCGTTTAACTGGTGAAGACGTCGGTCGTGGTACTTTCTCACACCGTCATGCGAAATTGCATAACCAGGTAGACGGTTCAACTTACATTCCATTATGTAACTTGAAAGAAAACCAGCCACGTACAGCAATTTATGACTCTTTATTGTCAGAAATGGCGGTACTTGCATTTGAATACGGTTATGCAACGACTCTTCCTAAGAGCTTGATTATCTGGGAAGCTCAGTTCGGTGACTTCGCTAACTGTGCGCAAGTTGTAATTGACCAGTTCATCGCATCTGGTGAAACCAAATGGGAACGCGTGTGTGGTTTAACCATGCTTCTTCCACATGGTTTTGAAGGTCAAGGTCCAGAGCATTCATCTGCACGTTTAGAACGTTTCTTACAGCTTTGTGCTGAAGACAACATGCAGGTGATGACACCGACTACACCAGCGCAAATTTTCCATGCGATGCGTCGTCAAGCACTTCGTCCAATCCGCAAACCAATGATCATCATGTCACCGAAGTCATTGCTTCGTCACAAACTTGCAACCTCTACGCTTGAAGAGCTTGCAAATGGTTCATTCCAGACTGTGATTGACGAAATCGACAACATCAACAAGTCTGATGTAACTCGTCTGGTGCTTTGTGGTGGTAAGGTTTATTACGATTTACTTGAAAAACGTCGTGAACAGGAATTAAACAACACTGCAATCGTTCGTATCGAACAATTGTACCCATATCCAGAACAACGTATTGCTGAAGTACTTGCTTCTTATCCAAATCTAAAAGAAGTGGTTTGGACTCAAGAAGAGCCGAAAAACCAAGGTGCTTGGTTATTCATTGCTCCTCGTTTATATGACGATGTAATGAAAACAGGTAAACAGGTACGTGTTAGCTACGCAGGTCGTCCAGCTTCTGCTGCGCCAGCTTGCGGTTCACCATATTTGCATGCAAAACAACAAGCTCAGCTGGTAAATGACGCATTAGCGATTGCAGCTGAACAATCAGGAGATTCTAAGTAATGGCAACCGAAATTAAAGCACCGGTATTCCCAGAGTCAGTTGCAGACGGTACGATTGCAACTTGGCACAAACAACCAGGTGAAGCTGTATCACGTGATGAAGTGATCTGCGATATTGAAACTGATAAAGTTGTTTTAGAAGTTGTTGCTCCTGCTGACGGTACAATTGCATCAATCATTAAAAATGAAGGTGATACAGTTCTTTCAGCTGAAGTGATTGCACAGTTTGAAGAGGGCGCTGTTTCTGGCGCTGCTCAAACTCAAGCGGTTCAATCTGAAGAAAAAGTTGAACAAGCGGCTGCACAAACTCAAGCGGGTAATGCACCTGTTGTTGAGCGTGCTCAACCAGTTGCTGATCAAGCTCCAGCAGTGCGTAAAGCATTGACTGAAACTGGTATTGCAGCGAGCGATGTAGCTGGTACTGGTCGCGGTGGCCGCATCACTAAAGAAGATGTTGCAAACCATCAAGCTAAACCGGCTGCTCCTGCTGCTGCGCCGTTAAGCGTTGCTGTTGGTGAACGTATCGAAAAACGTGTTCCTATGACTCGTCTTCGTAAACGTGTTGCTGAACGTTTACTTGCTGCAACTCAATCAACAGCAATGTTGACTACGTTCAACGAAGTGAACATGAAACCAATCATGGAAATGCGTGCTCAATATAAAGATGCATTTGAAAAGCGTCATGGTGCACGTCTAGGCTTCATGTCATTCTTCGTTAAAGCAGCGACAGAAGCACTGAAACGCTACCCTGCTGTAAACGCGTCTATCGATGGTGATGACATTGTTTATCACGGTTACTATGACATCGGTGTAGCTGTATCAAGCGACCGTGGTCTAGTGGTTCCTGTATTACGTGATACTGACCGTATGAACTATGCTGAAGTAGAAAACGGTATTCGCGCTTATGCTGTTAAGGCACGTGACGGTAAGTTGGGCATTGAAGACATGACTGGTGGTACATTCACTATTACTAACGGTGGTACTTTTGGTTCATTGCTTTCTACCCCAATTTTGAACACACCACAAACTGCAATCTTGGGTATGCACAAAATCCAAGACCGTCCTATGGCAGTGAATGGTCAAGTAGAAATCTTGCCAATGATGTATCTAGCACTTTCTTATGACCACCGTTTAATTGATGGTAAAGAAGCTGTAGGTTTCCTTGTAGCAATCAAAGAATTGTTAGAAGAACCTGCTCGTCTTATCCTTGATCTTTAATTTTATAGAATAAATCCATGGGCTTAGAGCGATCCTCTAAGCCCATTTTTGGAGAGCATAATGTCTCAACAATTTGATTTAGTAGTAATTGGCGGTGGACCAGGTGGTTATGAAGCTGCAATTCGTGCAGCTCAACTTGGTTTTAAAGTTGCGTGTATCGAAAAACGTATTCATAAAGGCAAACCTTCTTTAGGTGGTACTTGCTTAAACGTGGGTTGTATCCCGTCTAAGGCATTACTTGATTCTTCACACCGTTATGAAGACACCGTAAAACATTTAGATGATCACGGTATTACCACTGGTGAAGTAAGTTTCGACTTGTCTAAGCTTCTAGCACGTAAAGATAAAATCGTTGACCAGTTGACTGGCGGTATTGACCAGTTATTAAAAGGTAACGGTGTTGAATGGTTAAAAGGTACTGGTAAATTACTGGCAGGTAAAAAAGTTGAGTTCGTTTCTAACGAAGGTGAAACTCAAGTTTTAGAGCCTAAGTATGTCATTCTTGCCACTGGTTCCGTGCCAGTAAATATTCCTGTAGCTCCTGTTGATCAAGACATCATTGTTGATTCAACAGGCGCGCTTGAATTCCCAGAAGTGCCTAAACGTTTAGGTGTCATTGGTGCAGGCGTGATTGGTCTTGAGCTTGGTTCAGTATGGCGTCGTTTAGGTGCAGAAGTTGTTGTATTTGAAGCAATGGATGCATTCTTGCCAATGGCTGATAAAGCATTGGCAAAAGACTTCCAGAAACTGTTAACTAAGCAAGGTCTTGATATCCGTGTAGGCGCGAAAGTGTCTGGTACTGAAATTAACGGTCGTGAAGTGACTGTTAAGTACACTCAAGGCGGTGAAGACAAAGAGCAAACTTTCGATAAGTTGATCGTTTGTGTAGGCCGTCGTGCTTATGCTGAAGGTTTATTGGCGGATGATTGTGGCATTAAACTGACTGAACGCGGTCTGGTTGAAGTGAACGATTGGTGTGCGACTTCTGTGGAAGGCGTATATGCAATTGGTGACTTGGTACGTGGTCCAATGCTTGCACACAAAGCAATGGAAGAAGGCGTAATGGCTGTAGAGCGTATTCATGGTCATGCTGCACAAGTGAACTACGACACGATTATTTCTGTTATCTATACTTACCCGGAAGCAGCGTGGGTCGGTTTAACAGAAGAGCAAGCCAAAGAAAAAGGCCACGAAGTTAAAACTGGTCAATTCGGTTTTGCTGTAAATGGCCGTGCTTTAGCTGCGGGCGAAGGTGCTGGTTTCGTGAAGTTTGTTGCTGATGCAAAAACTGACCGTTTACTTGGTATGCATGTGATTGGACCAGCTGCGTCTGATATCGTACACCAAGGTATGATTGCACTTGAGTTTGTATCTTCAGTTGAAGATTTACAGTTGATGACTTTTGGCCATCCAACCTTCTCTGAAGTGGTTCATGAAGCTGCACTTGCAGTAGATGGACGAGCGATTCACGCGATTCAGCGTAAGCGTAAGTAAGACAAAAAGAGCGGCTTAGGTCGCTCTTTTTACATTTGATAGTTGTTTTTATTAGAACAATCATCTAAAAATAAAGATAAGAATCATTTTAAGTTCTCAAAATACCAATATTGATTGATGTGAACCAAAAGATATTGGTGAACGTAATAACAAAGTCAAATAAGTACTAAAAGGTTGTTCAATGAATTTACATGAGTATCAAGCAAAAACGTTATTAAAAAAATATGGGATGCCGGTTCAAGAGGGTATCTTGGCAACAAATGCAGAAGAAACCGTAAAAGCTTTTGAGCAGCTTGGTGGTAAATTTGCAGTACTCAAAGCTCAAGTACATGCCGGGGGACGCGGTAAGGCTGGTGGGGTAAAAGTCGTGAAGTCTGCACAAGAAGCTGCAGACTATGCCAATCAGATCATTGGTACTCGTTTAGTGACTTATCAGACGGATGCCAGTGGACAACCAGTCAACAGCATTTTAGTCTCTGAAGATGTTTATCCGGTTGAACGCGAGCTGTATCTTGGTGCAGTAGTCGACCGTTCCAGCCGTCGTGTAACTTTTATGGCATCGACTGAAGGTGGGGTCGAAATTGAAAAAGTGGCTGAAGAAACCCCAGAAAAAATTATAAAAGTCGAAGTTGATCCATTGGTTGGACTGATGCCATTTCAAGCTCGTGAAGTGGCTTTTGCTCTTCATTTGAAAGATGGCCAGATCAATCAGTTTGTCAAAATTATGACCGCAGCTTATCAGGCATTTATTGAAAATGATTTTGCCCTATTTGAGATTAACCCACTTTCAGTTCGTGAAAATGGTGACATCTTATGTGTGGATGCCAAAGTCGGGATCGACTCTAACGCCTTATACCGTTTACCCGAAATTGTAGCGATGCGTGACAAGTCTCAGGAAAATGAACGCGAATTAAAAGCTTCAGAACATGACCTGAATTATGTAGCCTTAAAAGGTAACATTGGATGTATGGTCAATGGAGCGGGGCTTGCTATGGCAACTATGGACATCATCAAACTGTATGGTGGTCAGCCTGCGAACTTCCTTGATGTTGGCGGTGGTGCAACCAAAGAGCGCGTCATTGAAGCGTTTAAAATTATTTTGGCAGACAGCTCGGTACAAGGGGTTTTAATTAATATTTTTGGTGGAATTGTACGTTGTGACATGATTGCTGAAGCCATTATTGCAGCGGTCCAGGAAGTTCATGTAACCGTGCCGGTCGTTGTGCGTTTAGAAGGGAATAACGCAGAACTGGGTGCCAGGTTATTGGATGAATCTGGACTTACGTTAATCTCTGCATCAGGTTTAGCTGATGCAGCAGAAAAAATTGTTGCTGCGGTAAAAGCTTAAGGAGTATCAATCATGAGCGTATTAATTAATAAAGACACCAAAGTATTGGTACAAGGTTTTACCGGTAAAAATGGTACGTTTCACTCAGAGCAAGCATTGGCTTATGGTACCAAAGTCGTCGGTGGTGTAACGCCCGGTAAGGGGGGGCAAAGCCATTTAAACCTACCTGTATTCAACACCATGAAAGATGCAGTCAAAGAAACAGGCGCAGATGCCTCGGTCATTTATGTACCTGCACCATTTGTATTGGATTCAATTGTAGAGGCAGTAGATTCTGGGATTGAACTTATTGTTGTAATTACTGAAGGTGTGCCGACTTTAGATATGTTAAAGGCCAAGCGTTATCTTGAAACCAATGGTAATGGTGCGCGTTTAATCGGTCCAAACTGTCCGGGTATTATTACCCCGGGAGAATGTAAAATCGGTATTATGCCAGGACATATTCATCAGCCAGGTAAAATCGGAATTATCTCACGTTCGGGTACACTAACCTATGAAGCTGTAGCTCAGACTACAAAGCTCGGTTTAGGTCAGTCAACCTGTATTGGCATTGGGGGAGACCCAATTCCAGGCATGAACCAGATTGATTGCTTGAAGTTGTTCCAAGAAGACCCGCAGACCGAAGCCATTATCATGATTGGTGAAATTGGCGGTACCGCAGAAGAGGAAGCAGCTGAATATATTCAGTCTCATGTCACCAAGCCGGTTGTGGGCTATATTGCAGGTGTGACTGCACCAAAAGGTAAGCGTATGGGGCATGCAGGTGCAATTATTTCTGGCGGTAAGGGCACAGCAGAAGAAAAATTTGCAGCCTTTGAAAAAGCGGGTATGGCTTATACGCGTAGTCCTGCAGAGCTCGGATCAACTATGCTAGAAGTTTTAAAACGCCAAAACCTGGCCTGAGTCAATCAATAAACTTGAAAGCTCTCAATTGAGGGCTTTTTATTTTATGGTCTTTGATAAGCAGGGTATCTGACATTGAAAAAACTTCATATAAAAAATGAGAAACTAGACTTTTTGCAAAATCACTTTTTAAATCATTTCAATGTTGTAAATTGCAGCAATCAAATTTAGACTTAAACCCGTACCTTTACATCGACTACAGTAAAGTGTAGCAAGAATCTTGAAAAATCTTTAATTTACCATTTACCTGCTCAGTTCGAATACGATGTTCGCCCATTTCTCGATTAATCTGCTTATGTAAGAAAGTTAATGGGTTGTTTTACTTGCTGAAAATGTGGTCGGTGTCTGATCCCTAATCGGCTTAAAGCTGGTTACTCTTTATCAATAAGCATAAGGGCTTGATATCTCTGCTTCTTGTGCTGATCATTAGACAATGAAAATCATGTGTACTTCCTTATGCCAATAACTTAGACTCATTAATGGTTAATCTTTCGGTAAAAGGCTAAAAGGTCTGCCTCGTCAGGTATTTGCTTGGCTTATTTTTAATACTTCGTGCACTTCTAAAAAGATTCTAGGTTGTATTCCAATAAGTCATTTGAATTGACTGCTTGATAATATTTTAACTTTTGAATATTTTATGTTCCTATAATAATAGAACATACCTTTTCTGTATGAATAAAAATACTCAACTTATTGAGCATTTTTGATTTATACAAGATATTTATTTTGAGTAATTGAGTAATAATGTTTTTATAAAGTGGTTAAGATAAAGAATTATATAAAAAAATTAATTATTAAATAAATAAAATATTGTTGTTAAAATAATTCGCCAAGATAAAAAAAATAATATATTTCACAATTAAAATAATGTGATATTTATCGCATAAAATAATAAAAACACAAAATTATACACAATATTTTTGTTAATATGGTCTTTTATTTATATATTGTGGATTACAATGTGACCATTAATAACAATGAATAAAGAATATTTTAATTATGAACTTTAATCTCACTATACTATCGATCTCCTGTGGGACTTTACTTTTTTCTACATTGTCATTCGCAGAATTGATCTATAAAGACGTTGTTGATCAACAACGTGAAAAAATTGTACCTTTAATTAAACAAGGCCAGGTGGATACTGGATTACAAAAACTCAGGCAATTATTGGGGCGTTATCCCAATAATCAAAAATTGATTGCTGATTTTGTAGTAATGGCTTATGAAAATAAAAAATTTGCAGAATCAGATATTCGCTACCTGAAGGGTATTCAAATTCAACAATTTCCAGACTATGGAAAAATATATGTTATTAAGGCATTACGCGACTTAAAGAAATTTGAGCTTGCAGAAAACTGGGCCAAAAACTTTGCCAAAACCGATTCTAATCAACAATGGATCGTTTGGGCAGGAATATTACAAGCAGAAGCCGGTAAAAAGGCTCAGGCGAAAAAAACCCTTTCTCAAGTTGATATTAATCAAGTCGAAGCAGATTATTTAGCACAGCTTTCCTATACTTACCGGATACTAGATATGCCTGTTGAGGCATTGAATACGGCTAATCTGGCTCTTGAAAAGAGCAAGGATATGGGTACCGAGGAGCAGTATGCATTAGCATTACTGAATAATGCAGATTACGCTAATGCGGAAAACTTTATACAAAACAGTAACTCATTAAAAGAGAATACTGATCTCAGAGCCAATGCCAAAATTAGTGAATTTTCTCAGCGGATTCAAAATGCTGTGGAATATTATAAACTTTCAATTTATCGAGGACGAAAACAGCCGTACCAGCAACTCGATGAAGTGCTCGCAGATATGGAGCAATACGAATCACAATTGCCGAATGATCCGAGTTGGAAACGCCGTTTTTATTATGAATACATCTATGCCTTAAACGAGCGAAATCGCTCTAAAAAAGTTTTTGAACAAATTTCAAAAACAGGAGTGCCTCTAGAACAGATGCCTCCTTATGTGCGTCAAGCGATTGCAGATGCTTACTTTAAGAATCAACAACCTCAAATAGCTGAAAAAATTTATAAAAGCTTATTGAATGAAAAGAACTATGCTCATTTTGAGCTATATGCAGGCTTGTATTACTCATTAATTGAACAAGAGAAATATAAAGAAGCTGATCAATTACTCAAAACAATGGACAAGGCATTACCTACTTTCCAATACAGTAATGCTAAAGGTGTGGATAAGGTTACCCATGATGACCGGAGTGAATATTTAGCTTTAGTCGGGCTTAACTACGCCTATCGTCAAGAATATGCCAAAGCAGAACAATACTATGAACAATTAATTGCAAAAGCACCGAATAACGTTCTTTTTCAAAATAATCGTGCATTCATTCAACTTATGCGTGAAAACCCACAGCGTGCAGAATGGATTGTATCTCAATGGGATGGAGTCATACCTGTAGATGAAGGCATCCGGATCCGTCATTTAGAAAATCTGCGAGCTTTGGAAAATATCCAGCAATGGCGTCTGCAAAGTACTGAACTCATGCAAACCATGCCTGAAGATACGACCGTAATAAAAAATAAAAAACAGCTTGATGACCGTAATCATGCCTCTATTCAACATCAGAGTAACTTTTCAGAAAGTGATTCCGATAACTCGGCTTTACTTAATCGTTTGAAGGGGAACCGTGAGCAGGATCATTTTACCCGCATTCACAGCCCATGGTTTTTTGATAATTATCGTACTTATGTAGATCACAGTTTTCGTTCTGGTGAATATGATACGGGCACAATTGAAGATCAACGCGTAGGTTTGGGACTGGAATGGGCATCACGTCGTAAAGCAGTGAATATCATGTTGTCTCAGAGTATCGATAATCCACAAGATCAAGACCGTTTTGGGATCAAGGCCAATTGGTCACAATGGCTGAATGATCATTGGCAGTATGCATTCAGATTTAATAGTCAGGCGGATATTCCATTACAGGCCATCCGAAAGGGCAATGAAGGTAAATCTTATACTTTTGATTTGAATTGGCAACAGCATGAATCTCGTAAGGCGGGTCTGGTCTATCAGTTAACTGATATTGATGATGATAATACACGCCAAGAGGTTTCGGCATACCTTAAACAGCAGATTTTCCAGGCTCCGCATCATCTTACCAGTTTGACTTTAGCGGGTTATTACAGCCAGAACAAAGATGTCATTGTGGACTATTTCAATCCTGAAGAAAGTTATAGTGCAGAGTTGCACTTACAGCATGAGTGGATTACGTGGCGGAGATATGACCGCAATTTTACTCAAAATTTTGAAGCTACCGCTGGGACTTTTGGACAAGATAATTATTCCACGAAGCCAATTTATAACGTTTTTTATGGACATGATTGGCAGGTTTCCCGGACTTGGAGTCTGAACTATGGCATAGGATGGGGAACTCATCCTTATGATGGTGAAGATGAAGAAAAAACTTATGCAACAGTGGGCTTTAAAGGAATTTTTTAATGAAACAAGTGATGAAAACCTTACTTTCTGCTGTCATGGTAACGGTCTTCGCCGTTCCTGCGACGGGTTTTACGCAAAATATAACCAAAAATACCACTGAAATACCTGATAACTTATTTGTTACCATTACTTTTCATGATGTTCGAGATGACGTTGCCCGTGAAGGAGATCGGGATCTTTATGCAATCAGTACTAAAAATTTAGGACGCTATTTTGCCTGGCTAAAACAGGAAGGCTGGCAAGCCATCAGTTTGCAAGATGTATGGGATGCTCGGCAAAAGAAAAAGAAATTACCAAAAAAATCAGTGTTATTGACCTTTGATGATGGCGCACTCAGTAGTTATACCCGGGTTTTTCCATTATTGAAACAGTATAAATATTTCGCTGCTTTTGCTATTCCGACGAGCTGGATTAACGGGAATACCAAAGATGCTTATGAAGCCTATGGTCAAAATAGCTTAATGTCTTGGGATCAAATGCGTGAAATGCAGCGCTCAGGCCTGGTAGAGTTTGTTTCACATTCGGACAATATGCATAAGGGCATACTTGCCAATCCACAACAAAGTATGCAGCCTGCAGCAATTACACGTCAATTTTTACCAAAATATCAACGTTATGAATCTGATCAAGCTTATCAAAACAGGGTTGTAGAAGATTTACAACAATCCAAGAAAATTTTAGACACTGAATTGGGAATAGATACACGCGCGATATTCTGGCCTTATGGGGCGGTGACCAAGGAAAGTGAAGAACTTGCAGAAAAAGCTGGTTTGCCTATGTCATTTAGCTTGGGCAGTATGTCAACCCTTGCTGATTCGGGGCAAACCTATCAACGTGCCCTAGTAATGAATAATCCAACCCCCGAAATGTTGCATGCAGAAATGCTGGATTTTTTAACTTTTGCAAGCGATATCCACAAACAGCGTAGAAGTTATATCCGTTTTGATTTGGCTGAAATGGTCAGTCCCAATGACAAAATTTTTGATCAAAAACTGGGGCAATTCTTAGATCAGATTAGTGCATTACAAACCAATACTATTTTATTAAAAACCGTAGCGGATGAAAATGGGGACGGAAAAATAGATGTTGCCTATTTTCCTAATCGTCAACTGGGTATGCGTAAGGATTTATTAAATCGTACAGTTTGGCAAGCACGCACCCGTGTGGGTAATCGGGTGTATGCTGAATTACCGATCAGTTTACAAACAAAACAGGGACTCAATTTTGCAGATCTTACTGCGGAATTAGTTAAATATAATTCTTCAGTTGAAGGTGTAATGATCGATATTGGAGATGAGCTCGACTGCGCGATACAGAAAAAGACTTGGGATGGGGAATGCGCTGAAAAAATAAAACAGGTTTTTGATATAAAAGATCAAGCTAAAAAACAGGCAAAATATTACACCAATATCAGTAATAATTATCAAACTGTTTTGAAAATCACCTTAAAGGATAAGCATGTAGATGGATTAATGCCTTTGATGGAATATAGTTTAAATAATAATGATTTTCTTTATATTGAATTTGATCCGGTGAAAGATTCTGGAATATTTAAAACTTTAGAAAAACAACTGGAAAAATTAAACAGTATACAAAAACAGTATTTAATCGTGAGTTTTACAGTAAATCCGAATGGGAAAAGAAGTGATTGGAAAGAATATTCACAATATTATCAGGAATTAAAAAAATTATCCGTACAAAAAATTGGGATTAATAATTATCAATTGAAGGCTGGACAGCAAGTTCAAGGACATCTTTACCAAGATCTAAGTATTAATACCAGTCCACTCACTTATCGTAATCCATATGAAAATAATACTGCGAAGGGGAGGAAATAATGACTGATTCAAGTTTATTTCAAATGAGTGACGTATATTTTGGCTTTGCTTTTTTCTACCCATTATTTATGGCGTGGCTTTGGATTGCGGGGGGAATCTGGTTCTATTTAAAACATGAACGCAAGCAACCATCGTTACCTCATCCTAGCGAACATGGATGCAGTATCATTATTCCTTGTTTTAATGAGGCAGCACAGGTTAGGGATACCATAAAGTTTGCCATGCAAACGCAGTATCCGGATTTTGAAGTCATTGCAGTCAATGATGGTAGTCGAGATAAGACTGCTGAAATTCTAGATGAGCTTTTGCAAAAATATCCAAAACTCAGGGTTGTCCATTTGGCTGAAAATCAGGGCAAGGCCTATGCTTTACGTGCCGGTGCAATGGTGAGTCAAAATGAATATCTAGTTTGTATAGATGGTGATGCATTAATCCATCCTCATGCAGTGTTATGGATGATGCATCATTTAACAAGATATCCACGGGTTGGGGCAGTCACGGGGAATCCTCGTATTTTGAACCGCTCCAGTATTCTGGGCAAAATTCAGGTGGGTGAATTCTCTTCTATTATTGGATTAATTAAACGTGCACAACGTACCTATGGACGCATCTTTACTGTTTCAGGCGCAATCGTTGGTTTTCGTAAAACGGCACTAGACCGGATTGGATATTGGCGTGATGACATGATCACGGAGGATATCGATGTATCATGGCGCTTACAGTTCGATCATTGGGACTTGCAATATGTCCCAAGAGCATTGTGCTATATCTATATGCCTGAAACCTTCAACGGCTTGTGGAAACAGCGTTTGCGTTGGGCACAAGGAGGAGTGGAGGTTTTATTTGCTTATTTACCAAACTTATTTAGGTGGAATCGACGCCGTATGTGGCCTATTGCACTAGAGTCTATTATCAGTGTGGTTTGGGCATATGTGATGTTCGGTATTATTATCTTATATCTATATGGCCTATTTTTTTCTTTACCCGGAGAGTGGGCAATTCAATCTCTCTTTCCACAATGGTACGGGATTATTCTGGGTTTAACTTGCCTGATTCAATTCTTTGTTAGCTTATATATTGATAAACCCTATGATAAAGCCCGAATCTTCAGAAACTATTTTTGGGTCATTTGGTATCCACTGTTCTTCTGGATTCTGACTATGCTGACGACTGTGGTTGCATTACCTAAAACGATTTTCAAGACTCAAAAACGTGCACGTTGGGTAAGCCCAGATCGTGGATTTAGAGGAGAGCCAGAAAATGACTAAAGTCTATAAATATTATTTAATTGAAGATGAATCAAAATTAGAACTACCAGCGTACATTGATCAACCTGAATATGTACGTAATAAAAGCTTGGGTTACAGTTTGCAAATCGTTGGTTGGTTTATGTTTATGTGGTTATTTATGCCAGTGTTGACCCTATTTTTATGGTGGTTTGAAAGTCAAACCATTTATCAGCAACTGGTCATACAAGCTCAACCCAATAGCCAGTTAAGTTTATTGAACCTTGTAGTAATGATTTTAAGCTTTATTGGCGTGCTGTTGCTTTGGGCAACTTATAACTGGGCCCGCTTTTCAGGTAAGGATCGTAGAAAAGCTCCATTAGCGGTCGCGGTACCCCAACTTGCCAGCAGTTTTAAGGTGAATACGGCAGATATTATCAATATGCAACAGGCTAGAAATTTAACCCTTTATTATAATAATAAAGGGTTACTGGAATTCTTTGAGACTAATCACCAGTTAAAAAAGCGGATTTCAGCTTAGAAGGTTGAGGATGTTCCTGTACAAAATCATCGGGGTAATAACCAATATGTTTTACCCCGTGTTTTTCTAAAAACTTGATGGTATCCACAATTTCTTCGGTGGAAAGCTGTTGATTGTTTCGCCAATTCAATGCTTGCAGTTCAAAGATAGTATGACTCAAATCCGGGTCGTATTTTTTTGACTGTTGTATGAGGTCGAAATAGAATTGTTGATGGTCATCCGCTTCTTCCATATAAGGCATCGCCATAATGGCATTGTAGTCATAATATTGATAAGTACTTGGCATGGATTGACTAAACCAGTTTTCACTATGAGGCTCTAATACTACGGGTGCATACATATTACGTGCAGTCAGTAGATGAGGCTGTTGTTGTTTAATGATTCTGCTAATACCTGCGGCAAACTGATCCAGATATGCCGTTTTGAATTTGGCAAATTGTAATTGCTTGGATTGCCGAGGCTGTTTTAATAATTGATCTGAACTAAATCCCCAAGCCCGATACATACTCCGTGCTGGAGCAGAGCTGTCTTCATAATCATTCAGTGTGATATCATCATGGTAGAGCACACCATCTACCGCATTTGATTTGATAAAATCTAAGTAAATTTCAGAAACATATTGAAGATTTTTGGGATCAAAGGGTGAAACTCTAATATAGCCCTGTTTTCCGCCGTTGTTATGTGAGACATAAGTCAGTTTGTAATTTTTTGGAAACTCCCACGCCATTAAGGGCAACCAGGCATAAATATGCTTGACCTGGGTCTTGCTACGAATCTGGCTGACAAGAAGAGGAAAAAGATTGTCTCTGGTCGGGATGTGGCGGTTTTTAAAGTACACCTGATTGGCTGAACCATTGGCATCGGGATCGGCAAAGGCTTGCAAGAAAATGGTATTGGGTTGAATCTTGTTAATACGTTGTAATAAAGCCTGAAGATTTTCTTGCTGCTGTTCTTTATTTTTATCATATACATAGTCAATATCGATATGCATGATGCGCATCTGATCGATTTTACCGGTTTTTTTTAATGGCGGCGCAACTGATTTTTGTGTCATATTCTGCTGCACAATTGCATCAATAGGATGCGGTTTGATCTGTACGAAATCTGCAGCCTGTGTAGCCAATGGCAGACAGGTTAAGCTCCAACAAAGACAATGGCTAAGACTGCTCTGGTATAAATTTTTTAAATTATTCATTATTATACTCACATTTTTTGGTTATAAAATTTTAAAAATATCAATGGGTTGTTTTATTATTAGCTCATCCTGTTAAAGGGTGATCAGGCATGAATCAAATCATCAATCAGTAGCTTTTTCATTTTAAATAACGTTGCTTGTGCATGAGAATTCTGCTTAACAATCTCGCCTAAATTTTCAGGGTGAATTTGCCAGCTCATCCCAAACTGGTCTTTACACCAGCTAGATTGGCTCTCGATTCCTTTTAGCGTGATGCTATTCCAGTCATAATCAATCTCGGTCTGATTTTCGCATTTAATGATTTTTTCTTTTGCCGCATATTCGTTTGTGGCAATCATGTGATTATACGGAAGACTAGAGTAATACCATTCACAGGCTGCTTTGGCATTTTTTCCAAACCACAGGCAAGGATAAATAGAGGTCGTCATTATTATGCTCTATATAAGTCATATAAACAGATAATGTAGCGCTCTACCAGCATGACTCAAGTGAGTTTGTGCAGGCTAATTGTTTAAAATTGATTCAATTTAAATGAAAAATGCAGCCGATGAGACTGCATTTTTTAGCTGGCAAAAATTTATCTAGTTTCAATCATTTGTGATATGAACTCTGAATGATATTTTTAATAAGCACGATTAAAGTAAACAGGTTTGAATACGGACTTTCATGTTCAAGGCCTGTTGCAGAATAAAAGCTTTCATCCAGTTGACCTGTTGTCCCATCGGATTGGTTTTGATGGCTGTCTTCAAGAAATCCAAGTTGGCCTGATTGAACAGTTGTGTTTCAATGGCCTGTTCAAGCTGAGCACTACTGGCTGTCATGGGCAGGCTCACCAGATAAAATGCCTTGGGATAGTTATAAAAAGCATACAACAAGTTAAAGGCTTTTTGATCGGCCTTAAGATTGCCTGCACCAATTTCATAGCTGCGATCCTGATTGCTATGGGTGACACCAATCAAAAAATCAAAATGATTATCCGAAAGTCTTAGTCCAAATTGCAGCCCAATCTGGTCAGCGGTGAGCTCATGTTGCACAAAATTATTCAGGATGGAGCCATCCTCTCCCCAAGGTTCTTGCAGCACCAGTAAATGTTGATTGTGCTGATAGATGTGGCCTGCAAGCTGTGCTTGTTCCAGGCTGGATTTCACGGATTCAATAGTACGGTCTGGCATAGGTATAATTCAAAAGAATACAGGAGATGGGAGAAAGTTTAGTTACTCTATGCAATTTTCAGCATGAATTACATAGATGTTTTAGAGGAATTAACAATCAGATTAGATTTTGTACATTTTAATGTTGGCTTGCGGTGAGGATTATCTCTGAATACAATAATAAATCATCATTTAAGTAAATCATTAATAAAAACTTATACTCTTTATTAGTTAAGCTTTATATGACAAATATGCATATTAATATAATAAAACAAGCAATAGATGTGATAACTAAATCTCTATAATGAATATATATATTTTTAAAAGTGTAATAAGTACACGTTGATCTGAGCTGGTGTTGTCAATGTCCATAACTGAGGAAAGACTTACTCATCTTAAACAGCTTGAAGCTGAGAGTATTCACATTATTCGTGAAGTGGCTGCCGAATTTGAAAATCCGGTCATGTTGTATTCTATTGGTAAAGATTCTGCAGTGATGCTGCATCTTGCTTTAAAAGCCTTTTATCCTGCAAAACTTCCATTCCCGCTATTGCATGTCGATACAGGCTGGAAGTTTAAAGAGATGATCACTTTCCGCGATAACATGGCGAAAACCCATGGTTTCGATTTGATTGTGCATCAAAATAAAGAAGGCCTTGAAGCAGGAATCAATCCGTTTGATCATGGTAGTTCTAAATATACCGACATCATGAAAACTCAGGGCTTAAAACAGGCTTTGGATAAATACGGTTTTGATGCGGCTTTTGGCGGTGCGCGCCGTGATGAAGAAAAATCACGTGCCAAAGAACGTGTTTACTCGTTCCGTGACAGTAAACACCGTTGGGATCCGAAAAACCAGCGTCCAGAACTTTGGAATCTTTACAACGGTAAAGTGAACAAAGGCGAAAGTATTCGTGTGTTCCCGTTATCAAACTGGACTGAGCTTGATATCTGGCAATACATCTATTTAGAAAGCATTCCATTAGTACCACTTTATTTAGCTGCAGAACGTCCTGTGGTTGAACGCAGTGGCACACTGATTATGATTGATGATGAACGTATGCCTCTACAAGAGGGAGAAGTTCCACAAATGAAATCGGTACGTTTCCGTACTTTAGGGTGTTACCCGCTTACGGGTGCAGTTGAATCAACTGCCAATACCTTGCCGGAAATTATCCAAGAGATGCTCTTGGCGACCAGCTCAGAACGTCAAGGTCGTATGATTGACCATGATGAAGCAGGCTCGATGGAGAAGAAAAAACAAGAAGGTTACTTCTAATTTTTCGATCTGAACCCGATTTCTAAAGTATGTGGAGTTTGAGCGATGTCTCATCAATCTGAACTGATTAGCCAAGATATTTTGGCGTATTTGAAACAACACGAAAATAAAGACTTACTGCGTTTTTTGACTTGCGGTAACGTGGATGATGGTAAATCGACTTTAATCGGTCGTTTACTTTACGATTCAAAATTGATTTATGAAGATCAATTGCAAGCTGTTACCCGTGACTCTAAAAAAGTCGGGACGACTGGTGATGCACCTGATTTGGCACTTCTTGTTGATGGTCTGCAAGCTGAACGTGAGCAGGGTATTACTATTGATGTAGCGTATCGTTATTTCTCTACTGAAAAGCGTAAGTTCATTATTGCCGATACTCCGGGGCATGAGCAATACACCCGTAACATGGCGACAGGTGCTTCAACTTGTGACCTTGCGATCATCTTAATTGATGCGCGTTATGGTGTACAAACCCAGACCCGTCGTCATACCTATATTGCAAGTTTATTGGGTATTAAGAACATTATTGTTGCGATCAACAAAATGGACCTGGTTGAATTCTCTGAAGCACGCTTCAATGAAATTCAGGCTGATTATGCCAACTTCGTAAGCCAATTGGGCGACCGTAAGCCAAGCAATATCATCTTTACGCCTATTTCTGCATTGAATGGCGATAACGTGGTGAACAAGTCGCCAAATACGCCATGGTACACGGGCGAAACCTTGATGGGTACGCTTGAGTCTGTAGAAATTAACCGTGATACCGCGAAACGTGATTTCCGTTTCCCTGTGCAATATGTGAACCGTCCGAACCTCGACTTCCGTGGTTTTGCAGGTACGATTGCGTTGGGTGAAATCAATGTCGGCGATACAGTTGTGGCTTTACCATCGGGTAAGACTTCAACAGTGAAAGAAATCGTGACTTATGATGGCAACCTTGAACATGCTTTTGCTGGTCAAGCGGTGACATTAACGCTGAATGATGAAATTGACGTATCACGCGGTAATATGCTGGTTCGTGCAGATCAGGGCATTCCTGCCATTTCACGTTCGGTTAAAGCGACTGTGGTATGGATGGCGGATCAACCGCTGGTCATTGGCAAGTTGTATAACATCAAAATTGGTACACAAACGGTGCCTGCTAAAGTGACTGGCATTAACTTCCGTACCAATGTGAATACGCTTGAGCACATGCAAGTGGATCATCTTGATCTCAATGCCATTGCCAATGTGACTGTTGAATTTGATGCGCCAGTGGTGTTTGACCGTTATCAAGACAGCCGTTATACCGGTTCGTTTATCTTCATTGATCGTTTGAACAACGTCACGATTGGTGCGGGTATGGTGGAAGAGTCTGTTGAATGGACTGTGCACAGCAACCCTGTAACTGCGGAAGACCGTGCAGCGCGTTTGGGTCAAAAACCTGCGTCAATTACGGTGTCTGCCAAAGCATTGGAAAATGCGCAAGCACTTGAAAACCTGTTGCTTCAACAAGGTATTGTCGTGATTGCGAAAGCTGACCTTGATGCTGCTCAAGTTGCACTGCTTCGTGAAACAGGTATTGCTGTGATTACTACTGTTGCAGAAGGTACAGATGTAAGCTTCGCTCAAGAGTCGGTTGAGGAACTGGCTGAGAAGATTGTGGAATTGGTTCGTCTATAATAGATTGAATTGATTTAAAAAAACCCGCTGAAAGGCGGGTTTTTTATTACATAGAACGATATGATTGTGTTCTTCTTTTCTCTCGTGTAATTGGAGTTTCATGAAATCTTTGATCTAGAGCATCAGCTAAATCACGTACGTCTTCATTATTATTAATGATAAATTTGCCATTTTTGAAGGTAATATGACTGAGATATTGTTGAACATTACTAATAAATTGAACTTGTTCACTAGCGGAAAAAGAATCAAAACGAGCTTGAACAGCATTAATTTTTTTTCTTACAGGAGTTGAAACTTTTTTAATATCAAATCCTGAAGCTGTATCAAAAATATTTGAATTTACAAAGTTGCTAACTTCAACTTCAGTTGCTTCTTTAAATTGTTGATCAATTCCTCTGAAAATGTCTGTCAATTTAGAAATGTCTTTGAAATACAATCTTTCCGTAGATTCATCATAAATTGCATCAGGAATTTCATTAATCAAAATAATTGGATCAACTGATATGCTTGGTTGGTCATTTAAACCTGTCCAATTTAATCGTGGTTTTTTGATTAGCATTGAATTTGGTACTTTTTGATAGAAAGCACGGCTGTTTAACTTATCAATTAATGTTAGAAAACGGATGGAAGTATATTCATCGGATGAAATTTGAACCCAATCATTACTATTTGCATTTAGGCAAACTGTAATGGGATTTTTGATATTTTTTGAAGGTAATGAGTCTAAAAAGAACCATTGGTCATCATCTAAAGAAGAATTAGGTGAGTAGGAAATTGCATGCTGTAAATCAAGATTGCGATATTCAGCAAAGACAGAAATTTCTTGCTGATATAATACTTTTTTAATCGACTTTCCTACTTTGCCAAGCAATATATCCATAAGTGTGAATTAACTCCTATCTAAAATTGAATATATGTATATTCGTTGATCTTTTTAACAGTAATCGAATTAGTTAAATCTTGCATTTTAAAGTCACTAATATTTTTAATATCGTACTTTATAATTAGTAGTATTTTCAAACCCTTAGTGTTTGTGATGTGGTAGAACTTATACCCTAAAACTAAAAGAATAGGATTGAAGAAAGCTGATTTAGAAAAATATAATAAAGTCGTTATTAGGATAAAGATGATAAAAAATGCTTTGAATGTACTAATACTGATAGCAACTAAAATATAGCTTAAGTAAATTGGCAAAAAATATTCATTAGCAGGCTCAATATTGGTAATAGAGTTTGTAGAAATTGAATCAGTTGCTCCAGTTTTTCCAAGTAAAATGGAGATTTTTCCAATGAAAAGGCAAAAGAAAAAGATAAAAAAATAAATCAAAATCGAGATGAAAAATTGATTGTCGTACATTGAACTTATGCAGAAATCAGTAAATTGATTAATTTTGAGTGCAAACCATAAATAAATTGAATTTAGCCATAGATCTTCGTGGCTTATTAAAAAAATAAGTATAGATAGTAGAAGCGAGCTGATTATCAGCAGAAGTTTGGCAATCATTTTGAATTACCACAGTAATTTTTTGATAAGTATATATAATTTTTCTTATAAGATTAAAGAGTTATAGGTTTCTAGCGACATAATTTGTCGTAAATGCAAAAATTAACTTTAAAAATAATAATAGAAATATTAAGATATATCTTAATTGATATTAAGGTATATCTTAGTTATGCCAAATTCCAATCATATTGAGAACATCGAAAGTATATCTTCACCGCGTAAACGCCTGTTTGAAGCCGGACAGATGAAGCTGTTGGTGCTGCATTTCATTGCTCAATCCCCAAAGTTTAGCTACGACATCATTAAAGATGTGGCATCACTGGTAGGCGGGAACTACAAGCCGAGTACAGGCACTATTTGTCCGACTATCAATTATCTCGAAGAACATCACTATACTCAGGCTGAACTGAGTGCCGATGATCGTAAGCAATACCGTATTACACCTACAGGTCTTCAACATCTTGAAGAGAATCAGGAAATAGTAAAAAAAATCCTCGACCGCTTTAACACACGCAAGCAAATCCAGAATAACGAACACTATGTCGATATCAAACGTGCGATGGAAAACCTGAAAACTTCATTGCGCCTGAAGATTCAACATACCGAACTGAACCCAGAGCAAATCCGTGAAATCTCCGGAAAGATTGATCAGGCAGCAGTAGAAATTGCACGTATGTAATTCGATTCACGATTTAAAAAGATTAGGTTAAATGATGAAAAATAATCTCCCAAAATTCCACCCGAAACATCTGACTTGGCTGATGCCACTTATCCTGTCGGGCATCATGAGTGGTGCAATTTCCTGCTTTAACCTGTTGCTGAATAAAGGCTTGGTTGATGGCTTCTTTTCTCTGTGGCTACATGCCTGGAGCTTATCATGGCTGATGGCATTTCCACTGATTCTGGTGATGCTACCATTGGTGCGTAAATTCCTGATGCAATTTGTAGAAATGCCGAAGTAAAAAACACTTCGGTTTGATTAAAAAACTGTCAAAACCATGTATATAAGAGATGGGGTGAATGTATCAGCTTTAGCCCCGTTTTTTTCTCAGCCAGATCACCAAGCGGGTCAACATAAGCAGTAGGGCAAAATAGATTTGAAAGACGGCTGCAAAGATCATGATCCAGCCGCTATTCCCGGGTGTTTTTTTTGCATCCAGCTCAATGACAAATACCAAAATTGCAACCACAATTTCAAAAACAATCACGGTTTTAAATAGCCAGGCCCACTGAAAATGCAACAACCATGTGAGGAAAATAACGCCCAAACCAGGGAACAGGCAAAATAGGAAAATGACTTTTAAATCCATAACAATTGAGCATTTTTTATTGTGGGTGTGGGGCTCACAATATATTGAATAAAAATAGAAATAAAGCAATGCACTTGAAATGACTATGCAATATTCAATTGGGTATTTTTATCATTGAACCACAATAATTTTAGATTAGTTCATTGAATCAACAATGCTTTTCATTTCATTCAAACTTTTCACCCCTGCAATCCGTTGAATGATTTGTCCGTTTTTAAAAATCAGTGTGGAAGGCAAACCGTAAACGTTATAGCGTAGGGTCAGAATCGGGGATTGATCGACATTGATCTTGCCAAATTTGATCTCGGGCTTTACCGTAGCATAGTGTGCTGCCAACTGTTCAAATACAGGAAAATTTTGTACACATGGGGCACACCAGTTGGCATAAAAACGAATCACAGCAAATCCTTCAAACCATTCAAAGTTACTATAATTATCTTCATTGTATTCAATGACGGCTGACATAAACTTTCCTGATATTTTCCCAATTAATGCTTGGACCAAGTCATGCTTAATTCCGCATGACCGGTGTTTTGATCCATGGCTTGGCTGATGATTTTAAAGCCCTGCTGCCGATAAAAATTGACCGCTGCGGTATTTTCAGTATAGACATTTAAATGCAATTCATCACACTGCTGTTTAAAAAAATCAATCAAGGCCGTACCGTATCCCAAACCTTGGTGATGAGGCGCAATAAAAAGTGCAGCCAGCGCCGATTCTGATCTTAATAAGGATGCAAAACCTGCGACAGTTTGATTTTCCTTGATCACATAATTTTCGGCTAAAGGCAGGTAAAGATCACGCATCGGAAGCAACTGCTTTTCCCAGTAAGAAGCAGGAATAAAATCATGTGCCTGTAGGGAAGCATTGAGCCAGATGTCTAAGATAGATTCCATATCCTGCATTTCAGCTTTTTGAATGGTTGCCATGCTCAATCTCATATCATTTTGCTGAATAGTAGGGAGATTATACATAAGTCAACAGTTATTCATTCGCGGCTATTTCTATGTTCAAATAGAGCAGTAAATTTTAAAAAGTAATGAATAGATCAGGAATAAATTATGTCACAAACGACTATGCAACAAGTCATCATCACAGAACCGGGCGGCGTGGATAAACTGGCTTACGAAACTGTTGCAGTACCTGAAGCTAAAGCAGATGAAGTCTTGGTGAAAGTGCATGCATTTGGCATTAACCGTCCTGACATCTTGCAGCGTCAAGGTCTATATCCAATGCCTAAAGGGGTAACGCCTGTACCGGGTTTGGAAGTGGCTGGTGAAGTGGTGGCTGTAGGAACTGAGGTTTCTAAGTTTAAGGTTGGCGATAAGGTCTGCGGCCTAACCAATGGCGGCGGTTATGCGGAATATTGCGTGGTACCTGAAAGCCAAACCTTGAATATTCCTGAAGGTGTGAGCTTTACTCAGGCAGCCGCGATTCCTGAAACCTTCTTTACCGTATGGGCGAATGTATTCCAGATGGGTAAAGCCAAGGCAGGGGAAACTGTGCTGGTGCATGGGGGAACGAGCGGGATCGGTACAACTGCTTTGATGCTCTGTAAATCCTTGGGGATTAAAACTTTTGCCACTGTGGGTACTGATGAAAAAGTGGTAGCAATTTCGGATTTAACCACGGCAATCAACTATAAGACTCAAGACTTCGAGCAAGTGATTAACGAGCAAACCGACAATGGCGGTGTTGACGTCATTTTGGATATGGTGGGGGCGCCATATCTGGAGAAAAACCTGAATCTGCTGCGTCGTGATGGTCGTCTGGTTTATATCGCATTCTTGGGTGGTGCAAAAGCCAAAGAGGTCAAACTCGGTCAAATCATGATGAAGCGTCTGACTATTACCGGTTCAACCATGCGTGCACGTAACACAGCAGAAAAAGCTGAAATTGCGCAAGGTTTGCAGCAACATGTCGCGCCGCTGTGGGCAAAAGGAGAATGTTTGCCGATGATCTATAAAACTTTTAAGTTTGACCAGATTCAGGATGCTCATGCGGTGATGGATACCGGTGAACATGTTGGTAAAGTTGTGGTAGAAATCCTCTAATCATTCCTGTGATTGAAATACTAAAAGCCAACATATGTTGGCTTTTATTTTGCTTACAATAAAAATGATAAGTAACTTAAATTAATAGATAAAAATAAGGTTATAAAATTTTAAAAAATGGTAAAAAATATCGATTGTTCGACACAACCTGTCAAAACCAGGGAGTAGATTAAGATTTAGAATAATCCGACTAAATTGTTTGGAATTAATTGAAACGTCATGTAATAAAAGGAAGTATATTATGAAAATAGTCTCAGCTCCTTATACATCTGAACATGGCTTACGCGCCTTGAAGCGATTGCATAAAGCCATTATTTGCAATCAGGTATTACCTTCTAATCTGCATCAGTTTTATAAAGCGATGCTGCATCTTGAGCGTTATGTTGAACGGCTTAATCCCAAACCGCCGACAAAAGGTGTCACCAGCCGTTTCAAATCCTGATTCAAGTTTATCCTATTAGGCTTAAGTTGAAATAAATATTTAAAATTAAGTTTTTGATTGGTAGTATAATTTTTAGATAATTTAAAAAATTTTAGCATTTTAGGTATTGTGCTTTTATTGCACAAAGAGGGTGTTTATGAAGGGCAATGCGTCAACGCATGAGCGCCTCGCAGAGCGTTTGGCCAATATTTTAACCAAACTGAATATAGGGCATCAGTTAAGTGTACAAGAACTGGCGGGTGAGTTTCAGGTCAGTACCCGAACCATTGAACGGGACTTTGATCGGCTTAATTCATACTTGCCTTTGATTCAGGATGGAAACACTAAACGCTATTATCTGGAACCTTCCTATTTAGGCCGTTTTAAACTGCAGGATATCCAGAATTTTGCGCAATTGTCGGGAATTAGTGAGCTTTACCCGACGCTGGATATTTCTTTTTTACGCGAATTGCTGGACGAGCGGGCGAATCAGGTCTTCTCGGCAAAAGGCTATTATTTTGAAGATAGCAAACGGTTTGCTGAACATTTTAAGCTGCTTAGCGCTGCGATTTATAAACGTCAATGGATTGAGATGCAATATCGTGATCAATGCAGAATCATCCAGCCTTATCGTTTAATCCATCATCATGGCATCTGGTATTTGGCGGGTGTCTTTCAGAAAAAACTGCAGACTTATCGCTTAAGTCAGATTCAGCAGGTGAAACTGCTATTTGAGGCAGAAAATTTCCAACATGATGCCGAGATATTAAAAATACTGGCTGATGAGGAAAGCATCTGGTTTGGACAGCAAAAACAGCAGGTTTTTATCCAGGTAAAGGCTGAGGTTGCGGTATTTTTTAAAGAGCGGCGTTTGTTTCCCGAGCAGCAGATTGAGCAGGAATCCACATCGGGAGAATTATTAATCAGCTGTCAGGTTCGCCACGAAATGCAGTTATTGCCTTTGGTGCGGTATTGGCTACCACATGTCAGGATTATTCAGCCAGTTCATTTACAGCAAAAACTGGAGCAGGACCTGGAGAACTATTTGCGCTCTGCGGGATAATACCCAAAGAGCATAATAGTGGAATGCAATTCAGAATAAAAATATGAGTTGCTAAATTTTAGGCATAAAAAAACCAGCTTAATGCTGGGTTCTTTATTTACACCATCTTAGTAGGCTAAGAATGGTGCCCGAGGCCAGACTCGAACTGGCACGCTTTGTGGGCGGGGGATTTTAAATCCCCTGTGTCTACCGATTTCACCACTCGGGCTTAACAAGATTGGAGGCGGAGGTCGGAATCGAACCGGCGTACACGGAGTTGCAGTCCGCTGCATGACCACTCTGCCACCCCGCCATGTCTTGTTGCTGCGTATATTATCAAGCCCTGAAAAAAAAACAATAGTAGATTTATGCAGATGTGCAGAAAAGCAGCATATAACGGAAAATATTTAAAATATTCATGTAGAATGTGCGAAATTGATTCATATCAACATTTGGGAGAAGTGCCGTGGCATTAGTATTAGATGGTCGTGCATTGGCAAAGAAAATTGAGGCTGATTTGTTAACTCGCGTAGAAGCGTTAAAAGCAAAATCAGGTCGTACTCCAATCCTTGCGACTATTTTGGTGGGTGATGATGGCGCATCTGCAACTTATGTGCGTATGAAAGGAAATGCTTGCCGCCGTGTCGGTATGGATTCATTGAAAGTTGAACTTCCGAAAGAAACCACGACTGAAGAATTACTGGCTGAAATTGAAAAACTCAATGCCAATCCTGATGTTCACGGTATTTTGTTGCAGCACCCAGTGCCTGCACAAATTGATGAGCGTGCTTGTTTCGATGCCATTTCACTGGCGAAAGACGTCGATGGCGTAACTTGCCTGGGCTATGGCCGTATGGCAATGGGTGAGGCCGCGTATGGTTCTGCAACACCAGCAGGCATCATGACCATTCTGAAAGAAAACAACATTGAAATCGCGGGTAAACACGCGGTGGTTGTGGGTCGTTCTGCGATTCTGGGTAAACCAATGGCGGCAATGCTGCTTGAAGCAAACGCAACAGTAACGATTTGCCATTCTCGTACGCAAGATCTTGCTAGCTTCGTTAAGCAAGCGGACATCATTGTTGGTGCGGTAGGTAAAGCTGAACTGATTCAAAAAGACTGGATTAAACCAGGTGCAGTAGTTGTTGACGCTGGCTTCCATCCACGTGATGGCGGTGGTGTAGGTGACATCCAGTTGGTTGGTATTGAAGAAGTGGCTTCTGCTTATACACCAGTTCCAGGTGGTGTAGGTCCTATGACGATTACCACTTTGATTCGTCAAACTGTTGAAGCTGCTGAAAAGGCTTTAGGTTAATCTTTTAATTAAAAGATGGTGAAGTCACGACGGAGTCTTACCGTTGTGACGATCGATGTAAGAAGCTCGTATGTTACTTTTGTTTCGGCAAAAGTAACCAAAACCATTTGTCACCCGCAGAACTCGGCATTTTGTGTCATTTAATCTGAAATGTCGCAGAAACAATTTTAAATAAATTTAGGTTTGCCTCGAACAGCTGCGGATGACTTGGTCGCGTATCAAATCCCTTTATAAGTTCCAATAAGATCATCGCCAAGGCTTAAGCATGAGCTGTACTTTCCAATTTCCCCAAACGCCACAACATCTGCTGAATGCCTTGCATGAAGTGATTCCAAACTGTGAGTTGATGGCACAGCAATTGCCTGAAACACCCATTTCACTGTGGCTGATTCCACCGGTCTTTCCGACAGACAAACTCGATGACGAAGTGATTCGTCGGATCTGGAATGATACGCCATACTGGATATTCTGCTGGGCTTCAGGACTTGCGATGGCACAGTGGCTCTTAGCTGAACCACATCATGTGAAAGGCAAGGTGGTACTCGACTTTGGTGCGGGGTCGGGTGTGGTTGCAATTGCAGCGAAAATGGCAGGAGCGAAGCGGGTGATCTGTTGTGATATCGATCAAGTCAGTCTGGATGCCTGTCGTGCCAATGCAGCATTGAATAATGTAGAACTTGAATATCTGGATGATTTATATAAAGCACAACAGGTTGATGTACTACTGGCCGCAGATGTACTGTATGACCAATGCAATCGCTTCTTTTTAGATGAGTTTCTAAAGTTTGCCCCGGAAGTATGGGTGGCAGACAGTCGGGTGAAAAATTTTAGCCATCCTAAATATGAAAAACTGGATGAGCACAGTGCCACGACTTGGCCAGATCTGGACGAATCACCAGAGTTTCGTAATGTCAGTTTTTATAAGACGCTATAAATAGCGTCTTATTTCTGTCTAAATTATTAAGTTTTAAGAGCAGGTATAGCGAACCACACTTAAGGTGCTTGGACGCGCTTCTAACGACTGGCGAGTAGCCATATTTTCACTATTATATAAGTCTGGGGTGTTGCTAAGACTTATGCTGGTACGGCTCTGGCCCAGTTGACGACCATAGTGTGGAGTTTGTATTTCCGGATTGGCAATTTCATTAATACTCAGGATCGTTAATTTATATTGTTTATTTAAGCCTAATACTTTTTGGCAGGCACGCTGTAATTTCTGTTCATCTATTTTCTGGTTTTGACGAATAGCCAAAGTATAAGTCAATGTTGCGCTATTGGCAGACTGGCTTTCAATCTGATAGCCGACATTACCATTGTATTGGCGCGGAGTACTTTGACAGGCAGTCAGTGCAAGCGCAAGCAAACTTAAACCCAACAATTTATAGCTTTTGTTCATCTTCAAAAAATCCCGGTGTTATTATTCTATTCAGTATGCCATAAGCCCGATTTTTTAACGATCTTGAGGCAGTGTATATTCCATAAAAAAGCTTTCCAAATGTGACCATCTGGAAAGCTGATGCCCTCAGAATAAAAAAAATAAATACTTGATTCATTTTGTCTGCATTGAAGTGAATGACAATTATTAGGTGTCCTTTCACTTTAAATAGTGTTAGGTTTCTTGAGACAACAAGAAATTTAAGTTTACTGTCTGAACAGGATTAGAGGAGGTGGACATGCAAGTGAGTCATCCGGTCTATGATGTAGCGGTGATTGGTGGTGGTATTAATGGCGTGGGTATTGCCGTTGATGCTGCAGGACGGGGTTTGTCGGTTTTTTTATGTGAAAAGGATGACCTCGCCAGCCATACTTCCTCTGCCAGCAGTAAGTTGATTCATGGCGGTTTGCGTTATCTTGAATATAAAGAATTCCGTTTGGTACATGAAGCTTTGCTGGAGCGGGAAATCCTGCTAGCCAAAGCGCCGCATATCATTCGTCCCTTACGTTTTATCATGCCGCATCAGCCGCATTTACGTCCCGCTTGGCTGATATGGACCGGTTTATTTATTTATGATCACTTGGGCAAGCGGAAAAAATTAGCTGCTTCCCGGCATATTCATTTTGATCCGGCCAGCAGTCCTTTAAAAGATGAAATGACGCAGGGTTTTGAGTATTCGGATTGTACTGTGGATGATGCGCGCTTGGTGGTTTTAAATGCCATGCAGGCCCATGAGCTGGGCGCTAAAATTGCCACACAAACTCGTTGTACCGCTGCTTACCGTGAAAATGGCGTGTGGAATATCCATCTAGAACATGCACAGGGTAGTTATCAGCTACAGGCAAAAGCACTGGTTAACGCTACTGGGCCTTGGGTGTTCCAGTTTATTGAGCACAATTTAAAACAGCAATCACCACATGGTCTACGTCTTGTTCAGGGCAGTCATATTATCGTGCCTAGAATTTATGAGGGCGATAAAGCTTTCATTCTGCAAAATGATGATCAGCGTATTGTTTTCGCAATTCCTTATCTGGAGCAATATACCTTGATTGGTACCACTGATCATGAGTATCAGGGCAATCTTGATCAGGTCAAAATCACCGCACAGGAAGTGGATTATTTGCTGGATATTTATAATGATCATTTTAAGCATCAGCTGACGATTGAGGATATTTTATATACCTATTCAGGTGTGCGCTCTTTGTGTGATGACGAGTCGGATAATCCATCGGCTGTTACCCGAGATTACACTTTGGCAATATCGCATGCGCAGGAAAGTGATGCACCTTTACTCTCGGTATTTGGCGGCAAGCTCACCACTTATCGAAAACTGGCAGAAGCAGCAATGGTGCATTTGGCACCGAACTTTCCTGACATGCATAGTTCCTGGACTGAAAAAGCATTGTTACCGGGTGCGGAAAACCTGGTTTCAGTTGAGCTGTTAATACAGCAGCTTATGCAGGGCATTGATGATGTTTCTTTGCCATTGGCTTCGCGCTGGGCACATGCTTATGGTTCAAGGGTATGGGTATTTTTAAAGGATATTTCCAGTATCAATGAATTGGGTGAAAACTTTGGCCATGGACTGTTTGCTAGAGAGGTAGACTATCTGGTCGATCAGGAGTGGGCGAGAACCAGTGAGGATATTTTATGGCGCAGAAGCAAACTCGGTTTTCAATTTAGTAGCGATGAAATACAGCAACTGGATCAATATCTTTTAAAGTTACTGCTGACAAGATCAAGCGATACTGCAGCTTAAGCAGTTCAACAAGAAAAAAGACCGCCTGAGCGATCTTTTGGGTACAGCAAGTTTTAGTTGTGATCTTCATTCAAGTTTCAGCGGTGGGCTGTACTTAAATTTCAACGCCGCCGAGTTCTTTACAATTTACCGGCGTATTCCATTTCACGGCTGTACCCCAAACCACGGGGCGTACAAAACGCCAAGGCCAGAAACCGAATCTCTGGCTGGCATTGTAGTTAATGACCACGTTGCCACCGACTTGATGAGCACGTTCTGCAAAACGTGAATACAGTTCTTCTACGCTGCCATAAGTCCCTTTAGCCACTTTAATGCGCTTTTTGATCTGAAACTGGCTAGAGTCAGGTGTACCTTTGATTGCGCAAATGTGAAGAGCAGGCTGTTCAGGTGTCTCGGGTTTGGCTATTGCCAAAGTAGACATGCTAAGCAGACAGGCAGTCAGTGTGAGTGTTTTTAACATGAAGTTTCCCCTTTTATGGCTGTTGTTAAGTTATACAATCTTATTATTAAACAAATAGTTAAAAAAAAGGCCGCTTGTGCGGCCTTTTTTTATTTAGCGATTAAGCAGATTGAACTGCAGCTAAAAGTTCAGCTTGACGCTTTTTCAACGCTTCTGGTAAACGGTCACCCAGTTTGTTGAACAATTCAGAGTGGCTTTCAAATTCTTTGATCCACAAATCTTTATCTTGAGAAGTCACCATCTCGAACTGTTCTTTAGTGAAGTCAGAACCAGTCCAGTTCAGCTGTTCGTAAGTTGGAACGCGACCAATTGGTGTTTCAACAGCATCTGCACGACCTTCACAACGGTCAATGATCCACTCAAGAACACGCATGTTTTGACCGAAACCAGGCCATACGAAGTTGCCTTCAGCATCACGACGGAACCAGTTTACATTGTAGATGCCAGGAAGCTTGTTGCCAGCAGCTGCAGCTTTCGCACCGACTTTTTCACCCATTTCTAACCAGTGAGAGAAGTAGTCTGCCATGTTGTAACCGGTGAATGGAAGCATTGCAAATGGGTCGCGACGAACAACGCCTTGTTGACCAACAGCAGCAGCAGTGGTTTCAGAACCCATGGTTGCAGCTTTATACACGCCGTCAACCCAGTCGATTGCTTCTGAAACTAGCGGCACTGTATCTGCACGGCGACCACCGAAGATGAATGCAGAAATTGGAACACCTGCCGGATTTTCCCAGTCAGCATCAATTGAAGGGCATTGACCCGCAGCAACGGTAAAACGTGCATTTGGATGCGCAGCTTTTTCACCAGCAACGTGTGGTTGACCTTTCCAGTTAGTCAGGTTAGCAGGTACTTCTTTAGTCAGACCTTCCCACCATACTTCACCGTTGTCAGTCACGGCAACGTTAGTGTAAATCACGTCGTGGCTTAAAGTCGCCATACAGTTCGGGTTAGTTTTGGTATTGGTACCAGGTGCTACACCGAAGAAACCAGCTTCTGGGTTGATTGCATATAAGCGACCGTCTTCACCTGGTTTGATCCAGGCAATATCATCACCTACAGTTTCAATTTTCCAGCCTTCGTAACCTGCTGGTGGAATCAACATTGCAAAGTTGGTTTTACCACAAGCTGATGGGAATGCAGCAGCGATGTAGTGTTTTTCACCTTGTGGATTGGTTACGCCAAGGATCAGCATGTGTTCAGCTAACCAGCCTTGTTGACGGCCCATAGAGGATGCAATACGTAATGCCAGGCATTTTTTACCAAGCAGTGCGTTACCGCCGTAACCTGAACCATAAGACCAGATTTCACGAGTTTCTGGATAATGCACGATATATTTTTCTGGGTTGCAAGGCCAAGCTACGTCTTTTTGACCTTCTTCAAGCGGAGCGCCTACAGTGTGGACACATGGTACGAATTCGCCATCAGTACCAAGTACCTCGTAAACAGCTTTACCCATACGAGCCATTTTAGCCATGCTTACTGCTACGTAAGGAGAGTCGGTTATCTCAATACCGATGTGTGCAATATGAGAACCTAAAGGACCCATAGAGAAAGGAACCACGTACATGGTACGTCCTTTCATGCAACCATCAAACAAACCGTTCAGGCGAGCGCGCATTTCAGTAGGCGCTTCCCAGTTGTTTGTCGCACCTGCGTCTTCTTGTTTTTCTGAACAGATAAATGTGCGACCTTCAACACGAGCAACGTCAGAAGGATCTGAATTTGCCAAGTAAGAACCAGGGTGTTTTTCTGGGTTAAGTGCTTGCATAGTGCCGTTAGCGATCATCAAGTCAATAAGACGTTGATATTCTTCTGCGCTACCGTCACACCATTCAATTTTTGCCGGTTTGGTTAATTTAGCAATCTCTTCCACCCATGCAATAAGCTTAGGGTTACGAACGAATTCTGGTGCGTTCACTTGGGTCATGGTGAGGCCTATCTCAAATATGTACGATTCAAATGTACAAAGTACAATCCAGGCAATGGGATACATCGCCAGGATGAAAATATAAAAAAAAAGTGGCTGTATTAAAGCATAAAATCATAAAAAAAATAAGACTAAAGAAGTAGCTGAAATAGATTGGAATATTATATGTTTATTTTTTTAAATCATTAAAAACAATAAGTTAAAACATTGTTCGTTTATTAATTGATCCATTTACCAGTTTTATGAGTGTTATTTATTTAAACTATTTATTTAAAAAACAATGGTTTAATGTTGTTATTTTCTTGGTGATCGCTATTGATTTAATAAATGGTGGTAATTCGAATTTTACATAAAGATGCTTTCAATTGTCGATAATTTGGACGAAATTAGAGCAATTGCTTCAAAAAAGTAGTAAAAATGTCAGTTTCTGCCAAGCCTTTGTCCCTTATCTATAATGAAAAATCAGGATTTCATGCAGCCAATAAAGATGAAATCTATGAGCCGCTTATGACAAATTTAACGGCCTATGGTTATGAGATTCAGGCATTTGAAATTAGTGCTGAAACAGATTTTAGCAGTTTTATGGACAGAATCATCGCACGCCATCTACAGGCAGAAGAAATTGGTATTGTGGTTGCTGCGGGTGGGGATGGTACACTTAATACGGTGGCTACCAAATTGATAGGCACCGAGATTCCTATGGGTATTTTTCCGTTGGGAACCTTCAATTATGTTGCCCGCTTGTTGCATATTCCACTTGATCTGCTCAAAGCGGCCGATGTTATCGCGACAGGGCAAATCCGTGCAGTCCATGTGGCACAAATTAATGATCATATCTATTTAAACAATGCCAGCTTGGGGCTTTATCCCTTATTCATACAAAGGCGTGAACTCTATAACCGGCGTTTTGGCCGTTTTGCTTTACATGCCTATACTTCAGCGCTAGATGTGCTAATTCGTGATCGCAAAGAGCTGAAACTGGAAGTGGAAATTGACGGTAAAAAATATCCCGTCAAAACTCCGCTGATTTTTTTTGGTAATAATCAGTTACAACTTGCAGAGATGAATTTACGCATTGCCAAATGTGCTGAATTGGGAAAGGTTGTGGGTGTGGTGGTGGCGAAAAGCGATAAACCCACCTTATTTAAAATTTTATGGCAACTGATTCGAGGCAATCTTGATCATGCACCAGATGTGTATAGCTTTTCTGCCGACAAGGTGCAAATACATTCCAAAGCCAAAAAACTGACTCTTGCACTGGATGGTGAGATTGTGGAAATGCAGCCCCCGCTGCATATTTCCGTACGCAAGCATGCATTGAAAATAATGGTTCCTTATGATTCTACATCTATCTGATTTGCATTTTGGTACGGAAAGGCCGGCCTGTATGGCTGCAATCCGTCTATTTTGTCAGCAATATCCTTTGGAGGGTATGGTTGTAAGCGGGGATCTAACCCAGCGCGCCCATTATAAGCAGTTTTATGATTGCAAACAGTTTGTGGAAAGTTTAAATCTACCCTATCTGGTGGTACCCGGTAATCATGATATTCCCTTGTACCATGTTTGGAACCGGATATTCAGTCCCTTTACCCGCTATAAAATTTTCTTTGGTCATATGGAAACTGTGCTGGAAACCAAGAATTTTTATCTGATTGGCGTCAACAGTATTCGGCGGCGTTATCATACTCGGGGCCATATTTCCCTGGAGCAAATTCAGCAAATTGATCAAAGGCTGATGATGGCTCCCAAGCGTAAAATCAAACTTATTGTGGCGCACCAGCCATTTTATACACCGCCGGATAATCCGCATGGCATCAAGGATTGTCCAATGCTGGGGCGTATGGCTTTGGAATCGTGGAGTCAAAGTGGTTTAAATGGTCTATTGCATGGTCATCTGCATCAATCAGCGGTGTATGATCTGAACCAGATTTACCATTTAGGGGCAGACCATCCGGTGTTGGATATTCATGCGGGAACTGCAACGTCTTACCGTTTGCATCGGGGCTTACCCAACAGTCTGAATCTGATTTATCCAAATGCTGATGTAGAGCATTATTATTTTAACAATCAGCAAAAAGAATTTGTGTTAAGAGAAGAAAGTGCTGATTAAATGCAGAAATATCGGACTTGAATAAAAAAAATACAAAAAACAGCAAATTTTTTTTGTTTGCCCCTTGAAGCGTTTTTTTCCATCCCCACAAAAGTGTCATCGAAATTATTTGATGATGACCGATGGAATAACAAAGTCATCATTACTTCACTAATAAAAGACTTAGTCTGATGGAGTTTCCAATGAGCAACATTCGTCCATTACATGATCGCGTAGTTATTCGTCGTGTTGAAGAAGAAACTAAAACTGCTGGCGGTATTTTGCTTCCAGGTTCTGCTGCTGAAAAACCGGCTCAAGGTGAAATCATTGCAGTAGGCAATGGCCAGATTACTGACAACGGTGTGCGTGCTTTAGATGTAAAAGTTGGCGACAAAGTATTATTCGGCACTTATGCAGGTACAACGGTAAAAGTACAAGGCGAAGAACTTCTTATTATGAAAGAGTCTGACATTTTAGCGGTGCTTGAAGGTTAATCCTGAGCCGGAAAATTCAGACCTGATTATTGATTCAGCTTATTGAAAATTAAAATATTTGGAGTAAACCATGTCAGCTAAAGACGTAAAATTTGGTGATTCAGCTCGCGCTAAAATGATTGCAGGTGTAAACGTACTTGCAGATGCGGTAAAAGTGACTTTAGGTCCTAAAGGTCGTAACGTTGTGATCGACCGTTCTTTTGGTGCACCACACATCACTAAAGATGGTGTAACTGTAGCGAAAGAAATTTCACTTGCAGACAAATTTGAGAACATGGGTGCTCAACTGGTTCGTGAAGTTTCTTCAAAAACCAATGACATCGCAGGTGACGGTACAACAACTGCAACCGTATTGGCTCAAGCAATCTTGAACGAAGGGATCAAGTCGGTGACTGCGGGTATGAACCCAATGGACTTGAAACGTGGTATCGACCTTGCAGTGAAAGCTGTAGTGGAAAACATCAAATCCACTGCTAAACCAGCGTCTGACACGAAAGCAATTGAACAAGTGGGTTCGATCTCTGCAAACTCTGACGAAACTGTGGGTAAATTGATTGCTCAAGCAATGGAACGCGTTGGTAAAGAAGGCGTGATCACTGTTGAAGAAGGTTCAGGTTTTGAAGATGCGTTAGACGTAGTTGAAGGTATGCAGTTTGACCGCGGTTATATCTCTCCATACTTCGCTAACAAACAAGACACTTTAACTGCAGAACTTGAAAATCCGTTCATCTTGCTTGTTGATAAAAAAATCAGCAATATCCGTGAATTGATTACAGTACTTGAAGCTGTTGCAAAAACTGGTAAACCTCTTCTTATTATTGCTGAAGATGTTGAAGGCGAAGCGTTGGCTACGCTTGTCGTAAACAACATGCGCGGCATCATTAAGGTATGTGCAGTGAAAGCACCTGGTTTTGGTGACCGTCGTAAAGCAATGCTGCAAGATATCGCAATCTTGACTGGTGCTACTGTCATTTCTGAAGAAGTGGGTATGACTTTAGAACAGGCTACGCTTCAAGACTTAGGTACTGCACATAAAGTAACAGTATCTAAAGAAAACACTGTGATTGTTGATGGTGCCGGTGATGCTAACCAAATCGCTGAACGCGTTCAACAAATCCGTGCACAAATTGAAGAATCGACTTCTGAATACGACAAAGAAAAACTTCAGGAACGTGTTGCTAAATTGGCTGGCGGTGTTGCAGTGATTAAAATTGGTGCAGCAACTGAAGTTGAAATGAAAGAGAAAAAAGACCGTGTTGACGATGCGCTTCATGCAACACGTGCTGCAGTTGAAGAAGGTGTGGTTGCAGGTGGTGGTGTTGCACTGGTACGTGCAGCTTCTGCGCTTAACGGTGTAACTGGTGCCAATGATGACCAAAATGTTGGTATTAACATTTTACGTCGCGCTATTGAAGCTCCGCTTCGTCAAATCGTAGCGAATGCGGGTGATGAGCCATCTGTAGTCATCAATGCTGTGAAAAATGGCGAAGGTAACTTCGGTTATAATGCTGCTACTGGTGAATATGGCGATATGCTTGAAATGGGTATTCTTGACCCTGCAAAAGTAACACGTTCTGCACTTGAGCATGCTGCTTCTGTTGCTGCTTTAATGTTAACGACTGAATGCATGATTACAGATATTCCTGAAGATAAACCTGCTATGCCTGATATGGGTGGAATGGGTGGAATGGGCGGTATGATGTAATCTGCCTGTACTGTGTGTAATGCTTTGTAATTTATGGATTTATTGATGATATTTTTATAAGTTACTCACAAAATATTTTGTTGTAAAAAAAGGTCGCTATTTTTAGCGACCTTTTTTATTTGATTGCTTTTAAAGGGAATCAATATACATTTCCTTGCTTGTGATGCATACAAGTATATAACTATTCAGCCAAAAATTTTTACGACCATCCTTGATAGGTGCTTGTATACGCCCATCTTTAATACGTTGATAGAGTTCTTTCTCACTGATATTCATACGCAAAGCAAATTCTGCTGTAAAAACTCGTCTTTCAGTATTGGTGAGATCTAGTGTAATTCCCATATCATTCTCCCCCAAGCTTATTGAACAACAACAGAAAACAAATGATATTTGAGAGATAGATTAAAGTAATCTAGAAAAAATAAAGATAAATCAATAATTTAAAATCCTATATGTTGATTTTTAAGGTTTTTAATTCACATAATTTCTTTATGAGTTCATCATTTGAAATATGTCACTTAGATAAAAATAGCAGGGTTAAGTTTTGAAAAATGGTATTTGTGCAAAACTTCAAAAAAATGGTTAACTTCTAAATTTAGTGTGAAGTTTAAATTTCTTGTAGCGATTGGTTATCAAAGTTCTTTTACCTTAAATTGAACTTTGATTGGTATTTCGGCGATCTAAGTGCCATATAGGTAACTTTACATGACACAGCATAATTCTAAGACAGCGCATGCCCTTGCTATTGAGTTAGGGCAAAGGTTACAAAGAGCTAGACTCAACTTAAACCTGACACAATTGGAGGTGGCTCAACACACAGGAGTCTCTAGAAAAGTTGTGATGAATGCAGAAGCGGGACAGGTCACATTAGAAAACTTGATCGCGATTTTGATGACATTAGACCTAGTTGATCATTTAGATTTGTTTTTACCAGAACAGCTAATTTCACCAATTCAGCTATGGAAATTACGAGGCAAGATTCGACAAAGAGCAAGCCGTAAAAGTAAGGAGACTTTACAAAGAAAAAGGGTGGAGGACTTAGGTTGGTAGTTTGAGGAATGGTTTTTTATAGAAGATTTAATTTTGGTAATATGAAGAATATTCTGAAGATATAGAAAAATATCAATTTTTATTTAGATGATTGTAAATTTTAAAAAAAATGTTAAATTAGTTATTAAGGTCGCCTACCGTACTTACGCATGAGTAGAAAAGGGATTTAAAGCTATAGGTTTGATTTATAAACCACATCTAAATTTTAATTTTCTTAAGTATCAACTCGTTTGGTTCTTAGCATTTAAACATGCGTTGCTATAAGTCATATGACACCAAAAATTCTTTGAATTAAAAGAGTTTAGAGTTGGCAACAGAGAAAATTATGTCTATTCAAGATTTTGCATTTAAATTATCAAAAGAAATCCAGGAACAACATTCTGTAAAGATTAGTCGTTCACATATTTATGAATTAATAGCTTTAGACCAAGGCTATAAAACGTATAACGCATTTATAACTCAAAATTTGATAATCAAAGTCGAATATGATGATTCTGAAGAATATTATCAGCATGAGCTCCTTAATGCCTTATCCTTAGAAATATTTAAAAACCCACCTGAATCAGACTATTCAAACTATGATGAAGATGACCTACATTGGGATGACTATGAGGGTCGTCACTTCCTAGGTCAGATTAAAAACCTTATTACTCGATTACAAAGTCTATCGAAGTTAGATATGTCAGAAGATGTTTGCTTTTCGATTGCAAAAACTGTTTATCAAGAGCTTTTGTATTTAAACGTAGAAGTAATAAATTTCAAAGTTGTGAGAGAAAGTTTGAGTCATGTTTGCTTTGATAATGGACGACTAGACACATGTGAACTTAGCTATGAATTGGACTATGGATATTTTGAAGGTGAGGATTTTGAGTTCACAACGATAGGAGAGCATTTTGAGACTATCTTGTCTTATGCAAAAGATCGTAAGAATCTAGATGCCTATGCTTTAATTGCTGGATATTATCGTTACTTAGCAAATCAAATTGCACCTTATGGTCGAAATGGTTCAAATTTTGGTAGTCGTTGGGACAACACTAAACAAAAATATATTCAATCTGAGGAAACGAAAAACAATAAAGAGAAGTATGAGGAATATATACAGCAAGCAGAATCCTTTGAAGCCTATATAAAAGATTACCCTTTGAATCTTGAAGAAGTAAATTTTGATGCAAGTGAGGATGATATCTATAAGCAGATGTTGTATCTATGCAATCAAGGTGATCTTAAGGCAATTGAATACTTCCTTTACCAGAGATTATTTAAGAACACTGGTGAAGCGTGGTTATATATTTATCTAGCTCAGTTGTGTGGAGTAGATTTCACACAAGATGATTTAAGAGCTTACAATGCCTATACAGGCGAAGAATATGATGACTATGGGCCTATGGAGATCGCAGGTCGTGAGGCAATTCAACATGTTATTGACTTACCTGATTTATCAGACGCTCAAGACGAGTTAGCGAGAAGAATTGCGAATGAACTATTGGAGAAAATTTAGACTTTAAATCAATTCATTCAAATCACTCTTCATATTTATTACGTTGCAATACTTTTAATACATAAAAAATCCCATTTTTTAAATGGGATTTTTTATCAAGTTACTTACAGCATTTAAATCACACCAAAAATTAAAATTATTAGCGAAAATTTCAAAAAACTTAACGGATTCAATCTTCATATTCTCATTTTTAGTAGCCTTTTGACGAGTTAGGTGAATGCCTAATTGGATAGTGGCCTCATTAAGCAAGCCTACCTGTAGCTACAAAAATAACTGCTACGCACTTATTTTTCGTACGCAACAGGGCTTGTTAGGGAGGCCCCTAAGACCCCAGAACCCACTTCACATAAATGGTGACGTTATGGCGAATGGCAAACGAACAGTTGTCAAAAGATTAAGGTTTACAGATGCCCAAGTGCAGGAATTAGAGCAATTATTAGCAGCCGAAAATATGATTTTTACTGATTTTATTCGTTTTTTAATTGCTAGAGAGTTTCTTGCTAAAAAGAATACTGACTTGGCGGAAGAGAACGCAAACCTGCGAATGCATGCTGCTCAAAGGCATCTAATACATCAGATATATCCTTATCAGATAATTTATCCTGTTCAGCCCATGCAATTACAACAGACGTATACTTGTACTTGTGTAGTGAGCTTTGAGCTAAAGCTGTAAAGGTGCTCGGGTCACCTCGTAAAACTTGTATACTTGCTCTAGGACGATTTAAATGGTCTTTATCATCAATTACATAACTAGCAGCACGTGCTGGATCTCCGGCACCATTCTCAAGGAACTTGATATACATTATGACTAGTCCCTTCCTGTTGTTGCACGTGCTATAGCTCGTTGCTTGGCTCTTTCAACCGCCTCATCAGATCTAAAGATTGGTGGTAATGGATGAAGATGTTGATGGAGTTCTTGTTGTATCTCACTCAGTACTTTTAGACACATGCCAAAAGAGAATCTATCCTTATCAGCTTGTTTACCTAAACATAAATGATTGAGTGATCTTGCAATTTGATTGATGTTATTACCAATCCTGCCAAGCTCCCTTAACAGCTCAGGATCTACCTTAGGCGCTGTAGGCTGTATAAATTTCGCTTTACGCCGATATCTTTTCTTAACATCTTTATTTTCAATTCCTTCTTTTAGCACCACACCAATATCACATGACGGCTGTCGTGCATGTTGAAGATAATGGCGCAAAACACGTCCATATTCTCGTGCCACGTATCGAGCTCACTTCAGGTAAATCCTTAAACATCGCTCCACCTGGTCATCGCTACTATTTCGATCCACTTAGGGATTATTTTAACTATCGAAATAACTGGGCTCGTCCAGATGACCCTACACGAAGTCAGGATTCAAAGCTTCCTGATCATATCTATTTACAAAATGCAGCAGCACTCCGAGCAGATTTAAAAGAGCAACCTAAAGAACACCGTATCCAACTGATCGATAAATTTGTTCATCACCGCATAGTGAATGGCGTTATCACAGATCGAGCTTCACTTATTCAATCTTTACGTGAGATTGGGACAATCAAGCGAGAGGGTAAGAACTATATATCCCTAGAAACAGAAGAAGGCACAGACCGTTTAAAGGCAGACTTTTACCATGAAAATTTTTCGATCAGAACTTATCTCCAAGATAGAGATAGAGCAGCAAGCTCTCAAAGAACATTACAACAAGTCTCAGAAGATTTGGAACAAGATCGAGACAAAGCAAACCAATGTTTTGAGCAAATTGGACGTGTTAGAGCAAAACGTGAGCAATACAACAGCCAACATTACCCAGATCGTAATGCAGTACGAGCATCTGATGAATCAGCAATTCAACAGTTTGATAGAAGCCAAGAAAACAGTTTATGCACAAGAAGCGAATATCAAACAACTGAATTCTCAGCTCAGCGAAATGAATACAATCAACTCACAGAACGAAGAAACAATAGAAATTCAACAGAAGGAGAAGCAAGAACTCGAGAGTTTAATCAACAAACACCAGAAGTTAATCAACAAGATCGAAGCCAATCATCTGGAGCAGAACAGGACTTGGGAGGAAAAGGTCAAGCATATTCAAAGTGGCAACAGTCATATCGTAGAACAAATGAAATTATCAAGGACATTCATTGACTCTCATCGTTTTACTTTTACTCATTATCCTGTGGAGATAAATCATGCTCATGACCGAACTAGGACAATTGAGTCAAGAGTACGTCAATCAATTACAAGCACAGATAGAGCAGTTGAAAAATCAACAAAAGCTGAATTTGAGTATCGAAGACAGCTTGAAGAAGACTGTAGAAATACAGAAGCATTATCAGAGCGTATTGGAAGAGAAAATCTTATTATTAGAAACAGAATTGGAGCACAAGACCGTAACGATCAACACTTACGAGCAGGAGCTCAAAAAGGAATTACCAGTACCAGATCTGACAATTTTTTTAAGAGACTTGGAGCCAACATTATTCAAACTCTTAAAGGATTATTTGAATCATCTAGAGCTGATAAAGTCTATCGATCAGCAAGTCGCAATATGTTTGGAACCCCATCTACAGAATCTCCAAGTTTTGAACTCAGTCGATTGGTCAGATTTGCAAAACAGCGAAGTACCAGACGTAGCGTCATTAGCAGTAATATTGAAGGATTTGGACGGTATGAGAATGACATTAAAAGAATTGATGCAAACTTACAAAATACGTGTCATCTGATAAAACGTTACAAATTCTCTGAGCATAGCTTGGATCACTATCTTCGATTGATATATGAGAATAATGAAAGAACACATCTTTCTGAATCAATCGAAATGGCATCTCAGGCAGATAGAGATATGAGAAAGCTCATTAAGGAAATACAAAGAGACCCTTATGGTGCATATGCAAAAAGGGGATTAAATATTGATTACTCTAGAGCAATTAAGAAATGCGTGAAAGATATGGTTGATCAGATTCAGTATATACAACCGGAAGATTACCAAAATATCGATGGTTTTATAAATACTGTTAAGTGCTATTTTCAATGCATAAACCAGAATGATCTGCGACACGATATAGCTTATCTTTTGGTTTCAATTGTTTGATTTTAAGATCATTAAGCATTTTTAGTGAGTAACACATTTTTAGAATTTCGTTACTCACAAGGTTACTCACAGAATTTGGTAATGTCACGTGTACTAAGGTGATGCCCGGTAATGATGAAATTTTTTCAAAAACAATTGCTTATATATCATAGTAATACAAGGTTACACGTAACGACGGAGTTGTGAAGCATGATGTAATTCATCTGGCTGATTCATTACTCAGCTTTCCAATACATGTTAAAAACATCCTTCAGGTTTAGGCTTGAAGGATGTTTTTTTATTGGTATATTTATTTATAAGTGTTATAAATTTTAACAATTTCAGTAAAAAATCTTCGACTTTTGTATCCTGTCTGTTAATTTATTTTGTGATAGGATAAATGAAGATAAGATAAATTTCACATCAGGTACGTATGATTTTTCTGTTGATATTTTAAACAGAATTAAGTGTATAGAATGGGATCTGAACATAATAAGTATTCTGAATATCTGTGATCTTTATCATAATATGATGTATAAATGTTGTTAAATAGTGATATTATTGTGACCGTGTAATCAGTTTATAATAGTTAATAATTTCTCCAAAATATAGTTGACATTTAGCATGAATGATTTGAATACAAGAGCTAAAGAGCATAAGAGGGTGGTTCTGAAATCGGAGCTGATAATGATTAGCGCTGAAGAGTTGAAGGGCTTATATCGAAAGTTGAGGGACTATGAAGATCAGATACAAAGTTACCAACAAGAAAAGCGATTTTTTCTGAAAATGCTGTCCAATCAATCCTAATTAGTTTGGCTAAACTCATCAATTAAGTTTTGAATAATTTCTTTGTGTGCACTCTTTAGGGCTTTGAATTTTAAAAAATAGTTTAATTCAACACTTTGTGATTCTGTTAGTGTAGATGTTTCATCTGCTAGTTTTTGATCACCAAATCTTAACCATTGTTTAGAAACATTTAACCATAATGCTAATAGCGACAATTTGTCCTGACCAGGAATAGCCTTGCCAAGCAGCCAGTTATTCGCTGATTGTACGGAAATTGGTTGACCATCATAACGACAGTTAAATTCTTTCGACAAGTAAGTTGGACTAATCGGATGTTTGGCTTCTGATAAAGCCTGAGTTAGGCGTTCAGCAAAAAGTTTTTTTTCCTGTTGATTACTCATGATCTAAAATAAACCTCAAAGATGCAATTATTATACACTTTTTATATTGCGAATAGGTTGTGCTATTGTAATACTTTTACTCCATAAAGGTAAATTAATTTCAATATCTAAAAAAGTCTTTGATAGTTTAATTTGTATCCAAAAGTTTCCATTTGATATTTTAAGGTCAGCTTGATTTTAAAAAAATAGCTGTAATCAGCTAAATAAACCCCTCATCTCTTTTAACAGTATTTGAAACGGTTTTTTTGCATTCTGATGAGTAAATGTAAATTGACATTTTTATGTGTAGTATTAAAAAAATTTTGATTAGCACAATTATAATTTTCAGTGCTCTTTTTAGGGTGGTGCTACAGTTTTCCATCTAATTTATGTGATTTTGATCCTTGGTGAAATGATTTGAATGCTGGATTCAATGATGGCGAAAGTTTGTATCTTTCAGAGCTTAATAATATCAATCAATCTGTACATACAGTAGATTTCTAATCGTTTTCTTGATTTTTTATTTGGGGTGTTGATATTTCATAATGGTAGCCAAATAAATATACAAACTAAGGCAACAGGACTTTCATAGTTTCTCTTTAGCTTGTCATGACCTGTCGTACTGTTTCTAAATAGCTGAAGCATATTCTTAATTAAGTCTCTAATTTTATATAAGTACCAATCCTTGTAATCATTATGCGATTGGGTTTTGAATTTTGTAAGATATTTGCTTTAGTCATTGTTTTTTGTATTTTTTTCTCTAAATTAAGTTCGCATCATATCCTTTATTTGTGCAAAGCACATTAGTATCTTTTAGATCTATGGGATTAACCAAGGCTGTTGCTACTTTCACATTATGGCTTGTACCGTCATGAATTAGAAATTGAATAGGGTTCCCATTTGAATCTACTGTTAAATGAGTTTTAGAGCTGTTACCACTCATGCTTTTTTGAAATAGCTTGGGTTTGATGCTTGTAGCATGCTGATGAGCACGCACATAGGTTGCATGAATAAATCCCCATTCCAGATCAGCATCAAAAGAAATTAAGTTAAATACTTTTAATAACTTATTATCTTTTGATCACTGTGCTTTGTTTGAGATAGATATCAGAATTTGGGGTGAGGAGTATTGCTCAGTAAGGCTTTCAGCTTAGACCGGTGTTGATCTGTCAGCATTGTGCGAGGCATAGCGAGAAGTGAATTTGGTTTGGTGATTAAATTTTACTTTCTCGCTATTTTTTTGCCCAGCAAATGTCACAGGCTTAATTTAAATCGAGTTGTTTTCATAAAAATTGACTGTATATGGCGCTAACTCATGCTGCTGCTAAAAAATTATAAATTGATCTTATTGGTTTGATTTATCGCCTAAAAAATACCTTATAGTTACAAAATATATCAAATATTGATTTAAATTGTTTTGATATGATTTTTGGTGTCTTGTTTTAAATGACTGATTTTATTGTATTTTATTATTTTTATGGTATTTATATTACTAAGAAATATGTGGTTATTATAAATATAAATCAAATATTGATTGATAAAGATGTTTTTTTTTGTATATTATGACCTTGTACGAAATTGATGCTCTGAACGGAATTTTTCAGTATCCAAATTTTCGTCCCAGTTTTGCTGGTTTGCAAACATCCTAGGGTAAACCAGTCTTTTTATAAGAATTGAAAGAGGACAAATCTATGACATTTAAGAAATCTGCATTAGCAGCAGCTGTATTAACAGTTGTTGCAGGGAATGCCTTGGCTGCAACAGTAACAACTCCAGAAACACGCTTTAAGCCTACAGGTCCATTCAGTGGTTATTTGCAATCTGAAGGCTATTCTACTTCAGTAATTGACACAAACTTTACAAGTAATAAAACCTTTCTTGAAGTACAAGATTCGAATGTTGTTATATCGGCTGGCACTCCTGAACCAGTAGCTGGTCAACCGGGGGTTGAGCGTTATAGTGAGACACGTGAAGGTACAGTTGAAACAACTTCTAATTCATCTGATTGGAACCTGACCGATAATACAAAAGAAGACTCACGAACTGTAGATACGTCTTCATATTATAGTGCGAATGGCTTGGTAACTCGTACAGCGCAAACTCGTACTCTATCTATACCTTTTGTTGGGACTGTTACTATTCGAGAAGCAGATGTTGGGACTTTGACTGAGGATAACTTTGAAGCATACGATCTAACCAAAAAAGCGGGTGCTTTTGAAGAAACACGTTCGAGTAGCAGAACAGCAGTTGACTATAATGATAACCAAGTACTTGATCATACTATAGAAAGTAAGCGTACTCGAAATTATAAGGATAATGCGGTTGCCTATGACCAAAATGGTCAACCAGTACAGGTTGACGGTCAAACTAGTTATGTGGTGTTAGAAGATACCAGTGAGCGTAATTTTAATTTAACGGCATATAATTCAGATGTTGAAAATGGCGTAGAGACTAGCCGTGGTCCTGATGGCAAGTTACTGGTTGTAGATCGTAGCCGTTCTTCTACCGAGCAAGATGCTAACTACCAATATGATGATATTTCTGGTGATTTCGTTACCTTTAAAGTTGAGGGTAATGATGTATTAGTGTCTAATATTAGCGAACAAACCAAGGCTCGAGCTTCAACATATATCAATTATGATGACGTGAGTGTCAAAGATTTTGAACGCAGCCGTTCTGGTACAAATAATAGCAAAGATACTGCTGTTCTTGATGGTTTTGAGCAATATGACAATCGCTCATGGGAAAATAGTGTAACTCAATATAATGATGGTAAATCTAATATTGACCAAGAATCTTCATTTAAGTTTACACAAGCATCGAAAGACCGTGATTTCTTGACTGATGAAGATGGGGTGGTTCTTGTTAATGGAAAACCTGTTGTAGATAAAGTAACTGAAGTAACTTCAAGTGTGTCAGGTGCTTATTCTAACTACCAAGCAACAGAAGATGCTAATGGTGATGATTTTGTTATCACTAAAAATGGAAATGATACACGTTGGACTGATACTGATCTGAAACATCGTTCATTTGCGTATGACTATCAGCAAACAGTTACAGATCAGCAGGATGGCTTTGTTGCACATGACATCCGACAATTTGACGGATCAGCTGACTACTATGCGAGCATGCAGGAAAATATTGAGGTAGATCGTGATCTCGAATTGAACTCCCTCAGTGATCAAAAATATAAAACAGGTCCTCTTCCTGTTGTAAATACTTATACTCCTGATCAGGTAACCTCTGGTTTCAGACGTAAACTTGATGGTTCACCTGTTACAGCTGCAGATGTGAATACTTGGACCGATCAAAATGGTACAGATCATTACTATGTTGTATTGGGTCATGATAGAAATGGTCAGGAAATTCGTTCTGAGGTTCAATATACGGACGGATCAGCATCGAGTTTAACTTTGAATGCTGTACAGGAAGATTTCCAACAGCGCAACTCAACAGAATCTGTGCGTTATAATGAAGATGAATTTTATAAGTCTACCGATTCATTTGTAAATAAAGAAAAAACCACTTATGAAGATGGTTCGGTTGAGTATGATAATTCGACTCTTGATCAAACAATCACTGTTTACAATGAGAATGTAGTTGATAAAGAGTGGGAAGGTACTCGTGCTGGTACTCAAGCAACTCAGGATGTGACATTTGTTGACGTGGGTGGTGTTGCAACAGCAGCTCAGATTGATACTTCAGCATCAAACTTTGCTGAAAAAACTACTAAATATAAACCAGGTCAGGAACTGGAAGAAGAGACTGCGCGTACTGAAACTCAGCAAGGTAGTCATGAGGATCTGTTAGCTGAAACGACAGAAGCTTACCAAAACAATTGGGAGTTTAATGACAAACTGTATGCTGCAGGCGCAAGTGATTTACTTCACGTTTCAACTGTAAGTGGAAATGGTACATCTTCTTATACTTCTGATACACAGACTCAAGAATCAGAATGGGCATTGAATAATGACGAAACAATTTATCAAGCTGGTGATATAAATAGTACTGAAACTGGTTCAACATCACAGAGCACAACAACTACTGATCTTGTAACAGGTAATTCAGAGACTTATGCAACTAATGGTCAATTTGCATCAACTGAGTTCAACACGGTTACTGGTTTGCTAGCATCACAAGCTGTTCTGTCTACAGAGGCTGCTGAGCGTCAAGAAAGTTTAAGCACTACTCAGGCTGGTGTAACCACCTCTACAACTGTTGTTCGTGGTTATGAAGATGAACAACGTAGTGATGAAAGTGCAACCTTGACAGTTTATGGTTCTGAAACCAATGTTGCGGGTGACGGCTCTCAAACTGTATTGGCTAAGAGCGCAACAACAGTGGTGGATAAATTTGGTATTGAGGAATCTAATCAGCTGACTCAAGCAGATACAAATATCACTGCTGCTGGTGCTGCAACCACAACTACACAACAACGTACAGATGATGTTACTGGTATCCGATTGGAAAAAACAGTAACTGCAGAAGGTGCTAGCGTTCAGAGAGCTGCGGGTACAACTAGTTCAACGATAATTAGTGCGGGTGAAATTTCTGTAGATGGTGTGTCTATCACTGCAAATGGTTTGAATGCCAATAATACCGTTGTGTCTAATGTTGCAAATGGTGTTGCGGATTCTGATGCGGCAAACCTTGGTCAAGTACGATCATACTACAATGATGTCAGTGGCCGTGTTAACCAATTAAATACACGTGTAGATGATGTAGAGAAAACTTCTTACCGTGGTATTGCTATTGCATTAGCTGCGCAACAACAAATTCCTAACATCGGTGCTGGTCAGTTCGCTGTCTTTGGTGGTGTAGGTCACTATGAAGGTGAATCTGCAGGTGCTCTAGGTCTTGCTAGTGTATTTGCTGATGGTCGTACTTCTGTAAGTGCTGCGGTAGGTTTTGCCGGTGGTAACGAAGTTGGTGGTCGTGTAGGTGTATCATACGTTTTTGGCGGTAAATAATTACCTGTTAAAAAGTATAGATTAAAAAAATCCTCGCCTTGTGCGGGGATTTTTTTAATCGATTTCTATTCATATGATGAGTCATTTTTTTGTTTGACTTATCACTTTAATTTTTTGTGTTAAACGTCTATAAACAGCTGTTTTTATCCGTTTTAGAATGGATAAAATAATGCAAAAAAGCTGGAAAATAAAATTACTGGACAAATTGATGATACTGCGTTGAATGTAAGTTTATAGACTAAAATAATCCAGAAAATTGTTCACTATACCCAAAGTCAGGTGGACAGGGTGTCTGCTTTAGATCTGGGAAAGAGATGGGATTTGGTTTCTTTGAGCTGATCGATTTTATACATAAATTATGTATAAATCCTGCAAGTTGACGGTACAAATCATGATCAAAAAATGGATATTTGCATCATTGATGCAAGAGGCTTACTGTTGAGGAATAGAATTAAAATTCCGGAAAAAAGAGGGGATAAAGTTACCTACTTAAAAAATATAGTCACTTGATAATAGAGCAAAAAATTAATGAAAGTTTCATGTGTTTAGTCTGTATTTTAATGAGTTGTTGCTTTAAAATCCGAAAATGCTCTAATTAATGTGATATTTTTCACATTAATTTGGATGGTTAATACCGAGTTTTTGATTAGAACACAGTAGAAATCTTAAAGCTAATTATTGAAAGTCATCATTATTTTTTATGTAATAATCACTTAAAGTTGAATATGAAAAAAAGTCATAGATCTGTTGTGAGATATCCTCAAAATCAGGTGATGGTGCTGTTCACCACATTAATGTTGACTTCCCCGGTTTATGCAGCGGATCTCAAAATATTGCTACAGAATGCATTAACACAAGATCCATTGATGATTGAAGCGCAAGCCAATGAGCAAGCGGCGATCAGTAAAGTTAAAGAGTCACAGGCCTTGCATTATCCAGTTTTGGCAGTGACCGCGAATCAAGTTCTGGGTCAATCCCATAAAGACCGTACTGATTATGCCAGTGAAGACTTCACGCCGGGTTTACGTGGCACTCTGAATTTATATTCTTTTGGAGCCATTAGTGCGCAGGTCGAGCGCGATAAAAGCAAATCAGCGTATTTCCATGAAAAAATTGGTGAAACTTCAGAAGAATTAGGCTACACCATTGGCAGTGAATATATTAAAGCCTTGCGTGCCCAAGAGTCCTTAGTTGTACAAAACCGGAGTCTGGAACGCCACAATAAATTCACCCAGGATATTGGGATTATTGTGAAATATGATCAGGGACGTCGTTCTGAACTGATTCAGGCTAAAGCCCGGCAGATGCAGGTTGAACATATGATCAGCGGTTTACAGCGTGAGCTGGGCTTTGCTTTAAGTAATCTGAAAAAATATACAGCTGATGTTTCCCCAGATGGATTGCATGATCCATTTGCCGATCTTTCCGTCACAGATGTGGTGAATCGTTATAGCTTGACCCATCCCAGCCAGCATCCCTCTTTTCAGGCACAACAAGCTGAATTGGACAGTATCCGATCCGAACATAAATATCGTCAAACCAAACGCTATCCAAGTATTAATTTAGAAGGAAATGTCACCACTGAAGATCGTCAAGTTTATTTGAGCATGTCGTGGGATATGTTTAATCAAGCGACAAAATATTCAGTGGAGCAGGGTGGACAATCGATTGTGGCAGCAAATGCACGATTAGGGCAAATTCAGAGAGATATAGAAGAACGTGCCCGAACTGCAGAAATTGATATGTTTCAAAGCAAACAAACAATGGAGATTACCCGGCAACAAATTGCAGCTTCACGTGATGTAGTGATTGCCAATGAAAAGCAATTTAAGATTGCACGAAAAACTTTGGTTGATGTACTGAATGCCTATAATGAGCTGTCTGCAGTTGAAATGGCTTATGTAACGGCACAAAATGATTTTCGTATGGCAGCTTTAGCATATTTGCGGGCACAGGGAAAAATCTCAACATGGGCGATGGGTTCGAGCGACACGACCTGGTCGATACAGCCTTAACTTTTAATCCAGCATTGCGACAGAATAAAAAAGGTTATCAAAAAGTTCATGAAATCAATTATCGAACATATCGCTTTAGTTACCCAGCTTCTGGGAACCCCTATTTCTGTTGCTACGCTTATGGCACAGGTCACCCAAGATCAGAACCTGCAGGTCAATTATCATTCATTGGGTGAAGTCTTAAAAACTCATGGTTTTGACAATACTCTGGCACAGCGAAATTTGCAGGATATTCCGTCCTTAGCCATGCCTGTGGTGATTGTGCTCAAGAATGAACACGCAGCAGTGATTACCCATATTGATGGTGTGGGGGATGAGCGAGTTTATGAAATTCAGCAGACCGATGGTTTAAAGCAGAAACTCACTCAACAACAACTTGATGAGCTCTATTTGGGATATTGCTGGTTTATCAAGCCAAAACTGGCCAGTGATTTACGTTCAGAATTACCCGAATATCATATGCCTAAAGCTTGGTTCTGGAAGGTGATCTGGCGTTTCCGTTCCTATTATTATCAAGTCATTTTGGCGACTTTCATTATCAACTTTCTGGCATTGGTCAGTTCGCTCTATGTCATGAACGTCTATGACCGTGTGATTCCAAACAAGTCTTATGAAACGCTGTGGGTGCTGAGTATCGGGGTCATTTTGGCGATTTTCTTTGAGTTTGTCGCCAAGATGATTCGTGGACATCTAACCGATATTGCAGGAAAAAAAGCAGATTTGATTATCAGTTCGGCGATTTTTAGACGGGTGATGAGTCTGGATTTGTCGGAAAAACCTGCTTCTTCAGGGGCTTATGCCAACAACTTGCGCGAGTTTGAGTCGGTACGTGACTTTATGACCAGTGCCAGTTTGCTGGTTTTGGTGGATTTGCCGTTCTTACTGTTATTTATCACCGTGATTTGGCTGATTGCCGGAAAATTAGCTTTGGTACCTTTAATTTTGATCCCTATTGTGATGCTGGTGGGTTTTTTGGCACAAGGTCCTCTTGCACGTTATATCAATGAGTCCATGCGTGAAGGCTCACAACGACAAGGCTTGGCGGTTGAGGCGATTGAAGGGATTGAAACTTTAAAAACCAACAATGCTGCCAGCTGGGCGCAAGAAAAGTGGGATTTTTATACAGCCCGCAGTGCAGCTTCAAGTACTAAAACCCGTGATTTAAGCAATTTTGTGGTGAATTTTTCGGTTGGTATTCAGCAACTCAATACGGTGATTTTGGTCATTGTTGGGACTTATCTGATTCATAGTCCGGATGCCAATTCTAAAATCACTATGGGTGCGTTGATTGCCGCCGTGATTTTATCGGGTCGTGCGCTGGCTCCTTTGGCGCAAATTGCCAACCTGGCGATTCGTTTCCAGCAAGCCAAAGTGGGGATGCAGGGCTTACAAAGCATTATTGACCGAAAAATTGAGCGTGATCCAGAGCGTGAATATATCAGTCTGGATCGGGTTGAAGGTGAGCTGAATGTGCAGCAGGTCAGTTTCAAATACCAGGCAGATACGCCAGAGGTATTACAAAATGTCAGTTTGCAGTTGAAGCCGGGCGAGAAAGTTGGAATTCTAGGTAAAATTGGCAGTGGTAAAACCACCATGCTGAAACTGGCCAGTGGTTTATTTACTCCGAGTCAGGGCAATGTCACTTTAGATGGCGTAGACTTAAGACAGCTTGATCCGAATTACTTGCGCAACCAGATCGCGATGCTGGGCCAGTCGCCACGATTATTTTTAGGCAGCTTGCGCGAAAATCTGGATCTGGCCCGTCAGGATGGTTTTAGCGGTAATCAGGATTTGATTAATGCACTGAAACGTTTTGGTCTGGAGCAGATGATTCAAAACCATCCTAAAGGTCTGGACATGCCCTTGGGAGAGGATGGACAGGGATTATCTGGCGGGCAGAAACAGGTTATTGCTTTGGCGCGTCTGACCTTGCGTCATCCGAAAGTGGTGCTTCTGGATGAACCCACTACAGGGCTGGATCAAGGCACAGAACAGAAAGCTCTACAAGCCTTGGGACAATGGTGTAAAGACAAAACTCTGTTGGTTGTGACTCACCGGATGCAGGTGTTAAGCATTGTCGATCGAATTGTGGTGATGGATCAAGGCAAAATTGTCATGGATGGACCGCGTGATGCCGTGCTTAAAAAGTTGACACAAAATGAACAAAAAGCACGTACAGCGACACAACGGGTGATTCGACCTGCGGCTATGGCGGGTTCAGTGGCAACCAACAGTTCGACGCAGACCGATACGAATGCCGCCCAGACAGCTGAAGCAGAGCATCCGACCGCCTAAATCTGACTTGAATGAAGAAAGCCCGAGCCAGCGACACACATAATATTGAGTAAAATGTATGAAGGATAATCCAACCAAGTCATCTGAAAAGATACATTCCAAAGATCTGAAATTGGTGAATGATCTGAATGCTGCTTTGCAAAAAGAAAAGCATACCGGTTTATTTTGGATGATCGGTTTGCTGTTTGTGTTTTTGGTGGTGTTCGTGATCTGGGCCTATAACAGCACGGTTGAAGAGGTGACTCGGGGGCAAGGCAGTGTCATTCCAACCAGTCGCGAACAAATTGTACAAAGCCTGGACCCGGGAATCATCAAGGAAATGCGGGTAAAAGAAGGTGATGTGGTCAAAAAAGGGCAAATTCTCCTCACTTTGGATGATACCCGTAGTGCCGCAGTATTACGTGAAAGCGAGGCCAAGGTTGCCAACTTGGAAGCCATGGCAGCCCGCTTGCGAGCAGAATCTTATGGCACTGCAATTCAATTTCCTGCAGGGATTAGTCTGGACTTGCAGCGTCGTGAACGTGCCGCTTATGAAGCCCGTCGTCGTGCAGTTGAAGATGCTGTATCCGGTTTGCAGCAAAGTAAAGCCATGTTGGACCGGGAAATTGGGATTACTGCACCGATGGTCGCAGAAGGTGTGATGTCAGAAGTTGAATTGCTGCGGATGCGTCGTCAGTCTTCAGATCTGGCTTTGCAAATCAATGAAAAACGCAACCAGTATGCGGCCGATGCCAACAACGAGCTGGTTCGAATTGAATCTGAACTGGCACAGGCCAAAGAAAATATGGCAATGCGTGCCGACCCTGTAGACCGCAGCTTAATTCGGGCACCATTACGGGGTATTGTGAAAAACATTAAAATCAATACCTTGGGTGGTGTAGTTCAGGCGGGGCAAGACATTATGGAAATTGTACCATTGGATGACAAATTACTGGTTGAAGCTTATATCCGTCCGCAAGATGTGGCATTTGTCCGTCCGGGGCTAGATGCAATTGTAAAAATTACTGCTTATGATTATTCGCTGTATGGTGGATTAGAAGGAAAAGTAACCCTGATCAGTCCTGATACCTTACGTGACAAGGCGCGACCAAGTGAATTGAATCTGAATCCAGATGAAGCTTACTATCGGATTTTAGTGGAAACCCATAAAAATTCACTGAAGGATAAAAATGGACAATCTATGCCGATTATTCCCGGTATGATTGCCAGTGTGGATGTCAAGACTGGAGAAAAAACGATCTTTCAATACCTGATCAAGCCAATTACCCGTATGAAGCAGGCATTGCAGGAACGTTAAATATAAATATATTTTAATTTAAAAACTTAAGCCAAATTTTTATGAAATTTGGCTTTTTTATTCACTTGAGATTGGATAAGACATACATGAGCTGAAAACTTCTTGTCAGTATCTGCTGGGCTTTACTAGGTTTAATTGAGGAGATGCATCTTAAAAATACACAGCACGATGATGGGGAAATAAACCCGGAAGTGATTTTGGTTTATAAAATATCGAATCTTTGAAGGAGACTACAACCACAGTTTTTAAACAGGAATGCCTGCTGTGTTTAGGATCACAACATTTAAGTTTCTATCTTCAAGGGAATGGTTTGGAAAGCTGAAAAATATCAACCTGCAGTAGTTAGGCTTGAATATATAGGTCTTGTCTAGAGGTCAGCATCATCTCAGGAACACTTTGATCAAAACAAATCGAACAAGCTCTAGTGTTTACTTCAATGCTGTATGCAGAGAAGAATCTCGTTTTCTAGCTTGAAACCGGGTGCGTGATTTTGAGTGACTCACTTTGATTACTTCATTATTCAGCACAAAGTTGCAATGAAATGTGTATTTTTAACTTTATTTATTTGGTAGAAGCTTTTGCTATTTGGTATTTTTTTATGTAATTAATGTATTGAAAGTGTAATTTATGTACCATGAATATTCATTTAATCAACTAGAATCATGTCTTACATAAATTATTTATCACGTATAAATATAAGCAAGTTATTGTAAATTATTAATATAAAATCCTCGAGAAAACTTGATTTTAATAAAAATTATTCTTATTTAAATTCCAATTTAAATGGAAATAAAACCTTTTTTCTATTAATAAAAAGAGATATAAATAAATTAAAAAAGATGATTTTTATACTATTTTTTTGAGTATATTTTTTATATGATTATTAAGTTTAAATGTGAATTAAGTCACATAAATCCATACTTTTTTTAAGAATTTTACATTGGATTTGCTTTTTTAAGGGTTTAAGGGTGGTGGGATATGAGTATTAGAAAATTAGTTTTAATAACGGGGCTTTCTATTTTTGGGTCGGGATGTGCTTCTATTAATAATCAGTCTCCTTTAGAGCATTGGAAAACATTTAATCCTGCGTCTATGATTTTGTCTGATCATATTAGACCGGATCAAACAATGGCAGTCTTTCTCCGAGAGGAAAATGCATTCAATGGTCCAGCCGTTAATATTTTTCTGGAAGGAGAGTATTTAACTTCGCTTCAACCGGGTGGTTATAAAATGCTGCCTGTATGTGCAAATCCGACTCAAATGAGTGCTGCTTTTACCCAAAGTGAGTTGGATTATTCAAAGGTACGGCAGAAAACTCAGGTCTATGATTTGCCTGAAGGGAAAATTCAGTATTTTAAACTTGTTGAGGATGCTAATCAGTCTATTAAAATTCAGCCATTAACAGAAGCACAGGCCCAGCAGATCCTTCCTACCGTTCGTGAACAAACCCATACGCTCCCACGTGTTGAAAAAAATAAGGTGTGTGCAAAACCAGTCTATGTCAATGTCCCTGTCCAAACTGTCTTGAAGAAATATACCTTACAGGCAAATACCTTATTTGCTTATGCAAAATCAGGCCCAAATGACATGTTAAAAAAAGGTCGCGAAGAAGTTAAAACAATTGCAGATCAAATTATCAATGAACAAAGTCAGGTTAGTCATATTAGCGTTCTGGGCTATACCGATCCTGTAGGAACTGAAGCTTTTAATCAGCAGCTATCTTTGCGACGTGCTGAAACAGTGCGCAATTTACTGACAATGTATGGTGTGGCTAGACAGAATATTTCAGTCGAAGGACGCGGTGAACAAGACCTGGTGGTCAGTGATTGTCAGAGTCGTTATGCAAAAGACAAGCTGGCTCGTGAGCAATGTGATCTGTCTAACCGACGTGTAGAAATTATTACTTACGGCATTAAAGCTGAATAAAGCTTTTCAAATCTAATTGAACTTTCTAATAAATTTTTGAAATCTGGCTAGCAGATCAGGATTAACCTTATGAATAATCAAACCATTACTGTAAAAATACATAGTGCTAAGAAAATAATTTCAACTCTTAACGTTACCAAAACACCCGATCAGCCTATGATTATTCAGGCCAAAAAAAATGTCAATTACGAGTTGATTGATGATGCAACTCAATTTGCCCCTGAAAATATTAAAATTAAGCGTGTGGGCAATGACTTGCATATTGGTTTTGAAGATGGTTCATCAGATCCACTTGATGCTGACCTGATTATTCAGGATTACTATGGTCACGATGGGGTGACCAGTAATTTACTGATCGGTCTGCATGAAAATGGCAGTTATTATGCCTATGTGCCAGAAAGTGGTTTGCAAGAACATGCTGTAAGTATGCTGGCTGAAGAAGTCAGTGCTGGTCAGGCATTGGGTGGTGAACCTTTGGTTGCAGCTGCCTATGAGTTTAATCCGTATTGGTTACTGGCTTTGATTCCTTTGGTGGGATTGGCTGTGGCGGCTAGTAACGATGATGATAATAGTGTTGGAGATATTACTGCACCAGTGGTTACTGTAAATGACAGCAACAGCAATGACAGCACCCCGGCACTGGGCGGTACGGTGAATGACCCAACAGCGATTGTTGTGGTTGAAGTGGATGGTGTTAAATATCCGGCAACGAACAATGGTGATGGAACCTGGAGCCTTGCAGATAACGTATTGCCTCCTTTAGGCGATGGCAGCTATCCGGTTAAAGTCACAGCGACAGATCCTGCAGGGAACAGCAGTACAGATACCGGTTCATTAACAGTAGAT